>JAQZBU010000166.1 GCA_029237735.1 Ramlibacter sp. | reverse complement strand
TGGCACCGCTGACATTGCCCGATGGCCGCGCGGCGACGGTGCCGCTGTTGCCCCTGACACTCGGCGGCGAGCGGCCGGGCCTGCGGCTGCAGCCACCCAAGCTCGGCGAGCACACGCGTGAGCTCCTGGCCGAGGTGGGCTATAGCGACCAGGCGATCGCCTCGCTCCAGTCACGAGGGATCGTCGCCGTGTCGCAATAGACGCCAAAAACTCGCCGATTCCACACTTGCATGCGCATAATCTGCGCTGCATGGACAAACTCAAGCAGCTTGAATCCTTCGTGTCGGTGGCCACACGCGGCAGCCTGACGGCGGCGGCGAAGGCCGAGGGCGTAGCGCCCGCGATCATGGGGCGCCGGCTCGATGCGCTGGAGGAGCGGCTGGGCGTGAAGCTGCTGGTGCGCACCACGCGCCGCATCACGCTCACTCACGAGGGCAGCGCCTTCCTGGAGGATTGCCAGCGCCTGCTGGCCGACATCTCCAACGCCGAGGCCAGCGTCAGCGCCGGCGGAGTCAAGGCCAGCGGCCACCTGCGCATCACTGCGCCGGCGGGGTTCGGGCGGCGGCATGTCGCGCCGCTGGTCCCCAAGTTCCGCGCGCTTCACGCGGACGTGACCATTTCGCTCAACCTCAGCGACCGTGTCGTCGACCTGGCCGGTGAAGGGTTCGACTGCGCGGTGCGTGTCGGCGACCTGCCCGACTCATCCTTGGTGAGCGTCCGCATGGCCGACAACCGCCGCCTGTGCGTAGCGACGCCCGATTACCTCAAGCGCCATGGCACGCCGCAGCATCCCAATGAACTGGTGAAGTACGACTGCCTCACGCTGTCGAGCGACGCGTCGCAGACGCGCGGATGGGCCTTCCGGGTGCCGCGCACCGATGGCGATGAGGTCATCCACCTCAAGCCCGGTGGCCCGCTGGACTGCTCCGACGGGCAGGTGCTGCACGATTGGTGCCTGGCGGGCTGGGGCATCGCCTGGCGCAGCACTTGGGAAGTGGAAAGCGAGATCGGGTCCGGCCGCCTGACCGAAGTGCTGGCAGAATTCGCGGCGCCGCCCAACGGCATCTACGCCGTCTTTCCGCAGCGCAAGCACCTGCCCCTGCGCGTGCGGTTGTGGATCGATTTTTTGAAGCACAACTTCAGCCAGCCCGATTTCTGGAAAGCCTAGGAACCCACCCGATGACCCTGGAAGCCATCCTCGCCTACATCCACATCCTTGCCATCCTTTCGATGGTTGTGTTCATCTCCAGCGAGGCCGCGATCTGCCGCACCGAATGGATGAACGCGCGCGTAGTCGAGCGGCTCGTGCGGGTCGACCTGATCTACGGCATCGCCGCCGTGCTGGTGCTGCTGAGCGGCCTGGCGCGCACGTACTGGGGCTTCAAGGGCGGCGGCTGGTACTGGACCAACTGGCTGCTCCACCTCAAGCTCGGCATGTTCGTCGTGGTGGCGCTGATGTCGATCAAGCCCACCCTCATGTACCGGCGCTGGAGGCGCGAACTCGCGGCCACCGGTGCGTTGCCGAGCGACGCGCAGATCCGCGACGCGCGCAAGTGGGTGATGATCCAGGCGCACATCATCGCGATCATCCCGATCGCGGCGGTGTTCCTGGCGCGGGGCTTCGGCGCGAAGTAGCCCCTCAAGTGTCATTGCGGGCTCCCACACCGTCATTGCGGGCTCCCAGACTGTCATTGCGGGCTTGACCCGCAATCCATCGTGCCACGCCACCATGGATGCCGGGTCAAGCCCGGCATGACAAGTAGAGTGGATGCCGGATCAAGTCCGGCATGACAACGAAAATCGTCAACCGGCACGACAAAAACAAAGATGAACTGCTTCGTCTACCTGATGGCCAGCGCCAAGAACGGCACCTTGTACCTCGGCGTCACCAGCAATCTCATCCAGCGGGTCTACCAGCACAAAACAGGCGCCTTTGAAGGATTCACATCCCGATACGCCGTGCACTCCCTCGTCTGGTTCGATTCAACGCCGTCCATTGAAGGCGCAATCCAGCGCGAGAAGCAGATGAAGAACTGGAAGCGTGAGTGGAAAGTGGCACTGATAGAAAAAGCGAATCCAGATTGGCTGGATCTGTACGAGACGATCCTCTAGGCACCATGGCTGTCATTGCGGGCTTGACCCGCAATCCATCGTGCCATGCCACCATGGATGCCGGGTCGAGCCCGGCATGACATTTGGCTCATGAACTTCTTGCGCTCGTCGCCCTTGAGCTTCTTGTCGCCGGCGTCCTTGTTGCAGCTCTTCATCTTGGCTTGCTGCGCCTTTTGCGCGTCGCTGGCCCCCTTCAGGCAGGTGCTCATGAATGCCTTGCGCTCGTCGCCCTTGAGGGCTTTTTCCTTGGCTTGCGCGTTGCAGTCGCCCATCTTGGTCTGTTGCTTGGTCATCGCGGGGGCCGAGGCGCTGGCCTTTGGCGCGGAAGCTCCGGCCATGGGGGCGCCGGCGTGGCTGGCGGCGAAGGCGCTGCCGACGGACATTGCAAGGCCAAGGGTCATGAGGCTGACGAATTTCTTCATGGTTTCTCCTGGAGGTTTGGGGAGCAATCCCGAGATGGGATGCCAGCATAACGCGGCCGGGGGGCACTCCGATGACCTCGGGCGGCACCGCGGCCCCGACCCGTAAAATCCCACGATGCTCCTCGTCAAACAAGAATTGCTCCGTAGCCTGGCTGCGGAGCTCGACAAACTGTTACCCGGCGCGGCCGACAAGGCGGCGTTCGAATCGCCCAAGGTCGCCGCGCACGGGGACCTGGCTTGCACAGCCGCGATGCAGCTGGCCAAGCCGCTCAAGATGAACCCGCGCCAGGTGGCCGAGAGTCTGCGCGCGGCCTTGCTCGAGGCGCAGCCGTTCCGCCAGTGGGTCGAAGCCATCGACATCGCCGGCCCCGGCTTCCTCAACATCAAGCTGAAAGCCCAGGCCAAGCAGCAAGTCGTGAAAGAAGTACTGGCCACCGGCGCGGCGTTCGGCACGCAGCCTGCCCACGGACAGCACATGATGGTGGAGTTCGTCTCGGCCAATCCCACCGGCCCGCTGCACCTGGGCCATGCCCGCCAGGCCGCGCTGGGCGACGCGATCTGCAACCTCTACCAGTCCCAGGGCTGGGACGTGCATCGCGAGTTCTATTACAACGATGCGGGCGTGCAGATCGCCACGCTGGCCACCTGCACGCAGCTGCGCGCGCGGGGCGTGAAGCCGGGTGATCCGACATGGCCGGATGCCGCCTACAACGGCGAGTACATCCAGGACATCGCCAACGACTTCCTCGCCAGGAAGACCGTGCGGGCCGATGACCGCGAATTCACCGCCAGCGGCGACATTGACGACCTGGACGGCATCCGCATGTTCGCCGTGGCCTACCTGCGCCACGAGCAGGATCTGGACCTGAAGGCCTTCGAGGTGAAGTTCGACCACTACTTCCTCGAATCAAGCCTGTACACCAGCGGCAAGGTCGATACGGTGGTGCAGCGCCTGCGCGAGGCGGGCAAAACCTATGAGCACGATGGCGCGTTGTGGCTGAAGTCAACCGAGTACGGCGACGACAAGGACCGCGTCATGCGCAAGGGCGACGGCAGCTACACCTACTTCGTGCCGGATGTGGCGTACCACATCAGCAAGTGGGAGCGCGGCTTCACCAAGGTCGTGAACATCCAGGGCACCGACCACCACGGCACGATCGCACGGGTGCGCGCCGGGCTGCAGGCCGCGAACGTCGGCATCCCCCAGGGCTACCCCGACTATGTGCTGCACACCATGGTGCGGGTGATGCGCGGGGGCGAGGAGGTGAAAATCTCCAAGCGCGCGGGCAGCTACGTCACGATGCGCGACCTCATCGAGTGGACCAGCAAGGACGCCGTGCGGTTCTTCCTGGCTTCCCGCAAGGCGGATACCGAATACACGTTCGACGTCGATCTGGCGGTGGCGAAGAACAACGACAACCCCGTCTACTACGTGCAGTACGCCCACGCCCGCATCTGCTCGGTGCTGGCGGCCTGGGGCGGCGACGCGGTGCGGCTGGCCGATGCAGACTTGACGCCGCTGCAGAGCCCGCAGGCCCTGGCGCTGATGCTGCAGCTGGCCAAGTACCCGGAGATGCTGCGCGATGCGGCCGTTGATTTCGCGCCGCATGACGTCACCTTCTACCTGCGCGAGCTGGCGGCCACCTACCACAGCTACTATGATGCCGAGCGCATCCTGGTGGAGGACGAGCCGGTGCGCAACGCGCGCCTGGCGCTGGTCGCCGCCACGGCGCAGGTATTGCAAAATGGTTTGGCGGTGCTGGGCGTCAGCGCTCCCAGCAAGATGTAAGCCGCGTGCGGCAGGAAACAACGCAGTGAAAAACAGTCAGGCAGGCTCCGTCATCGTCGGCATCATCATCGGGGTGGTGCTGGGCCTGGCCGCGGCCTTGGCCGTCGCCGTCTACGTGACCAAGGTACCGGTCCCCTTCCTCAACAAGGGCCAGAGCCGCACCGCAGAGCAGGACGCGGCCGAAGTGCGCAAGAACCGCGACTGGGACCCGAACGCCCCGCTGTACGGCAAAAACCCGGCCAAGGCGCTCGCGCCCGCGCCCGGCGTGATCGCGCCCGCGCCGCCGGTGGCGACCATCCCCGCACCCGCCATCCCCGCCGCGCCCGCGAGCGTGCCGAAAGCCACCGCGCGGTCGGTTGACCCGCTGGGCGAACTGGCGTCCGCGCGCTCGGCCGCGATCGGCAGTGACCCGTTCTTCTATTTCGTGCAGGCCGGCGCATTCCGCACGCCTGAAGACGCAGAGGCCCAGCGCGCCAAGCTGTCCCTCATGGGCATCGAGGCCAAAGTAACCGAGCGCGAGCAGTCCGGCCGCCAGGTGTTCCGCGTGCGAGTGGGCCCGTTCGACAAGAAGGACGACGCCGACCGCAGCAAGGAAAGACTGGAAGCCAGCGGCGTCGAGACCGCCCTGGTGCGCGTGCAGCGGTAGCCGCATTTCTTGGGGCGCCAAACGGAACCTTCCGGCTGAGCAGGCCTCAGACCCCCATTGAGAAGGAGTGATCAAGAAATGAATCGACGTGAGTTTTCCGCAGGCGCCGCCGGCGTCCTGGCCACCGCCGCCCTCGGCCTGCCCGGCATGGCCTGGGCGCAGGCCAAGAAGCCCGAAGACGGGGTTGAATACCTGACCCTGGGCAAGCCCGTCAACACCGACGCGCCGCCCGGCAAGATCGAGGTGATCGAGTTCTTCTGGTACAGCTGCCCGCACTGCAACGCCTTCGAGCCCAAGCTCAATGCCTGGATGCAGCGGCTGCCGGCCGACGTGGTGGTCAGGCGCGTGCCTGTGGCTTTCCGCGACGATTTCGTGCCGCAGCAGCGCCTGTTCTATACGCTGGAAGCCATGGGCAAGCTGGACCCGCTGCACGCCAAGGTGTTCCATGCCATCCATGCCGAACGCGCCGGGCTGGCCCGCGAGGAGCAGATCGTCGAATGGGTGGACAAGCAGGGGCTGGACAAGGCCAAGTTCCGAGAGTTGTACAACTCGTTCTCGGTTTCCAGCAAGGCCCGGCGCGCGTCCCAGGTGCAAGACCAGTTCAAGGTGAGCGGTGTGCCGGCCCTGGGCATCGCCGGGCGTTACTACACCGACGGCGAACTGGCCCGCAACATGGACCGCGCCTTGCAGGTCACCGATTACCTCATCGCTGAAACCCGCAAGGCACGCTGAGCGGCCCTGCCGTAAAGCCTAAGCAAAAAGCCCGCCCGAGCGGGCTTTTTGCTTTTCGCTGGCTACAATGCACAGCAAGATTCATGCCTCTATGAAACATCTGTACGCTTCCCTACTTTTCTCGCTTGCCGTTGCGCTCACCGGGGCCGCGGCCCATGCCGAAAGGGCCGACAGGGGCAAGCCCATGAACATCGAAGCCGATGCGCTGCGCTACGACGACCTTAAACAGGTCAGCGTGTTCACCGGCCGCGTGGTCATGACCAAGGGCACCATCGTCATCCGTGGAGCCCGGGTCGAGGTGAAGCAGGACGCGGAGGGCTATCAGCACGGCGTCGTCACGGCGGAGCCGGGCAAGCTGGCCTTCTTTCGTCAAAAACGCGAAGGCGTGGATGAGTTCATCGAGGGCGAGGGCGAAACCATCGAGTACGACGGGCGGGCAGATCGCGTGAAGTTCATCAAGCGCGCCGAGATGCGGCGCTTTCGCGGCGCAACGCTGGCCGACGAATTGACGGGCAGCCTGATCGTCTACGACAACACCACCGACGTGTTCTCCGTCGACGGTGGCGCTGCCAGCCCCGCGACGGGCGGGCGCGTGCGTGCGGTCCTAGCACCGAAGCCCGGCGCCTCGGCGCCCGCGGTGCCCGCCGCGCCGGCCCAGCTGCGCCCCAGCACCAGCATCGATGGGGGCAAGAAGTGAGCGATCCGGCGCCGGACTGGCGCAACACCACGCCGCCGCCCGGCCAGAGTCGGCTGCAGGCGCGTCACCTGCAGAAGGCGTATGGCAGCCGCAAGGTCGTCAAGGATGTGTCGCTGGATGTCGCCAAGGGCGAGGTCGTGGGGCTGCTCGGGCCCAACGGCGCGGGCAAGACGACATCGTTCTACATGATCGTGGGCCTGGTGCGCGCCGACGCCGGCGAGATTTCCATCGATGGCCGCTCTGTCGAGCACATGCCCATCCACCGGCGCTCGCGCCTGGGCCTGTCGTACCTGCCACAGGAAGCGTCCATCTTCCGCAAGCTCAATGTCGAGGAAAACGTGCGCGCCGTGCTCGAGCTGCAGCGCGGCGAAGATGGCCAGCCGCTGGCACGCGCCGAGATCGACAAGCGCCTCATGGCCCTGCTGCAGGATCTGCGTGTGGACCACCTGCGTGATTCGCCCGCCCTGGCGCTCTCCGGCGGCGAGCGCCGCCGCGTGGAGATTGCCCGCGCGTTAGCCACGCAACCGCGCTTCATTCTGCTGGACGAGCCTTTCGCCGGCATCGACCCGATCGCGGTGATCGAGATCCAGCGGATCATCGGCTTTTTGAAGTCGCGCGGCATCGGCGTGCTGATCACCGACCACAACGTGCGCGAAACGCTGGGCATCTGCGATCACGCCTACATCATCAGCGACGGCAACGTGCTGGCCCAGGGCACGCCTTCCGAGATCGTCAACAACGCCGACGTGCGCAGGGTTTATCTCGGCGAGCACTTCCGGATGTGATCGTGAACGGTCGTTCCTGATGAAGCAGGGCTTATCCCTCCGCGTTTCGCAGCACCTGGCACTGACGCCGCAGCTGCAGCAGTCGATCCGCCTGCTGCAGCTGTCCACGCTCGAGCTCTCGCAGGAGGTCGAGCAGATGCTCGACGAGAACCCGTTTCTGGAATTGAACCAGGACGAGGCCCCCCGCGAGGAGTTCGGCCTGGACAAGGAAGATGCGCCACCGCCGCAGGAAGAGCGCGAGGCCGAATTCGCCGACTACGCGCCCCCTCCCGGCGATGACACGCGAACTGCCGCCACGGAAACCGAAGGCCCGGCGCCCGATCTCGAGGCGCCGAACTGGGAGGGCGACGGCAGCACCGAAGTCGTACCCGACGATGGCGAGTGGGGCGGCGATGCACAGCCGCGCAAAAACAACCTCTCCGGCGACGACGAACTCGACGCCACGGAGATCGCCCGCGGGCAGGAGTCGCTCCAGGCGCACCTGCACCGGCAGGCGCTGGGCATGCGCCTGTCGGAGGAGGACAGCTGCGCGCTGCGGTTCCTGATCGAGTCGCTCAACGACGACGGCTACCTGGACGAATCGATCGAATCGCTCGCGGCCGGCCTCGCCCCGCAAGACCTCGAGCAGCAGGAAGAGCTGGTGCACCGCTTCACAATGGCGCTGCGCCTGCTGCACCACCTGGAGCCGGTGGGTGTGGGCGCGCGATCGCTGGCCGAATGCCTGACGCTGCAGCTCAAGGCGATGCAGGAAGACGGTGACGCGCCGCCGGCCTGCGCCACGGCGCTGCGCATCTGCGCGCAGCCGATGGAACTGCTGGCCCGGCGCGACATCAAGCGCCTGACTCAGAGCACTGGCGACAGCGATGCGATGGTGCGCGCGGCCATCGGCCTCATCACGCGGCTGGAGCCCAAGCCGGGGCGGCGCTTCGTGGACGTGGAGCGCAACATCGTGGTGCCCGACGTGCTGGTCACCAAGATCAGCCGCGGCCCGCAGGCGCGCTTTCGCGTGCAGCTCAACCCGGACGTCATGCCGCGGCTGCGCGTGCACGACATCTATGCGGGCGCGCTCAAATCACACAAGGGCGAGGGCTACCAGGCGCTGCAGCAACGGCTGCAGGAGGCGCGCTGGTTCATCAAGAACATCCAGCAGCGCTTCGACACCATCCTGCGCGTGTCCAATGCCATCGTCGAGCGCCAGCGCAACTTCTTCGTGCACGGCGAGCTGGCAATGCGCCCGCTGGTGCTGCGCGAGATCGCCGACGAGCTGGGCCTGCATGAGTCCACCATCAGCCGCGTCACCACGGCCAAGTACATGGCCACGCCCTACGGCACCTTCGAGCTCAAGTACTTCTTCGGCTCGGCCCTGGGCACGGAGACCGGCGGCAACGCGTCGAGCACTGCCGTGCGCGCGCTGATCAAGCAGTTCGTCGCCGCCGAGAACCTGAAGAAGCCGCTATCGGACAGCCAGATCTCCGACATGCTCAAGGAGCAGGGGATCGAGTGCGCGCGCCGCACCGTGGCCAAATACCGTGAGGCGCTGCGCATCGCGCCCGCCAACCTGCGAAAAGCCTTGTGAACCAGCTGCAACTCTTCCTGCCCTGCGCCGCCGGCGTTGAGGGCTTCCTCGCCGACGAGGTGCACCGGCTGACGGGCCTGGCCGGCGACGACCTGCTGACCGGCCGCGGCGGCATCACGCTGCGCGCCTCCTGGCGCGAGGCCATGCGGATCAACCTGCACAGCCGACTCGCGCAGCGCGTGCTGGTGCAGCTGTCGCACACGCCGTACCGCGCCGAGCAGGACCTGTACGAGGCCGCCAGCGCCGTGGCCTGGGAAATTTGGTTCACCAACAAGGAGACCTTCAAGGTCGAAGTGACGGCGCAGCACAGCCCGCTCAAGAGCCTGAACTTCGCGGGCCTGAAGATCAAGGATGCGGTGGCCGACCGGTTCCGCCACAAGAGCGGCGAGCGGCCCAGCGTCGACACCCAGTGGCCGCATGTGCGCATCTACGCGCACCTGACGAGCGACCACGCGACGCTCTACATCGACACGTCGGGCGAGCCGCTGTTCAAGCGCGGCTGGCGCGAGGACAAGGGCGAGGCGCCGCTGAAGGAAACGCTGGCCGCCGCCATGATCGCCGCCAGCGGCTGGGATGCGCAGGCGCCGCTGTACGACCCGTGCTGCGGCAGCGGCACGATCGCGATCGAAGCCGCGCAGGTGGCGTGCCACATCGCGCCCGGGCTGTTGCGCCGATTCGGTTTTGAGAGGCTGCTGCCCTACCAGCCGCACGTCTGGAAAGGCTTGTGGGAGGAAGCGAAGGCGCAGCAGCGTGCGCCGACGGCACCGGTGTTC
>JAQZBU010000165.1 GCA_029237735.1 Ramlibacter sp. | reverse complement strand
CGACCTCGGCCCCGAAGGCGGTGACGCGGGCGGCCTGATCGTCGCGGAAGGTTCGCCCGAGGAGGTGAAGCTGCACGCGAGTTCGCACACGGCCAAGGCGCTGCGCGAGTACGACAGCACCCTGGGCCTGGGCTCGTTCACCCTCGAGGAGCGCGCCGCCAGCTACGCGCTGAGCCAAAAGAACGGCGAGGAGATGCGCGCGGCACGGCCCAACGCCATCCAGATCGTCAATGCGCGCGAACACAACCTGAAGTCGATGACCGTCGACATCCCGCACAACAAGTTCAGCGTGGTGACGGGGGTTTCGGGTTCCGGCAAGTCGACGCTCGCATTCGACATCCTCTTCAATGAAGGCCAGCGCCGTTATCTCGAATCGCTGAACGCCTACGCGCGCAGCATCGTGCAGCCGGCGGGCCGACCGGAAGTGGATGCGGTGTACGGCATCCCGCCGACGGTGGCGATCGAGCAGCGGCTGTCGCGCGGCGGGCGCAAGTCCACCGTGGGCACCACCACGGAGGTCTGGCACTTCCTGCGGCTGCTCTACGTGAAGCTGGGCGTGCAGCATTGTGTCAACGAAGGTGCCGAGGTGCGGCCGCAGTCGCCGGACAGCATCGCCGCGCAGATCATGAAGCGTTACCGCGGCCAGCACATCGGGCTGTTGGCGCCGCTCGTCATCAGCCGCAAGGGCGTGTACACCGAGCTCGCCGACTGGGCACGACCGCGCGGCTACACCCACCTGCGCGTGGACGGCAACTTCTTGCCGACGACGGGCTTCCCCCGCATCGACCGCTTCAAGGAACACACGATCGAACTGCCGGTGTGCGACCTCGACATCAAGCCCGAGAACGAGGCCCTGCTGCGCGAGAAGCTCACCGTCGCGCTGGAGCACGGCAAAGGCGTGCTGCATGTGTTGGCGCCGCTGGACGGCCTGAAGGGTGCGATGCTGACGGGCCTGGGTTCGCACCACCACATCGGCAAGGTAGAGGTGTTCTCGACGCGGCGCGCCTGCCCAGTGTGCAGCACCAGCTACCCCGAGCTCGACCCACGCCTCTTCTCCTACAACAGCAAGCATGGCTGGTGCCCGGAATGCGTAGGCACGGGCGTCAAGCTCACGCGCGAGCAGCGCAAGGCTTTCGACGACACCGTGCAGGCCGACGACAACAAGGGCCGCGAGCAGACCTTCGGCGAGCCGGACGTGGAAGACGTTGTCGACGAGGCCTGCCCCGCTTGCCACGGCGCGCGCCTCAACCTGCAGGCACGCAACGTGAAGTTCGACAAGACAGGTATCGCGGAGATCGCGGCGCTGTCGGTGGTGGACGTGCGCCGCTGGATCGAAAGCCTGCAGGTCAATGGCGTGATGAGCGTGCGCGAGGAAGGCATCGCGCGCGATCTCATCCCCGAGATCAGGAGCCGACTGGAGTTTCTCGAGGAGGTGGGCCTGGGCTACCTCACGCTGGACCGCGGCGCGCCGACCTTGTCGGGCGGCGAGGCGCAGCGCATCCGGCTGGCCGCGCAACTCGGCTCCAACCTGCAGGGCGTCTGCTATGTACTGGACGAGCCGACGATCGGCCTGCACGCGCGAGACAACCAGATCCTCCTGAACGCGCTGCACAAGCTCGGCGACAAGGGCAACACGCTGGTGGTGGTGGAACACGATGAGGACACCATCCGCCGCGCCGACCACATCATCGACATCGGGCCGAGCGCGGGCAAGCGCGGAGGGAGGGTGATTGCGCAGGGCTCGGCGAGCGACATTTCGGCCGTGGAAGAGTCGGTGACGGGGCGCTACCTGCTGCACGCGATGAAACATCCGGTGAAGCCGCGTCGGGCCGTGCTGCCCCTCACCCCAGCCCTCTCCCCAAAGGGGAGAGGGAGCATGTTGAGAGAGAGCGTGTCTCCCCTGGCTTTGCTCCCTCTCCCTCTGGGAGAGGGCAGGGGTGAGGGTAGCCCGCGCCTGCATCTTCGTGGCGCCGACCTCCACAACCTGCAGAGCATCGACGTCGACATCCCGTTGTACCGCCTCGTCGCCGTCACCGGCGTCTCCGGCTCCGGCAAGTCCACGCTCGCCCGCGACGTGCTGCTGCACAACGTGCAGGCAGCGGTGCAACAACGCTACACCAAGGCAGGCCGCGACGCCGACGACCGCGGCAAGCATCCCGCATGGGTGGGCTGCAGCGGCCTCGACGGCTACCAGGTCGTCGACCGCGTGCTGGAAGTGGACCAGACGCCCATCGGCAAGACGCCGCGCTCCTGCCCGGCCACCTACATCGGCTTCTGGGACACGATCCGCCGCCTCTTCGCCGACACGCTGGAAGCGCGGGCACGCGGCTACGGCCCGGGCCGCTTCTCGTTCAACACCGGCGAAGGCCGCTGCCCCACCTGCGAAGGCCAGGGCCTGCGCACCATCGGCATGAGCTTCCTGCCGGACGTGAAGGTGCCCTGCGAATCCTGCCACGGCGCGCGCTTCAACCCCGAAACGCTTGCAGTCACCTGGCGCGGCAAGAACATCGGCGACGTGCTGCAGATGGAAGTGGACGAGGCGGTGGAATTCTTCTCCGCGATGCCCAACATCAGCCATCCGCTGAAGCTGCTCGAGGATGTGGGGCTGGGCTACCTCACGTTGGGCCAGCCGTCACCCACGCTGTCGGGCGGCGAGGCGCAGCGCATCAAGCTGGTGACCGAACTCTCCAAGGTGCGCGACGACATCACGCGCCGCGGCCAGAAGGCGCCGCACACGCTGTACGTGCTGGACGAGCCAACGGTGGGCCTGCACATGGCGGACGTCGAGAAGCTGGTGCGCGTGCTGCACCGGCTGGTGGACGGCGGCCACAGCGTGATCGTGATCGAGCACGATCTGGACGTGATTGCCGAAGCCGACTGGGTCATCGACCTGGGCCCCGAAGGCGGCAACGCCGGAGGCCGGGTCGTGGCGGCTGCTTCGCCGGAGCAGGTGGTGGCGCATGGCACACACACAGGCGTGGCGCTGGGGCCCGTGCTCGCGCGCATATAAGAACCGTGACGGGCGTGTGCGAGGTCAAGCGCCACGCCAGAGTGGTCCTACCGGGCCACGAGACATGGTCCCACGAAGGGCCGATGTGCCCGTTCGTAACCTCAAGCATCCCATCATTTGAGGTAGCGCCATGAAGTTTCACACCATGAGGTTTCTTGTCCCGGCCGTCGCGACGGCGCTGCTGGCCGCCTGCGGTGGCGGCAGCGACATCGAACCGGACGACCTTGTCCCCACCGCACGGCCCGCCAGTGTCGCGGTCAGCAATGCGGCCACGACCGCGCTGAACGGAACCTATTCAACGACCAGCATCGCACTGACGCAGGTCACCAAATTCAATCCCATCGGCGCCCCTGCGGAAACCTGCCGCTTCCGCTTCTCCGGCCTGCAGGGGCCCGGTGGCACCATGGATGGCGACATTCGTTATCGCCCCGGTACCTTCATCCTGGAAACGATGTTCATATCCATCAACGGCGTTGAATTCAGCATTTCCGAAGGCACCAATACGGCGGTCGATCGCCCCAACCACGAGATCGACCTGATGGGCAAGGTGTTCAATCCGGACAATCCCCTGCGCAGGCTCACCGTCACAGGCAGCATCCCGATGCCGCTCCTTCGGCCGGAAGGCTGCTGACGCATACTGGGGGCGTAGGCAGGAGCCCGCCCCCATGTTGACTTTTTATAACGACAAACACGAACTGCATCGCGGCAAGCTGGAGATGTTCCGGGGCGAGCTGGTGCCTTGCTTCGAAATTCCGGACCGCGTGGACCATGTGTTGCGGGAATTGAAGCACCGCGGCTTCGGTCCCATCGAAGCCCCGCCGGAATTCCCGTCTGAAGCTCTCACGCGCGTGCATTCGCGGCGCTACGTCGATTTTCTGGCGGGCGCGTGGGACGAATGGGTAGCGCTGGACCCGGCGAATGCGCAGCGCGATGCGATGCCCTCGTTCTGGCCGATCCGCACCTTCCGCTCGGACGTGGTGCCCGCCAATTTCCAGGCGAAGTTGGGCCTGTTCTCCTACGACGCGGGCAGCCCGCTGACGGCGGGCACATGGACTGCCGCCCGCACCGGCGTGGACTGCGCGCTGGCGGCTGCCAAGGCGGTGGCCGGCGGCGACCGCGCCGCATTCGCGCTCACGCGCCCGCCAGGTCACCACGCTGGAATGGATTTCTTCGGCGGCTATTGCTTCCTGAACCACGCGGCCTGCGCCGCGCAGTGGCTGCGCGACTCGGGGCTGGAGCGCGTGGCGGTGCTGGACATCGACTACCACCACGGCAACGGCACGCAGGCCATCTTCTACGACAGGCCGGACGTGTTCTTCGCCAGCGTGCACGGTGACCCCCGCACCGAATACCCCTTCTACCTGGGCCATGCGGACGAGCGTGGTGCCGGCGCGGGCGTAGGCGCCAACCTCAACCTGCCGCTCCCACGCGGCGCCACCTTCGCAACCTGGCGCGACGCGATGACGCAGGCGCTTCGCGGCATTGCTGCCTTCGGCGCGCAGGCGCTGGTCGTGTCGCTGGGCGTGGATACCTTCGCGGGCGACCCCGTGGCGGGCTTCGGACTGCAAAGCCCGGACTACCTGCGCGTCGGGGAAGACCTGGCCGATACAGGACTGCCCACGGTGTTCGTGTTCGAGGGTGGCTACGCCGTCGCCGAGATCGGCGTGAACGCCGTCAACGTGCTCGACGGCTTCCGGCAGCGCGCGGCATAACTAGCGCACGAACTTCTGCCGGTCTTACCGATACATTCGTCTTGGTCGGCGCGGCTCGTCCGCCAGTAGGATGCAGCGTTTTGCGATCTGACCGGCACACGCGGTTATGGTTGACCCAAGTTGCCGTTGACACCGCAAGGCTGGCCCGCGATGCCCTTGTTGCATTAGATCCGGCGGTCCCTCCCATGAACGAAGCCGATAAGCAATTGGCGCTGCAGACTTTGCTGTCCGATACGTTGAAGTCAATGCGGTTCAAGGGTGAAATAATCGGACTTCACTTGGTTTTGCAAGGCAAGTTTGGAGGCATTAGCGGGACAAAAGCGGTATTTAGAGACGAGAAAAATGCTGTGTCTATAGCCGCCGGCTGGCACTTGTACGGCGCCAACAACCCGAAGAACCGGGAGACGTCGAAAGTGCGGCTCTTCCGCAGTGCAGTGGCTTTGGCTAATAGAACTGCGGCCGCACCTAAAGGGCGCGTCGCCCCACCCGAACAGCTAGCAGCGGAAGACGCCGCCAGGGCGCACGCGGCTAAACAGAAGGCTAAACGAACGGATCACCGGCGCAGAATCTCAATCCATCCCAGCGCCCGATTCCTTCACCGCCTGCTTCCACCGCGCCACTTCCTTCTTCAGAAACTCGCTGAACTCGGCCGGCGAGTTCGCGACGATGTCGAATGCCTGGTTGCCCATGCGTTCCTTCACATCGGGCGCGTTCATGCCCTTCACCGCAATCTCATTCAAACGCTGGATGATCGCCGGCGGCGTGCCTGCGGGCGCGGCCAGTGCCTGCCAGCTCGTGACTTCCAGCGGGATGCCGACCTTGGCGCCGATCGGCACGTCGGGCAGCTGGGGCGCCGGCTTGTTCGCGGTGAGCATCAACGCCTTCATCTTGCCGCCCTTGATGAAGGGCATGGCGGGGCCGAGGTTGCTGAACATGAAGTCGGCCTGGCCGCCGATGATGTCCTGCATCGCCGGTGCGCCGCCGCGATAGGGGATGTGCACCGCGAAGCCGCCCACCACTTTCTTGAACAGTTCGCCGGTGAGGTGGTCGGAGGAACCCGCGCCCGAAGTCGCGTACGACAACTTGCCCGGGTTCTGCTTCATGTACTTCGCCAGCTCCTGCGCCGTGTTGAAGCGCGAGTTGGCGGGCACCACCAGCACGTTGGGCGTGGATACCAGCACCGAGATCGGCGCGAAATCTTTCAGCGGGTCGTAGGGCAGCTTGCTGAACAGGCCGGCATTGATGGCGAAGACGCCGATGCTCGCCACCATCAGCGTGTTGCCGTCGGGTGCCGCTTTAGCCAGCACGGTCGCTCCGACCGAACCGTTGGCGCCGGAGCGGTTCTCCACCACCACCGGCACCTTCAGCTCGTCGCCGATCGCCTTGGCCATGATGCGCCCGATTTGGTCCGATGCGCCGCCGGCCGGGAAGGGCACGATGATCTTGATCGGCTGGCTAGGCCAGGCTTGGGCGTGGGCCGTGGCCGGCAAGAGGTTGCAGGCCAGGATCGCCGAGGCGGCCAGGACGTGCAGGGTGGTGCGCTTGGTGGTCATGCGGGTCTCCAGTGTTGTGGAATCAGGTCAGGGCGTGGGCACAGGCGTCACAAGGCGGCCGTGATCGAACCAGGAATGCAGGTTGGCCAGCACCAGCTCGGCCATCGCCTGGCGGGTTTCGTTCGTGCCGCTCGCCAGGTGCGGCAGCAGCACGACGTTGTCCAGCGCCATCAGCGCTTGCGGTACTCGCGGCTCGTCCTCGAACACGTCGAGGCCGGCGCCGGCGATGCGGCGGTTGACCAGTGCATCCACCAGCGCGGCCTCATCGACGACGCTGCCGCGTGACACGTTGACGAGGTAGCCCTCTGGCCCGAGCGCCTCGATGACTTCGGCGGAAACCAGATGCCGCGTCGCGGGGCCGCCCGAGACGATCACGACGAGAAAGTCGCACCACTGCGCGAGCGAAACCAGCGACGGTTCATGCGTGAAAGCCACGCCCGCCACCGGCTTGCGCGAGTGGTAGCGGATGTCCATGTCGAAGCCTTGCGCGCGCTTGGCAATCGCCTGGCCGATCCGGCCCAGGCCGGCGATGCCCAGCTTCTTGCCGGAGACGCGCGTGGTGAGGGGGAACTGGCCCTTCAGCCAGTCGCCCCGGCGCACGAAGCGGTCCGAGGCGCTGAGTCCACGCGCGGCGTCGATCAAGAGGCCCATCGCCACATCGGCGACGCAGTCGTTGAGCACGTCGGGCGTGTTGCTGAGGGCAATGCCGCGCTTGGCCGCGGCGCCTGCATCGACCGTGTCGTAGCCGACGCCGAAATGCGCGATGGCCTTCAGGTTGGGCATCGCGTCCATCAGCGTTGCGTCCGCCCCGTTCTTGGAAGTCGTCACCAGCGCCTGGAAGCCCGCGCCCTGTTCCGCGAGGAAACGCTGCGGGTCTTTCTCGCTAAAGAGGGCCTGGTTGCGCGCCAGCAGGTCCAGTGCAACCGTGCGCAGTCTGTCCAGAATCGCCGGGTCCTCGATGACGGAGAGGAACTCGCCGATGGGCCCGGTCGGCGCGATGCCGGCAAGCTCCACCGCCGCGTGCAGGATGCGGATGGGGGATGTCGCGTCGCGCGCGTCTTCCAGCGGCAGGAACAGCTCGCGCGTGGCGCGGGCGGTGGCGTCGTCGTTGGCGTGTAGCGCTTCGCGAATCTTGTTGGACAGCGCGGGCGCCACGCAGGTGGAGCCGGAAGTGAACGCGCGCAGCCCGAAGCTGCGAAAGTGATCGATCACCGGCCGCTCGCCGATGCCGCTGATGATCAGCTCCGGCCCCATGCGCTGCACGAGGTCGGCCAGCACCGGATCTTGCCGCGGGTCCTTGCGCACGATCGCGTACTTGACGGCGCAGACCGAACCTTCCTGCACCAGCGCCGCGAGGTCGACGTTGTCGATATAGCCTTCGTCCTTCACGTAGGCGATCACGGGCCTGCCGTAGATCGAGGCGAGCTTGCCCAGGCCGCGCGCGACGCCCGCGGGGCTGGCGGGAAAGCGCAACGGCAGCACCATCGCGGTGGGGAAGGCGCGTTCGCGCAGCAGAGCGACCTGCTCCGCGGCCTTGCCGAAATCGGCGCCGATGGACGGGATCAGCCAGTCGCCTTCGGCCAGCAGCGGCGTCAGCACGTCCAGCACGCGGGCGAGTTCAGCGACACCGAGGTTATAGAAGTTGGCGTTGCCGCCGTACATGAAGGTGGTGACCTTCCCGGCCCGCAGGTGCTCGAGCAACTTGGCGTTGGCTTGCGGGTTGATGCTGCCGTTGGCGTTGCGCGGCATGGGAGGGACGGCGAGGACGGAGCCGCGCAGATCGGCGGGCTTGATCGCGGAGGTTTTCAAAGGGAGCGAATTCTGATGGGAAGAAGGTTGTTTGACAACTTTACCAATATATAGCAAAGTTGTAAAGTCGCCAGCGGAAACCCGCTGACGCTAACGGTCCAGGTGACGGTCGAGCAGGCGATTACGCACCTGGTCGAGGTGGTAGCGCATCGCGATCGATGCGCTCTCGGCGTCGCCGATGCGGATCGCGTGGACGATACGGTCGTGCTCGTCGAGCACGCGCAGCCGCCGCTGTTCGGAGGCCTCACGCGTGAGGGACAGCGTGACGTTCATGCCGCCCTTCACCCGGTCGGCCAGCTGGTCCAGCGACTCGACCAGCATGGCATTGCCCGAGGCCACGGCGATGGCGCGATGGAAGGCGTAGTCGGCTTCTTGCGCCGGCTCGCCCTGGCTTAACTGGTCGCTCAGCTGCTGCCTGGCCTGTTCGATCGCACGGATGTGTTCGTCGGTGCGATGGCGCGCCGCGAGCCTGGCGGACAGCTCCTCCAGCGCCATGCGCAGTTCCATCACCTGCAGCACATGATGCAGGCTGACCTGGCTGGTGAGTTCAGCAACGCGCTGCGACGGACTGCGCTGCACGTAGGTGCCCGAGCCCTGCCGTGCGATCACGACGCCGTCGGTCTGCAGCCTCTGCAATGCCTCGCGCACGACCGGGCGCGACACCGAGAAGCGCTGCGCGAGCTGGTTTTCCGTCGGCAGCCGGTCGCCCATCGAGAACCGGCCGGCCATGATCTCGTCCAGCAGGTGCCCGTAGATCGTGTCGGACAGGCGCGGCCGCTCGATCGGGGAGATGGGAAGGTCTATGGCTGCCATGGCGAGGGGATCTTGCGGCCATTCTACAAACGCAGGCAGGGAAACCCCTCATGCCTGCAAGTCCCTCAGGTGTCGGCTTGCGAGAGGGTGCGGGAACACAATGGAAGCTTCGTATTTTTCACGAGGAGTCTTCATGCGCCGCCGCCAACTCGTGCGACTCGCTGCCGCCAGCATCGCCGCGCCTTCCCTCGCCGCCTTCGCCCAGGGGCAAGGCTTTCCGACCAAGCCCATCAAGCTGATCATCGCCTTCCCGGCCGGCGGCCCGACCGACATCACGATGCGCTCGCTCGCCGACAACGCGTCCAAGGTCCTGGGCCAGCCGGTGGTCGTCGAGAACAAGCCCGGCGCCGGCGGCACCTTGCCGGCGCAGCAGCTTCAAACCGCACAACCGGATGGCTACACGCTGGCGCAGATCCCGCTCGGCGTGTTCCGCCTGCCCTACACCACGAAGATCACGTGGGATCCGGTGAAGGACATCGCGTACGTGTTGAACGTCACAGGTTACGCCTTCGGCATGGTGGTGCCGGCCGACTCGCCGCTCAACCCGGGGCGCCTGACCTACGGCTCCACCGGCACGCTGACCAGCCCGCACCTCACCACGGAGCTGATCGCGCAGAAGCTGGGCATCCAGCTGCAGCACATCCCCTACAAGGGCAGCGCCGACCTGTCGCAGGCCATCGTGGGCGGACACATCATGGCGGCGTCGGATTCAACCGGTTTTGCGCCCCTGGTGGAGGCGGGCAAGTTGCGCGTGCTGAACACCTGGGGCGAGAAGCGGCTGGCGAAGTTCCCCGATGCGCCCACGCTCAAGGAGCTGGGCATCGACATCGTGCAGAACTCGCCCTTCGGCATCGGCGCGCCGCGCGGCACGCCGCCGGCCGTGATCAAACGGCTGCACGACGGCTTCAAGAAGGCGATGGAAGAGCCGAGTTACGTGCAGGCGCTGGCGCGCTACGACATGCTGCCGATGTACATGAGCTCGACGGGCTACGCCAAGTTTGCGCAGGAGACATTCCTGAAAGAGAAGGCGTTGATCGAGAAGCTGGGGCTGGCGAAGCCCTCTTGAAGGGCAGGCGCTAACCGACCCGGCGCGCTTCGATCAGCAGCCGGGCCAGCTGCGCGAAACCCGCGCCTGCTTCGGCTGGCGTCACGTACGCGGGCGACTGGCCGGATGGCAGGGCAAAGCGCTTCACGTTGGCCACGCCCACGGCGTTCGGCAGGTAGGCGAACATCGGCGCGTCATTCGGCGAATCGCCGACGAACACGCAGCGATCGCGCTCGTCGGCCAGTTCCAGGCCGTAACGCTCGCGCATCAACAGGTGCGCCATACTCAGCTTGTCATATTCGCCGAACCAGCCGTTGACGTGGATGGAGCTGACCTTGGCGGTCATGCCCGCCTGCTCCATCAGCGCGACGATGCGTTGCACCGCGCTCTCGGGCAATGGCGGCACGTCTTCGCAAAAGTCGATGGCCAGGTCGTAAAGGCGGCAGAACTGGTCGGACGCGATGGCGCAGCCCGGTACTTCGCGCAGGATCGTGTCACGCACTTCGGCCAGGCGGCTCGTATTGCTTTCGCGCCGCGCGGCATCGAAGACATGGCGCGTCCTGAGTTTGTGGGCCTGCGCGTCGTACCAGCAGTAGAAGGCCCCGTTTTCTCCGATGACCGCGTCAACCGGCCACATGCGCGCGATGTGGTCGCACCAGCCGGCCGGCCGGCCCGTGACGAGCACGACGCGCAGGCCCGCATCGCGCAAGTCCTGCAGCGCGGCGTAGGCTTGCACCGTCAGGCGGCCCCCGGTGGTGAGGGTGTCGTCGATGTCGGAGAGGACCGTGTGGATGGCCGCGGCCACATCGGTCGGCATCTCGGAAATGGGTCGCATGGCCACGGGGTCCGTGGGTCAGCGGCCCGTGGGGGCGAACACCTTGCCTCGCAGCAGCGGCTGCTGTTGCAGCTGCGGCGCGAGTAGGGGCGAGGACATCGGCGCGGAAGCACCCGGGGCCGGGCAGGCGCCCGTGTCGGCGTACACCAGCGCGGCCGACAGCAATCGCTCGGCAGGCGCGCCCAGCGCATGCTCGAAATCGTCGGCCCGATGATGACCACTTCGATGCCGACGCCGCGCAAGCTGTTGACGACGGACTCGCTCGCCGAGCAGGTGCCTGCGCCGGCCAGCACGAAGACTCGCGGCAGCGCGAGGCGCGGCAGGGGCGTGCCTTCGGGGAAGCTCGTCTCGGCGACCTGCAGCGAGCCCGAGAAACGCAGGGCGGATGCATCAGTCTCAGCTGCGCGCTTGTCATTGAAGCGCAGTTGCTCGAACACCTGGCCGTCGGCGGTGCTGCCGGCGAGCATCGATGACAGCGTCAAGGCGGTGTAGAGGTAGCCGCCGCCGTTGTAGCGCAGGTCCAGAACGACATCCTGCACGCCCGCGGCCTGCGCCGCCTGTATGGCGGGGATGAGCCTGTCTTGCGCCCCGGTCGTATGGGCGTTGAAAAGCAGGTAGGCCACCTTGCGGCCGGCCGGGGACGTCAGCGTTTGCACGAGGGGCAGCGGGTCTTCCTGCATGGCCGCGGACGCCAGCGTGACGGTGCGCGTTGCGGCGGCCGGCGCGGTGCGGTACACGAAGCTGATGGTGGCGGGGGCGTTCGGGAACCAGGACGCACCGGGCGTCTGCAACTCGACCAGTTCGCCGCCGCGCGCAAGGCCCGCCGACAGCGCGGGCGAACCCGCATCGACGAACGCGACGCGCAAGCGGCCCTGGGCGTCGGTTTCCCACCGGACGCCGTAGCCGATGTTGTTGCCCGTCAGCAGGCTGTCGGCGTCCTGCGTGGAGGCGATGAAGCTGAAGCGATCCTTGTATTGGCCCGTGGCATCGAGTTGCCGGGTGAGCAGGCTGTAGAAGTAATCGTCCACGCGGGAATACGAGGCGGCGTTGACCGAAGGCATCTCGGCATACCAGAGATAGGACTCGTTGAGATAGGCGCGGGGCGCATGCGGCCAGGACCTGCCAACGTGCCAGGGTGAAGAATGTCAATTGCCGCCTCCGCTTGTTTCAGCAGCGGCCATTATCCATGCGCACTGCGCTGCGCTTCAGCCCGCGTTGTGCAAGGCGAGTCCGGCGTGTTCCCGCAGGGGATGGAAGTGGATTTTCGGGAAGCGCTCCTGCGCCAGCCGCACGTCGTAGGGCGAAGTGCACAAGAAAGCGAGCGCATTGGCCGCGTCCAGCGCCATGCGCTGCGGATACGCATCGACGAAGGCGCGCAGTTCGGCCGGCGTGTCGGCGGTGATCCAGCGCGCGCCGGTGTACTGGCAGCCTTCAAGCCGCACGTCCGCGTCGTACTCGGCTTTCAGCCGGTGCTGCACGACTTCGAACTGCAGCTGGCCCACGGCGCCCAGCAGCATCGGGCCGCCGATCTGCGGGCGGAAGACCTGGATAGGCCCTGCTGCAGCTGCTTGGTGCGCAGCGGGTTCTTCAGGATGACGGTCATGAACAGTTCGGGCGCGAAGAACGGCAGGCCGGTGAACTGCAAATTGGCGCCGTCGGTGATCGTGTCGCCCAACTGCACGCCGCCGTGCGTGGTGAACCCGATGATGTCGCCGGCATAAGCTTCGTCCACCGCTTCGCGCCGTTGCGAGAGGAAGGTGACCACGGACGTCGGCCGCAGTTCCTTGGCGGTACGCTGCACCTTGAGCTTCATGCCTGGCGAATATTTGCCCGATGCCATGCGCACGAAGGCGATGCGGTCGCGGTGGTTGGCGTCCATGTTTGCCTGCACCTTGAACACGACGCCTGAAAAATTCTGGTCGTCGGGCTGAATTTCCTTGTCCACCATCTGCCGGTTGACAACGAGGTGGCTCATGCGCGGGCCGGGCGAGGGCGCCAGGTCAACCAGCGCCTCCAATACTTCCATCACACCGAAGTTGTTGACACCCGAGCCGAAGAACACCGGCGTCTGCTTGCCCGCGAGGAATGCCTCGTGGTCCCAGTGGGGCGAGGCACCGACGGCCAGCTCCATGCTCTGCTCCGCCGTCTCGAACTCGTGGCCGAAGCGTTTGAGCAGCGTCTCGCGCTCCGACAATGGGATGGTCTCGAAATCCTGGGGCCGGCGCTCCGAGCCCGACTCGAACACCGTCATGGTCTTCGTGCGCAGGTTCATGATGCCGCCGAACGACTTGCCCTGGCCGACAGGCCATGTCATCGGCACGCAGGGCATGCCCAGTTCGCGTTCCACCTCGTCAAGAATGTCCAGCGGTTCGCGCACCTCGCGGTCCATCTTGTTGACGAAGGTGATGATGGGTGTGTCGCGCTGGCGGCAGACCTCGATGAGGCGCCGCGTCTGCGCTTCCACGCCATTGGCCGCGTCGATCACCATCAGCGCCGAATCGACGGCGGTGAGCACGCGGTAGGTGTCTTCCGAGAAGTCCTTGTGGCCGGGCGTATCCAGCAGGTTGATGACATGGTCGCGGTACAGCATCTGCATCACCGAGCTGGCCACCGAGATGCCCCGCTGCTTTTCGATTTCCATCCAGTCGGACGTGGCGTGGCGCGACGCCTTGCGCGCCTTCACGCTCCCGGCGATCTGGATCGCGCCGGAGAAAAGCAGCAGCTTTTCCGTCAGCGTGGTCTTGCCCGCGTCGGGGTGGGAAATGATGGCAAACGTGCGTCTCCGCTTGGTTTCATGGGCAAACTGACCGTTCGACATCTCTTCCTCGACCCCGTTATGTACACAGCTATGTACGCATTCCCCAAGGTGCCCATAGCTGTGTGGCACTGAACTCTAAGGCTGGAGCCCCGACAAGGGTGTTCAACGCCCCGGATTCTAGCACATACGCCTTTGACTAGGCTCTTAAGAGCTGTTTATATGGCTTATAATGCTCTTGAGAGCGTTTTTGCTTGAACTCTTGCTCCTGTCGTGGTACTGGTAGAGGAGACAAGAGCTCCAGAGGTGCCCAAATGACTGCCCGCAACAAGCTGTTGACCGCGCCGCCCTATCCCGTCGAGAAGACTCTCAAAGGCCTGGGCGCGAACCTGCGCACCGCCCGCCTGCGGCGCAACCTCACCATCAGCGAGATGGCCGGGAAGATCGGCACTGGCGAGCGTGCCGTGGCCGATGCCGAGAAAGGTAAGCCTTCGACCGGGATCGCCGTCTATGCCGCACTCCTGTGGGCGCTTGACCTGCTCGACCATCTTGACCTTGTGGCCACCCCCGAGCGGGACGAGGAAGGGCAGACGCTGGCGCTCGGGCGCGAGCGGGGCCGGGCGCGTCCGAAGACGGAGCTGAACAATGACTTCTGAAACTCCGTCCGAATGCTTTGTCTACATCACCCTGCCCGGACAAACCGAGCCGGTGACGGCTGGCCGCTTCGCCCTGACCACGGACCGCAGAGGAACACCCGAGGGGCGCTTCGTCTACGGCCGCAGCTACCTTGAACGTCCGAACGCGGTCGCGCTCGATCCCATCGAGCTGAAGCTAGCGCCCCGCATCTACTCAACGGTGGCGCTCGGCGGTGTCTTTGGCGCGCTGCGTGACGCGAGCCCGGACTATTGGGGTCGCCGCGTCATCCAGCGCCATCTTGGCAATGCGCAACCCGGCGAGATGGGATATCTTCTCTTCTCCCCCGACGACCGCGCCGGGGCACTCGGCTTCGGGTTGAATCAGACACCCCCTGCGCCGAAGCGCGCCTACAACCAGACGCTTGATCTCGAAAAGGTGCAGGTCATCGCCGATGCGATCATGGCCGATGAGGACCTGCCTGTCGGTGCTGCCGCCGATGATCACGATCAGGTCGAAAAGCTGCTGGTAATCGGCACTTCGATGGGCGGCGCGCGCCCAAAAGCCGTTGTCGAAGACGAGGCCGGGCTGTGGATTGCGAAATTCAACCGGCCCGATGACACATGGAACTGCGCAAGGGTCGAGCACGCGATGTTGATCCTTGCACGGTCCTGCGGACTAACGACAGCTGAAAGCCGGGTCGTCGGCGTCGGCGGACGGGATGTCTTGCTCGTCAAACGCTTTGACCGCGAGAAGACAGAAGCCGGATACTTGCGCACACGCATGATCTCGGCCCTAACGCTGCTGCGCGCAGAAGACAACTACCAGTCACGCGACAAATGGTCTTACGTACTGCTAGCCGAAGAAATCCGGCGTGTGTGCGCCGAACCGGCGCAGAACGCAGCCGAGCTGTTCCGCCGTATGTGCTTCAACGCGCTCATCTCGAACATCGACGATCATCCGCGCAATCACGCGCTGATCGCGAAGGAAGCCAATTGGAAGCTTTCACCCGCTTATGACCTGACGCCCGCAGTGCCAGTCAGTATGGAGCACCGCGACCTGGCAATGGAGTGCGGCGATGCGGGTCGATTTGCCAACGCCGCGAACCTGCTCTCTCAGAGCGCCCGCTTCTTGCTTGAACCTGCCGAGGCCACCGTCATGATCGAGACGATGGAAGTACAGGTGCGCGGCACTTGGTACGCAACGGCGCGTGCCGCTGGTGTCTCCGAGAGGGATTGCGATGCCATCGCGCGGGCGTTCGCATATCCTGGGTTTCTGCAGGGTGCTACTTGAGATTGCATATCGGGTCACCTGATCTAAGCAGGTCAGGCAACCCCTTTCGCGTCAGCTCTTCAAGTTCTCGTCGTGCTTCGTTCGCGAAGTAGCCGCTTGCCGTCCGGTCTTGAAAATCTTCTCGAGCTCGAATGGCGTGGCCACCGCCAGCTGGTCATAGCGGCAATCGCCCGGCGGCTTGTCGGGGCGCCAGCGCAGGAAGATGGCAGCGTGGCGGAAGCGGTCGCCCTGCATGTGGTCGTATTTCACCTCGCACACGCGCTCGGGCCGCAGGGGTTCCCATGACAAGTCCTTGCCTGCGCTCCATCGGCTCTGCGCGCCTGGCATGCGGGTGGCGGTGTCATCGCCCACGCTCGCCCAATCGCGCCACGGATGGTTGGCCAGCGCATCCTTGCGCAGGGGAGCCAACTCCTCTGCCAGTTGCCGGCGCATCGGCGCGGTGAAGGCGGATGTCACTCCGACGTGGTGCAGCACGCCCGCGTCGTCATACAGCCCGAGCAGCAGCGAGCCGACCATGTCCTGAGTGTCCCTATACCAGCGAAAGCCGCCGACGACGCAATCGGCCGTGCGCGCGTGCTTGATCTTGAGCATGGTGCGCTTGCCCGGCTGGTACGGCGCGGCCTCGGGCTTGGCGATGACGCCGTCCAGCCCGGCCCCTTCGAATTGCTGCAGCCATTGCGAGGCGACGGCGCGATCGCGCGTGGCGGGCGTCAGGTACACCGGCTTGGCCACCTGGCCCAGCAGGCGTTCAAGCCGGACGCGGCGCTCGGCCTGCGGCAGTTGCATGATCGATCGCCCACCCGCGGCCAGCAGGTCGAACGCCACGAAGGCCGAGGGCGTTTCCTTGGCGAGCTTCGCCACGCGCGACGCCGCCGGGTGCAGCCGCTGTTGCAGCGCATCGAAGTCCAGCCCCGAGCCGGTAACGACGACGATCTCTCCGTCGATCACGCAACCCTTGGGCAGCGCCTTGGTCAGTGCGGCCTCGAGTTCGGGGAAGTAACGGTTGAGTGGCCGCAGATCGCGGCTCTGGATATGCACTTCATCGCCGCTGCGAAAGACGATGGCGCGAAACCCGTCCTCGCCTTGCGGAAGCTCATCGGCGATCTTGGCCAGCATCGGCTCGATGGGCGGGACGGGCAGGGTCATTTGATGGTCATGCAGATGTTGCCGGCCAGCCGGCCCTTGTCCACCATCGAATAGCAGCCCTCGATGCGGCTCGTCGGGCGACAACGTCCCACGACGTCCGAGCCCGGCGCTGCTGCCGGCCCCCGGTAGACGCAGCCGTAGATGCACTCGCCCTGGTTCTTGCATTGCTTATTGGCATCGGAGGCGGCCTTGACCGGCGCCCTGGCCGTCACCGCGGCGGGCTGACAGAAAGGCATGGATGAGCCGGGCGGCCCCCAGCTGCCACCCGCGCTGGTGCATTGGCGTGCAGTCGCGGTCGGTGAGACCTGGGCCATGCACAGCCCGCCCGCCGGTGCCGCTGACATCGGTGTCCAGGCGCCGCGCAATCGCAGGCATTCATCGCGGCTCCAAGGAGTCTGGCATGAAGCCTGCCAGCTGCCGGGGCTCGCCAGCCACGCGCCGCCCACTGCGGCGCATTCGTCGCGCGTGTCGACAAACGCCGGCGCGCCCGCGGCGGGTTGCGCCCACGCGGCCATGCCGATGAGCCAGCCGACCAGCAGGGCAAGGAGCGAACGCGCCATCATTCCCGCAGTCTAGCGCCGCGAGAGGCCGCTTGGTACAATTCGCGGCATCCGAGGAGCGTTGCAGCGCCGTTCAGGCGTGAGGCTCGGAAATCATCCGCAACGACGCTCACCCACTGGTCCGTGAGGTGAGCCCTTCCGCAAGGCATCCCGACACCGGCACGGTGGGTTTCGAAACTATTGTTTTTGGAGCCGACATGAACGCCGTTCTCAAACCCGTCGCAACGCAGGATTGCGCCATCGCCGACCTTTCCCTGGCCAATTGGGGCCGCAAGGAAATCCGCATCGCCGAAACCGAAATGCCCGGCCTCATGGCCATCCGCGAGGAATTCGCCAAGGCACAGCCGCTCAAGGGCGCGCGCATCACCGGCTCGCTGCACATGACCATCCAGACGGCCGTGCTGATCGAGACGCTGCAGGCGCTGGGCGCTCAAGTGCGCTGGGCCTCCTGCAACATCTTCTCCACGCAAGACCACGCCGCCGCCGCAATTGCCGCGGGCGGCACGCCCGTGTTCGCCGTCAAGGGCGAGTCGCTGGCCGATTACTGGGACTACACCCACCGCATCTTCGAGTTCGGCGCCAAGGGCGCGGAAGGCGAAGGCCCCAACATGATCCTGGACGACGGCGGCGACGCCACGCTGCTGATGCACCTGGGCAAGCGTGCCGAGAAGGACGCCTCGCTGATCGCCCACCCGACCAGCGAGGAAGAAACCTGCCTGTTCGCCTCGATAAAGGCCAAGCTCGCACAAGACCCGACGTGGTACAGCCGCAAGGGCGCGCAGATCATCGGCGTGACTGAAGAAACCACCACGGGCGTGCACCGCCTGAAGGAAATGAGCGCCAAGGGCACGCTGCTCTTCCGCGCCATCAACGTCAACGACTCGGTCACCAAGAGCAAGTTCGACAACCTCTATGGCTGCCGCGAATCGCTGGTCGACGGCATCAAGCGCGCCACCGACGTGATGATCGCGGGCAAGGTGGCCGTGGTGGCGGGCTACGGCGACGTGGGCAAGGGCTCGGCCCAGGCGCTGCGCGCGCTGTCTGCGCAGGTGTGGGTGACGGAGATCGACCCGATCAACGCACTGCAGGCGGCGATGGAAGGCTTCAAGGTCGTCACGATGGAATACGCCTGCGACAAGGGCGACATCTTCGTCACCGCCACCGGCAACAAGCACGTCATCCGCCACGAACACATGGCGAAGATGAAAGACCAGGCCATCGTCTGCAACATCGGCCACTTCGACAACGAGATCGACATCGCTTCGGTCGAGAAGTACGAGTGGGAAGAGATCAAGCCGCAGGTGGACCACATCATCTTCCCGGATGGCAAGAAAATCATCCTGCTGGCCAAGGGCCGCCTGGTGAACCTGGGTTGCGCCACCGGTCACCCCAGCTTCGTGATGAGCTCCTCCTTCGCCAACCAGACCATCGCGCAGATCGAGCTGTTCACGCACAGCGATTCGTACGACCTCGGCAAGGTCTATGTGCTGCCCAAGCACCTCGATGAGAAGGTGGCGCGCCTGCACCTGAAGAAGGTCGGCGCCATGCTGACCGAACTCTCCGACGAGCAGGCCGAGTACATCGGCGTGCCGAAGCAGGGCCCGTACAAGCCGGATACCTATCGGTATTGAAGTGACTGTCATTGCGGGCTCGACCCGCAATCCATGTTGGCGAGTGCGCCGTCATGGATGCCGGATCAAGTCCGGCATGACAATTTCAAGAACATGCGCATAGACCAACTCCTCGTCGAACGGGGCCTCGCGACCTCGCGGTCGCAGGCCCAGCGGCTCATCGCGTCCGGCGTGCGCTGGCTCGATCGTGACGCGTGGAAAACTGTCGCCAAGAACGGCGACGATGTTCCTGCCGACGCGCAGGTCGAGTTGCTCGATCTCGCCGAGGCCCGCTACGTTTCACGCGGCGGGCTCAAGCTCGAAGGCGCTCTGAAAGCAAGCGGTGTCGATGTCGCCGGCAAACTGTGCCTGGACGTGGGCCAATCCACCGGCGGCTTCACCGATTGCCTGTTGCAGCAAGGCGCACTGCGTGTGACGGGTGTCGACGTAGGTACAGGCCAGTTACACGACAACCTGCGTAAAGACCCGCGCGTGGTCGCGCTTGAGAAGATCAACGCGCGGGAGCTCTCCGCCGAGCAGGTGGGTGACGATTTCGACCTGGTCACCGGCGATCTCTCGTTCATTTCGTCCACGCTGGTGCTGCCCGCGCTGGTTCCGCTGTTGAAGCCTGGCGGTGCGTTGCTGATGCTGATCAAGCCGCAGTTCGAACTGCAGCCGGGGCAGGTTGGCAAGCGCGGCATCGTCACCGACAGCGCTTTGTACGAAGTCGTCGAGAAGCGAATCCGCGA
>JAQZBU010000164.1 GCA_029237735.1 Ramlibacter sp. | reverse complement strand
ATCCATCAGCATGGTGCCCACGGTGACACCGCGCGAGAGGTGCGAGCGGAACTTCACCCACTCGAAGAACTGCCCCGGGTCCCGCTCGAACTCGCGCTCCCTGATCATGCGATTGACTTCCAGCCAGGTCTGGTTCTGCGTCTCCCAGACTTCCGTCGTGAGCGAGCCGCGGACGGCCCGCGCGTTCTCGCGCGCGGCTTTGAGGCACGAAACGATGGACGAGGGATTGCTATCGTCCTTCACCATGAATTCCATCACCCGCTGCTGCTCGATGTCGCCATGCGTGGCCGCGTAGGCGGGCAACAGCTCGCTGATCGATAGCAGGCCCTGCCATCCGACCTGCGCCACGGCGGCCGACTGCGGCAGCAGCGAAGTCTGGTAATTGACGTCCAGCATGCGCGCCGTGTTCTCCGCGCGCTCGGTGTAGCGGGACATCCAGTAGAGGTGGTCTGCGGTTCTTGAAAGCATGTGCGATCCTCTTGCGTTTGTCATTGCGGGCTTGACCCGCAATCCATGGTGGCGCGCCACCATGGATGCCGGATCAAGTCCGGCATGACGGCCTTAAACTTCCAATATCCACGTGTCCTTGGTGCCGCCACCCTGGGACGAATTGACAACCAGCGAGCCGTCCTTGAGCGCGACGCGCGTGAGGCCGCCGGGCACCATCTGCACTTCCTTGCCCGAGAGCACGAAGGGCCGCAAATCGATGTGACGCGGCGCGACGCCACTCTCAACGAAGGTCGGGCAGCTCGACAGCGAGAGCGTGGGCTGCGCGATGTAGCCGGACGGGTTGGCCTCGACCGCCCTGCGGAAATCCTCGATCTCCTGCTTCGTCGCCGCCGGGCCGACCAGCATGCCATAGCCGCCCGCGCCATGGACCTCCTTGACCACGAGGTCCTTTATGTTGGCCAAGGTGTAATTCAGGTCATCCGGGTTGCGGCACATATACGTGGGCACGTTGTTCAGGATCGGCTTCTCGCCGAGGTAGAACTCGATCATCTTCGGCACGTAGGGGTAGATCGACTTGTCGTCCGCCACACCCGTGCCGATGGCATTGCAGATGCTGACGTTGCCCGAACGGTAGGCGTCCACCAGCCCTTCGCAGCCCAGCGTCGAAGTCGGCCGGAACACCGAAGGGTCGAGGAAGTCGTCGTCCACGCGGCGATAGATCACGTCCACGCGCTTGGGGCCGCGCGTCGTGCGCATGTAGACGAAGCGGTCCTTCACGAACAAGTCCTGGCCTTCGACCAGCTCCACGCCCATCTGCTGCGCGAGGAAGGCATGTTCGAAATACGCGCTGTTGTACATGCCGGGGGTGAGCACCACCACCGTCGGGTCGGGCGCGCCGGGCTGGGCGGAGGCGCGCAGCGTCTCCAGCAGCAAGTCCGGGTAGTGCATCACCGGCGCGACGCGGTGCGAGCTGAACAGATCCGGGAACAGCCGCATCATCATCTTGCGGTCTTCCAGCATGTAGGAGACGCCGCTGGGCACGCGCAGGTTGTCTTCCAGCACGTAGTACTCGCCCTCGCCCTGGGCGTTGGGCGCGCGCACGATATCTATGCCCGCGATGTGCGAGTAGATGCGGTGCGGCACGTACACGCCCATCATTTCCTTGCGGAACTGCGCGTTGTTCAGGATCTGATCGGCCGGAATGATGCCGGCCTTGATGATGTCCTGCTCGTGGTACACGTCGTGGAGGAATCGGTTGAGGGCGGTGACGCGCTGGACGAGGCCTTTTTCCATCGTGGCCCATTCGCCGGCGGGGATGATGCGCGGGATCAGGTCGAACGGGATCAGCCGCTCGGTGCCGGCGCCGTCCTCGTCCTTCGCGCCGTACACGGCGAAGGTGATGCCCACGCGGCGAAAGATCATCTCCGCCTCTTCGCGGCGGGCGCGCATGGCCTCCTGAGGCTGGCGGGACAGCCAGAGCGCATAGTTGCGGTAGTGCTCGCGCACGCCCTGTACCTGCACCTGGCTTTGCCCGCCTTGAGACTGGCCCTGAAACTGGAACTGGCCGTTGGTCGGCAGCTGCGAGAACATCTCGTCGAATTTGTGCATGAGGCGAATCTCCAGGCCACAGGATAGCAATATCCGGGCCTTGAACGGAGTGTCCTGGCACGTGCCGAGATGGAATCTTCCGGGGCGTGGCGTTACACAGCGTGTGAACGGATCTTGAAAGACCCGAAGCGCAGGGGGCGTGTAAATGACACTCAGACTCGAGGTCGAGCCGCAGTGGCTCGCTCGCGCCTGGATAACGCTGGGGCGCGAGCAGTGGCCAATTTCAAGGTTCAGACCAGGCGGGAAGGCTCCGTGGATCACGGACTGGCCCCTCGAGCGAAAGAGTCCGTCGACGCGGCCGACCGAGAACTGCCGGTCGCGGCCTTGGCAGGTCAATTGCGATTGGTGGCCCACGAGCTGCGCTTCCAGGGTGACGATTTCGACCTGGAGACGATGGCCCGTGAACTGGTCACGCGTATCGCCGGCCCCCTGTTGAATCTGGATGGCCTCGAGCCCACCCTCAAGCGCTTCGTGGCGGCAATGCCTGCCGAGGCGTGGCAAGCGCTGCAACGCCATGCCCAGTCCGCAGGCGGGGTGAGTATTACGTCGGTGCACCTGGACGCCGAACTTCTGAGCAATCGCCTGGTTCATGGGTTGCGAGAGCTTCCCGCGCTCGAACGCGTGTTCGTCGCGGCTCCCACAACGGGGGCATGCATCGATTTCAGCGATTTGCAGGGAACGAATCAGCCCGAAGGCCCTATCCGGCCCGAAAAAATCATCCTGGAGGGTGACGCGCCCCGAGGCCTGTGGTTCAAGGTGCCCGGCGGAGTGACTGTAGAAGCGCGAGGCCAGTCAGGACCGGGGCTGTGGAAATCGCTGGTGTTCTACACCGACCGCGAAGGCCATATCAACGGCCAGGCAAACCCCGTGCACGGGCAAGTTCACGCCGGCGATGCGGGAGAATTCCGCCAGCTGGGCGTCTTCTCCAAGGATGACCCACAGGCTCGGGCTCACGCAATCCGATTGAACCTGAGGGCCCTGATGGACAACGGGGATGTGATCATGTGCCGGCGGCTGGTCGCGCAGCTGCTTAACGATCTCATGGCCGGCAAGCCCGCCTCCTTCAAGCACTTCGCAACCGAGGCGGGCATCAGCGCACATGTGCCGGAGAGCGTGGACGCGGATCTGGATCGCATGCTGGAGCAGGGTTCCTGTGCCATCTACAAGCCCGATAGGTTCGGGGAGATGGCTGCGAAACAGTTTGAAGGCATGCAGGTCGGCGACAGCCGGCTCTTCGCCGTCTCCACGGGCGGCCATCTGCTCGGGCTTCGTCTGCTCGTCAAGGAGCGTTCGCACGGCGGAGTGATGCGGCGCGAGCATGTCGTCAATCTGTACGATCCCACCTACACGGCCAAGCTCGAAGAGGTCACTCTCGTGGGAGACGATTTGTCCCTGCTCAGGTCGAAGAGCCTGGCCGACTGCTGCGTCGACAAACGGGAAGTGCACGAGTATTTCGGCGACGGTGGATATTTGTTCGGCAGCCTCTTCCGGTGGCCTCCTGGTCCGGCGCGGCAGCAAGGCACCGATGTGCCGGTATCCATTCATGTTTCGCCGGAGGATGTAGCGACCGGGGGCTTTCTGCACGTAGCCCTGGATGATGGTCACGTCCCGCTCGTGCGGCAGAGCATGCTCGCGATGCGCGCGCAGGGGCTCGGGATGGACAAGGACGAACTGGACGCCATTGCAGGCAATCCTGCGATTCCCGGTCTTTACCGGGCGGTCTCTACAGGATCGCCCCCCGGCGTGGTGCAAGAATACCTGGAACAGGTGCTCGATTTCCCACCGCGTCTTCTCGGTTCGGACACTAAATTTCGCCTGTGCCGGGCGGAACACCGGGACAAGACCGTACTGCGTTGCGGCTTGGAGCTCGGCCGGGCCGATATGGTGCTGTCCATCTTGCGGCCTGTCATGGCCGCCCCCGTTGCCCTGCGGGGAGAAAGATATAAATTTCTGCTTTCCCCATCACCCTCGGGTCAACCGATGCTCAGCGAGCTCTGCGCGGCTCAGCCTTTATCTCCACTGACGAGAGAGCGAGCGCTTCGATGCGAGGCCATGCACGAATATTTGAAGGAGATCGTGAACTCGCAGGTTTTGTCCGATGCGGAAAAAGAATCGCTCGTGTCCGCATATGGCGGCCCCCCAGGTGGCGAGTTGCCTGCGGCTAGGTTGGCGTTGAACAGCGGCAATCCGGGGGAGGCTGCGGCGATGCTGCTGGCGATACTCGAGTCCGAAGCGTTGCCGGCCCTGAAGACAAGGCTGCTCGCCGCGTTGGGCGTGAGCGCGGAAGAGGTGTTGGCCGCGTTTTCGCAGACGCGGTTCGACAAGGGAGCCCAGGATTGGATGTTCAATACCATCCTGCGGATCGAAGCTCACGCGCTGTCGTGATCTGGGGGCGTCTGAATTTCGAGCGGTATGGCGGCGAGCTGGTCCGGCGCGCGATTCATGCGGCTGAGCAACGGCAGCCAACGTGGGTCGCTGCGGAGGTTGTCCATGAACCTGGAGTGCGCCACGTGGCATAAGGCGGGGTCATGAATATTGCGGGCCAGTACCTGCTTCAGGCATTCGACGGCGAGTTTCGGCTCACCCCGCCACGCATACACCTCGGCCAGCTTTGCATCCGGCTCACGTCCCCGTCGGCTGTCGAGATAAGTCTTGATCGCGGCGGCGGATTCGACCTTGTGGCCGAGCGAGTGCTCGACCATTGCAAGTGTCAAGGGGTCGTTCACGGCGGGTTCATCGCTCAATTCGCCCAGGGCGGCGGCCGCTGCTGAAACGCTGCCGGCGTGGTCGCCCTTGCGGGACAGGTCTCGCGCCTGGAGCAGCAGGGCCCGCGCAATGATCACGCGCGGCCGAGGGCCCTTAGGGTTGATGTTCTTCAGAGTGCGTGCTTCGGTGATCGCCTGGTCCGTGGGGTCGGGCAAAACCGCCGAGTCGGCGGGAGGCCGTGCCTGCACGAGCACTTCGGCCAGTTGCAGCCGCGCAAATCGGTCATTGGGGAACTCCTTGAGACCCCACCGCAGCAACTGTATAGCGGCATCCGTGCGGCCGAGTTCGCTCAGCAATTGGGCCCCCGATGTGATTTGCATGACGTCGCGTGGCTTGGCGGTAAAAGCCCTTTGCACACGGCAGGCCCAATCCTTTCTGGCGATTGCATACGCAGCTCTTGCACGCTCGGCCTTTTCGCGGCTGGCTCGGTCGGCGTCGACGCTGTCCCTGGCGAGCTTGACTGAGTCCTTGGCGGCCGAGAGCTTGATTGCCCTGTCCACAAGCTCCACGCCTGCCGCCAATTTGCGACAGGCGACCTGCTCCGCATAAAGTTTTGCGTACAGTGGATGACTTGTTCCCAAGGCCATTGCCGCGTTGGTCGTTTTCGATGCCTGCCCAAGGTCCGATCTCTCATCGAATTCAAGCAGGTCGCCCACCTCGTATGCAAGCATTGCCGGAGGGAGCCTCTCGAACCTGGACAGGGGCAACAATCGCCCCCCTGATGACGGCCGTGTTTTTTCGCAGGTCAGTTCGCGGGACGCAAGCTCATCACGTTCAGCTCCATCCGTCCCTTTGGCCGATGGGCTCGGACTGTGGGATTCATTGCTCTTGCGGCGCACCGATTGCATTGATATCTCTCCCTCAAAATAGAACGCATCATTTTGTTCGTTGATGCGCCGTCTCATGGCTGGAAATCCAGGCTTGACCGATAAGTCGCAAGACTGATGGTTCACCCCGCGGGCCGGTGATGCCAATAGCGCATAGCGTCCGTTCGGTGGCAAGTGTGGAAAGCCGGGTCGGTCGAATTCCACCGGATAGCCCCGCAATGCGGCGAGTCGATCACGGTGATGTGCCGCTCGCGATAGCGCTCGAGTACCGGGGCCGCAGGATGCCCGAAGCGATTTCGGTAGCCAGCCTGCACCAAAGCCAGGGACGGATGGACGGCGTCGAGGAAAGCCGCGCTGGACGAGGTCTTGCTGCCATGGTGTGGCACCAGCAGCACGTCGGCCCGCACCGCAGCCCCGGCGGCAATCAGCTGCGCCTCCTGAGCTTGCTCGACATCTCCCAACAGCAGCGCGGTGCGCTCGCCGTTGGAGACGCGCAGCACGCAGCTCATGGCGTTGGGCCTGGCCTTGAGGCCGTAGTCGGCCACCTCGGGGTGCAACACCAGGAAGTCGACCCCATCCCATTGCCAGCGTTGGCCCGCGGCACAGCGCGCGGCAGGCCGGATGGCATGAAGCTCATGCCCTTGCTCTATCGAGCTCAGGAACGCCGCCCGTGGTTGCATCGCGAGCACCGCCGCCGCGCCGCCCGCGTGGTCGCTGTCGCGATGACTCAGCACCAGCGTATCGACCCTCTCGTCCAGCGCGCGCAGCAGCGGGACGAGCACGCGATGGCCGGCGTCGCTTTCCGCGCCATAGCGCGGGCCGGTGTCGTACACCAGCGTATGGGCGGCCGTGCGCACGATGACGGCGTTGCCCTGGCCGATATCCGCCGCAAGCAACTCGAACTGACCGGGCGCCGGCCGCGCCACCTGCCAAAACACCACAGGTAGCAACAAGGGCAAGCCGAGCACCCGCACATGCCAGGGTAGCCGCATGGCCAGCAGGACGCCGCCGATGACGCCTGCCGCTCCCGCCCACATCGGGGGCGCCGGCGCGGAGATCGTGGCGAAGGGCAGCGCGGCCAGCCACCCGAGATAGACGCCCAGCGCTTGTAACGCCCAGCCCGCGGCGTCCCATAGCGCCGGCACTGCCACGCCCGCCATGGCGAGCGGCGTCACCACCAGCGTTACCCACGGGATGGCGAGCGCATTGGCCAACAGCCCCACGACCGACACCTGTCCAAAGAGCAGCAGCGTCAAGGGCGTCAAGGCCAGGGTGATCACCCATTGTTCGCGAAACATGGCGAGCGGCCGGTGCCACCACAATGTGGGCGACTCACCCGCGCTACCGGCATCGGATGCGAACAGTACACCCACGGCGACGAAGCTCAACCAGAAGCCCGCCTGAAGCAGCGCCCACGGGTCGATCGTCACGACCACCGCGCAGGCCAGCAGCCAGACGTGCGGCCAAGGCCAGCGCCGGCCCGACAGGCGCAGCAGCCCCACGGTCGCCAGCATCCATACCGTCCGCTGTGCCGGAATGCCCCAGCCGCTGAAAAGCGCATAGGCGGTGGCCAGGGCGATGCCTCCCACCAGCGCCGCGTGCTGGGCGGGACAGGCCAGGCACAGCCGCGCGCTGCGCCGCCACAATGCGCCCACCAGCAGCGCCGCCGCCCAGGCGAACATGGTGATGTGAAGGCCGGAGATGCTCATCAGGTGAGCGACGCCGGT
>JAQZBU010000032.1 GCA_029237735.1 Ramlibacter sp. | reverse complement strand
GTGAGTTGCGAGATGCGAGCGCAAAACCACTCATCGCAGGTTTGCCGGCGAAGCCGGACGCATCGTCGCGCGGCATGGCCCACCCGCACGCGGATTTGCGAGGCGAGGTCACAGCACGCAACGCGGATTTGCGAGGCGAGGTTTAAGACGCAACAACACGCATCGGGATCTGCCGGAGGCCACTAGAGCGTCCAGTTCTGCGGACCCCGGCTCGCGATCTTCGTCGCACCCACGCGGTTACCGAGTTCCGCGCAGCGCGCGAGCGGCCAGCCCTGCTCCAGCCCGTGAAGCAGCGCGCCGCGCCAGGCATCGCCGCAGCCTGTGGGGTCCACGATCTCACGCGCCTTCACCGGCGGCACGACCGTCTTCTCACCGCCAACCCACACCTCGCAGCCCTCAGCGCCAAGCGTGACGACCAACCCCTCCACCTTGCGCGAGATTTCCGCGTTGCTCCAGCCTGTGCGCTCGCAGAGCATCTTGCCTTCGTAGTCGTTCACCGTGACCCAGGTCGCCTGCCCGATGAATCGTGCCAACTCCGCGCCGTCGAACATCGGCAAGCCCTGCCCCGGGTCGAACACGAACGGAATACCGCATTCCACGAACTGCTCCGCATGCTGCAGCATCGCGTCGCGGCCGTCGGGCGAGATGATGCCCAGCTTGACGTCCGGGCGCGGTTCGATGCGGGTCGTGTGCGCCTGCATCATCGCGCCGGGGTGGAAAGCCGTGATCTGGTTGTTGTCACGGTCGGTCATGATCATCGCCTGCGCGGTGTATGTGTCCCCGACTGACTTCACGTATTGGGTGGCGATGCCAAGCGCTTCGAGTCGGGCCAGGTAGTCGGCGCCGTCGCTGCCCACGGTGGCCATGGGCAGGGGTTCGCCGCCCAGCAGCTTCAGGCTATAGGCGATGTTGCCCGCGCAGCCGCCGAAGTCGCGCCGCAGCGCCGGCACGAGGAAGGAGACGTTGAGGATGTGCAGCTGGTCAGGCAGTATCTGCTCGGCAAAGCGCCCCTCGAAGTCCATGATGGTGTCGAAGGCAAGGGAGCCACAAATCAATGCTGCCATGGATGATTCCGTTGGGGTGTCAGGGGTAGAAAGCGAGCAGCCGATAGCCTGCGATCCGCGCGTCGTTGCCGTTGCCGTTGGCGGACAGACTCAGCGCGAGAGAGCCGGACCACTCGGCCTTGGCGGCGATGACGCCGGGATGAGTACCTAGTTCCGCCGGCAGCAGCACGCGCCGCACAACGGGCTGCTCCTGGCCATCGGTCAGCGTCAGTTCGAGCGCGGGCATGGCTACCTGGTTGGCGGCCTGGTTCTTCAACGTGAAGTTGAGGCGGTAGGCGTCGCCGCGCAACTTGTTGAACGACGAGCTGTCGATCACGATCGAGTCGATCTGGCGCGCAGGCGCGATGCGACACTTGATGGGCGCACACAGCAAGGTAATCCAGGGCCGCAGTGCCGGATGGGCCGCTGCAAGCCTGTCGCGGTCATGCACACCCACCTGCGCCACCAGCAGCAGGCTCAGCACCACCACAAGCAACGCGAGCATCACGCGGAGGCCAGGGCGGCTCCAGAACTCCTGGCTGCGCGCCTGCCGCACGAAGGAAAGGTCATGCAGCTCCGGCTCGAGCTCGGAATCGGGCAAGGGAGTGAACCGCGGTGGCAGCGGTTCGGCCGCTTCGTCGGCTTCATCGGCGATGTCCTGCCGGCGCAATTCGAACGGCCGGTCCATCGGGGTTTCGCGCAATGCCTGAGCCTCGGCTTCCAGTTGGGCCGAATCCAGCGCGTCCAGCGGCTCCCCCTCCTCCAGCTCCGTGTTCAACGAAGAAGCGAATTCCTCGGGTTCACCGTGCGGCGCATCGAGCTCGCGCACCGCGGGGCTCACGTCGGCGGCGCCGGCCTGGGGTGCCTGCCCGGTGTTGGAGGGAACATCGATGACCGCGGCTTCCGGCGCCGCCGGGACGTCGGCCTGCAGATGCGCGGACGCATCGAAAACCTCCGCGCAATGCCCGCAGCGCACCCAGCCTTCGGAGATCCTGAGTTGGTCGGGCACGACTTTGAACATCGTCCCGCAGGCGGGGCAGCGCGTGATCAGGCTCATGAGCCAACGATTGTAGCGAGCGGCCCTGCAGGGCCGCTCCACGGGCTCAGAGTGTCGCGGTCATCAGCACCCAGCCATCCTCCGTGTCCGCTACGTCGAGCCGGGCGAAAGGGGCGTACGCGGCCTTGAGTTCATCGGCCTGTCGCTCGAGGATGCCGGCCAGCACGAGTGAGCCACCAGGGGCCACGTGGGAGCACAGCAGGGGTGCCAGCACCTTGAGCGGCGTGGCGAGGATATTGGCCAGGACGGTGTCATACCGGCCGTTGGCCTTGTCGGGAAGACCGGCGTTGAGCTGCACACCGTTGGCGCCCGCGTTGTAGAGGGTGGACTGCACCGCCGCGGGGTCGATGTCCACAGCGTCGATTTGCGCGGCGCCAAAGCGTGCCGCGCCTATGGCCAGGATGCCGGAGCCGCAGCCGTAGTCCAGCACGCGCTGCCTTTTCATCGCATGGCGGGCGATCCAGCGCAGGCACATGCGGGTGGTGGGATGCGTTCCCGTGCCGAAGGCCAGGCCAGGATCCAAACGGATGATCTGGCGCGCCTGCGCCGGCGGCTCATGCCATGTCGGAACGATCCAGAACTCTGGGGTGATCTCCACCGGAGCGAACTGCGACTGCGTAAGCCGCACCCAGTCCTGGTCCGGCACCGCCACCACGCCGAGCACCTTGCAGCCGCCGAAGAAGTCCTGCACCTCAAGAAGCCGCGAGGCATCGCGCGCCGCGGCTTCAGTGGCGAACAAGGCCGTGACGCGCGAGCGTTGCCAGCCTTCCTTCGGCGGCGGCATGCCCGGCTCGCCGAACAACGCCTGCTCCGCGGCGGTCTGCGCGTCGGCGTCTTCTACCGACACGCTCAGCGCATCGAGCGCGTCGAGCGATTCACTCACCGCCTCGACGCGGTCCTCAGGGCAGAAAAGACCAAGTTCGAACATGTTCCCTTATTGCAGCTTGGGGGAGCCATTACCGCTTGTGATGCGACAGCCACTCTTCCAGATAGTGGATGTTGGTGCCGCCGGCCATGAACTTGGCGTCCACCATCAACTCGCGGTGCAACGCGATGTTCGTGTTGATGCCTTCCACCACCGTCTCCAGCAGGGCCGTGCGCATGCGCGCCAGCGCCTGCTCGCGCGTGTCGCCGTGCACGATGATCTTGCCGATCATCGAGTCGTAGTTTGGCGGCACGAAATAGTTGGTGTACACGTGCGAGTCGACACGCACGCCCGGTCCCCCCGGTGCGTGCCACATCGTGATGCGGCCGGGCGAGGGAACAAACTTATAAGGGTCCTCCGCATTCACGCGGCATTCGATCGCGTGGCCGCGCAAGGTGATGTCGCGCTGCGCAAAAGGCAGCTTCTCGCCGGCGGCCACCATGATCTGTGTCTTCACGATGTCCACGCCGCTGATCAACTCGGTGACGGGGTGCTCCACCTGCACACGCGTGTTCATCTCGATGAAGTAGAACTCGCCGTTCTCGTACAGGAACTCGAAGGTGCCCGCACCGCGGTAGCCGATCTTCTTGCACGCGGCAACGCATCGCTCGCCGATTTTCTCGATCAGCTTGCGCGGGATGCCGGGCGCCGGCGCTTCTTCGATGATCTTCTGGTGGCGTCGCTGCATCGAGCAATCGCGCTCGCCGAGGTACACCGCGTTCTTGTGCTTGTCGGCCAGGATCTGAATCTCGATGTGTCGCGGGTTCTGCAGGAACTTCTCCATGTAGACCGCCGCGTTGCCGAACGCTGCGCCCGCCTCGGCCTTGGTCATCTGCACCGCGTTGATCAGCGCGGCTTCGGTGTGCACCACCCGCATGCCGCGCCCGCCACCGCCGCCGGCCGCCTTGATGATCACGGGGTAGCCCACCGCTTTCGCGGTGCGGCGGATCATTACCGGGTCGTCGGGGAGTTCGCCTTCGGAGCCGGGCACGCAGGGCACGCCGGCCTTGATCATGGCCTGCTTGGCCGAAACCTTGTCACCCATGATGCGGATGTTCTCGGGCGTTGGCCCGATGAACTGGAAGCCGCTTTTCTCCACGCGCTCGGCGAAATCTGCGTTCTCGGACAGGAAGCCGTAGCCCGGGTGGATGGCCTCGGCATCGGTTACCTCGGCGGCCGAAATGATGGCCGGCATGTTGAGGTAGCTCTGGGGCGATGGCGCCGGCCCGATGCAGACCGCTTCTTCAGCCAGTTTCACGTACTTGGCCTCGCGGTCGGCCTCGGAGTAGACCATCACGGCCTTGACGCCGAGTTCGCGGCACGCGCGTTGTATGCGAAGGGCTATCTCGCCTCTGTTGGCGACAAGAATTTTCTTGAACATGAGGCCGTGCTTACTCGACGACGAACAGGGGCTGCCCGTATTCGACGGCCTGGCCGTTTTCGCACAGGATCTTGACGATAGTGCCGGCCTTGTCGGTTTCGATCTCGTTGAGAATCTTCATTGCCTCGATGATGCAGATGGTCTCGCCTTCCTTGACCTGGCTGCCGACTTCCACGAACGGCTTGGCGCCGGGACTCGAGGAGCGATAGAACGTGCCCACCATCGGCGACTTCACGATATGGCCGGTGGGCACCTCGACCGCTGCGGGCGCCGCAATCGCAGGCGAGGCGGCAAGCGCGGGCGCGGGCATGGCCGCGGAGGGTGCGGCGACGTGATGCGTGACGGCACCGCCGCCTTTGACAATGCGAACCTTCCCCTCGGCCTCGGTGATCTCCAGTTCCGAAACGTTGGACTCCGACACCAGGTCGATCAACGTCTTCAATTTGCGCAAGTCCATGTTCTCTCCAACGCGTGCCAACGAAAGGAAGGCGAATTTACAGCAAAATTCGCTTACTTTCCGTTTCTGCAGTCATTTTTCATTTATTTTCTGCATTTCGCTTGACAGTATTGCGGCGCCCGTGCCCACGCCTGAGTCAAGTTATCGCAGCTGCGTCCAAGCCGCGAGGTCGGCGGCAGTGACCCGACCCATTTTACGCTGCAGCACATCGCCACTTACGCCCACCACGACCGTGAAAGGCAGTCCGCCCCCCAGGTTGCCCAGCGCATGGCCGAGTTCTGTCCCTCCCAAGCCGGCCAGTGCAATCGGGAAACTGACGGGCGTGCGCTCCAGGAACTTGCGCACTGCACTGGGCTGGTCGATCGCCAATCCCAACACTTGCCACTTTTTTGACGCATTTTCCCGGTAAAAGCCGTCCAGAAGCGGGAGCTCTTCCACACAAGGCGGACACCATGTGGCCCAAAAATTCAGCACCAGCGGGTTCCCGCGCAACGACTGCATCGCGAGCGTGGTGCCTGCCGGCGTATCGAAATTCATGGGCCAGAGGACTGCTGCAGCGTCCCGCCGACCCTCCTCGGTGCGCCATTTCCATAGCGCCAGACCTGCGCCGGCCAGCGCTGCGGCGCCGGCCACACCGGCGTAGAGAAGGCGGCGGCGCGTCGTTGCGCTTGGCGCGTCGGGGGTGTCGGTTTCTTCGTTCATGGCGCTCGATTGTCCACCAGTGCCCTAACCGCCGCGATGTCGCCCCGGGGCGTCCGGCCTTTGGCGTCGCGCTTGAGGGCCCCGCGCACGTCGTCATGGTCGTAGATCATCAGGTGCACGCCGATAGCCTCGCCCAGTTCCCGGCTGACGCTCGACAGGCTGAGGGCTTCCACCGGCTCCCCGTTGAAGCCCGTGACCGTGCGCGCCTCGTAGTCCACCTTGTTCTCTATCAGCGCCATCTCGGCCGATTTCGGATCGTCGCAGAAGAGCTGGATGTAGATATCGGACAGCCGCGTGGCCGTGCCGTGCCAGACGGCCCCGCCCAGATAAGGCCGGAACTGCGCCAGCCGCTCCATCCACGTCAGCGCCAGCTTGCGAAGTGCCACCAGTTCAACCGGCTGTGTCTCGGAGCAGAAGAGCTCGATGTACTCGCGGACGGCCTCCTCGAGCGCATCGTTGTCGGGCAGGGCGCTGCGGCTGTTCAAGCCCAGTTGGCGCACCGCCCGCCTTTTGGCGGGGCCGTATTCAAGGCCTTCCTCCACCACCATCCGCGCCGCCGTGGCGGCAATCTCATACTTCGCGCTTTCCATAGGGTTCATTCTGCATTGATCGCGCGCGTGCGGGTCGTACAGTGCACATGGATAAGTTAGCCCCTACGCTTCGCTGCCCCCCGAGGGGGCCGTTCTTGCCTAGGGGCGGCCTGTCGTCAAGATGGAGACCGGCATGCAAAGCACGATGATGGATGTCCCCCTGTCGCTCAACCACCTGCTCGAGCGAGCTGGAAAGCTCTTCGCGGGCAACGAAATTGTCTCCCGCCTGCCCGACAAGTCCCTGCGCCGGCATACCTACGGCGAGTACTACCGCCGAACGCGCGCCCTCGCCTGCGCCTTGGGCAATCTCGGCCTGAAAAAGGGCGACCGGGTCGCAACGCTGTGCTGGAACCACCACGCGCACCTGGAGTGCTATTTCGGCATTCCCGCCGCCGGCGGCGTGATGCATACGCTGAACCTGCGCCTGTCGCCGGACGATATCGGCTGGATCGCAGGCAATGCGCAGGACCGATTCCTCGTGATCGACGACGTGCTGCTGCCGCTGTACAAGCAGTTCGCCCACCTGCACAAGTTCGAGAAGGTCATCGTGTTCCCGTTTTCGGGCGCGGCCGTGTCGCCGGAATTCGAGAACTATGAAGCCCTGCTCGACGCCGCGGACCCGGAGGGCTTCCAGTACGCTGCGCACGACGAGAACGACCCGGTGGCCATGTGCTACACGTCCGGCACCACGGGTCGGTCCAAGGGCGTTGCGTATTCGCACCGGTCCACCATCCTGCACACGCTGGTGGCAAGCCTGGGTGACTTCTGGGGCCTGCTGGGTACGGACGTGGTCCTGCCGGTGACACCCATGTTCCACGCCAACAGCTGGGGCATGCCCTACGGCGCCGTGATGATGGGCGTGAAGCTCGTCTTCCCAGGCCCCCACCTGCATCCCGAGGATTTGCTGGACCTGATGCAACAGGAGCCGCCCACGCTGTCCCTGGGCGTGCCCACGATCTGGATGAGCCTGATCCAGACCTACGACGCCGCGCAGGCCGAAGGCTCGCCCCATCACGGGCGCTGGAAGCTGCCGCGCGGCATGCGATCTCTGGTCGGCGGGGCGGCGGTGCCCGAGGCCCTGATCCGCGCGTTCGACAGGCACGGCATCTGGATCCTTCAAGGCTGGGGGATGACGGAAACCTCGCCGGTCTGCACCATCTCCTATCCACGCGCGGAATTGCGTGGCGCGAGCGCCGACGAGCGCTATCGGCGCGCCGCCATGGCGGGTGTGCCCGTTCCGCTGGTCGATCTGCGGGTGCGGGGCGACAACGGGGGCGACCAGCCCTGGGACGGCAAGAGCGTTGGCGAGATCCAGGTGCGCGGGCCGTTCATCACCGGGAGCTACCACGAGGTCCCGGTCGAGGCCGAGAAGTTCACCGCTGACGGCTGGCTGCGCACCGGAGACGTCGCGTCGGTGGACCCACTGGGATTCGTGAAGATCACGGATCGCACCAAGGACCTGATCAAGTCTGGCGGCGAGTGGATCAGCTCGGTCGACCTGGAAAACGCCGTCATGGCGCACCCGGCCGTGGCCGAAGCCGCGGTGATCGCCATTCCCGACGAGAAGTGGAGCGAACGGCCCCTTGCCTGTGTCGTGCTGCGGCCCGGGCAGAGCGCGACGCCCGAGGAATTCAACGCGCATCTGCTCCGGCATGGTTTTGCCAAGTGGCAATTGCCCGATCGCTACGAGTTCATCGATGCGGTCCCCCGCACCTCCACAGGCAAGTTCTGGAAGATAAAGTTACGAGAGCGCTTCCCGAGGTAGCTCAGTAGTCGGCTTGCCAGTCCACGGTGATGCGCCTGGCGGCGAGATCCACGGCATCCACATAAACTGACACGAACGGGATCATCCGCTCCAGGACCTTGCCTTGCTCGAAGTACTCGATCACCAGCACGGTCTGCGGACCGGTGGAGAGCAGTTCCCTCACGGTGCCCAGGTTGTCGCCTTCGCGGTTCACAACATCGAGGCCGATCAGGTCCACCCAGTAGTACTCGTCGGTGCCGGCCGTCGGGAAGCTGGATCGGGTCACGAAGATGCGCGCGCCCTTGAGGGCCTCGGCCCCGGCGCGATCGTCCACTTCGTGGGCGCTGGCGACGACAGTGCCTGAGTGTTCCTTGGCTTCGCGCACACGAAGCAGCACCGTACCGGAAAAGGTCTTGGCGCCTCTTTCGGACGGCTGCAGGTACCAGCGCTTGGAAGAAAAAAGCGCTTCCGGGGAAGCGCTATGGGGCAGGACCTTGAACCAGCCCTTGATGCCCCAGGCATCGGCGATGCGCCCGACTTCGATGGCATCCGCCGGAAGTTCGGCGGGCTCCACACCCGTTGGCAGCTGGGCTGCCGGACGCGGGGCCGCCACTACTTTAAGCCGGGGTCTTGGCCGCGGCTTGCTTGATCAGGCGTTCCACGGTGGGCGACGGGATCGCGCCGACACCGCGCCAGTACGTCAGGCGGTCCTGAGCGATGCGGATGCTTTCCTCGTTGTCCTTGGCGATCGGGTTGTAGAAACCGACGCGCTCGATGAAGCGGCCATCACGGCGGGTACGCTTGTCGGCAACGACGATGTTGAAGAACGGACGGGACTTCGAGCCGCCGCGAGAGAGTCGAATGACGACCATGATTTATCCTTGGGTGGGAGGGGAAATTTCCCCAAATACTTTCCAGCGTTGAGACACGCGCTTACGGCCACCCGGCCAGCGACACGCTGTAGAGCCCGCGATTATAACGTTTTCACCCATATGACCCACATCCGCCCCAGCAGCGACCCCGACCTTCCCCAGATCACCGCGATCTATGCCCACCACGTGCTGCACGGCACCGGCACTTTCGAGACCGATCCACCCTCTGCGGCCGACATGGCCGCCCGCCGCGCGGACGTGCTGGCCAAGGGCCTGCCCTACCTCGTGGCGGAGGAAGACGGCAAGGTGCTGGGTTTTGCCTACTGCCAGTGGTTCAAGCCCCGGCCGGCCTACCGGTTCTCGGCCGAGGACTCGATATACCTGCACCCCGACGCTGCCGGCAAGGGCCTGGGCAAGCTGTTGCTCGCCGAACTGGCGCGGCAGGCCGAGGCAGCAGGCATCCGCAAGCTGATCGCGGTGATAGGGGATTCGACCAACGCCGGCTCAGTGGGCGTGCATCGCGCGGCGGGTTTCACCCCTGTGGGGACACTCACGTCCTGCGGTTGGAAATTCGGCAAGTGGCTGGACATCGTGCTCATGGAAAAAACGCTGGGCGAAGGCGATGCGACGCCGCCGGAGCCGAGCGCCGGATGAAAAACAAGACACTCGCGGCCTGGCTGGCCTTCCTGGGCGGGCCGCTCGGCCTGCACCGCTTCTACCTGTACGGCATCACGGACCTGCTCGGCTGGTTCCTGCCGATCCCCACCGCGCTGGGCATCTACGGCATCGAACGCGTGCAGCGCTACGGCGTGGATGATCAGTGGAGCTGGGTGCTGATACCGCTGCTGGGTTTCACCATCGCCGGGTGCGCCCTCACCGCCATCGTGTATGGCCTGATGACGCGTGAAAAGTGGAACGCGCGCTTCAACCGCGCGGCCGGCGACGATGCCGCGTCCGGCGGAACCAGCTGGTTCACCATCGCGGCCGTGGTGCTGTCGCTCCTCGTGGGCACCACCGTGCTGATGGCCAGCATCGCCTTCAGCTTCCAGCGCTACTTCGAATACCAGGTCGAGGAAGGCCGCAAGATCTCGCAGTGAGCCGGCCGTGGCCGGTTACCGCATGGTTCCATGCACAGGCGGCATTTGCCACGCGCCAAACGTGTGCTTTAGATTGGGGTGTCCATCGATCCAATCAGGAGTGATGCCATGGACACCGCCCACAAGGCTGATAGCAACCCCATCCTGATCCGCAGCGCGGAGCCGGAAGACGCCGCGCGCATCGCCGCCCTGCTCGGCCAACCGGGCGTCGCCGAGGGCTTGCTGCAGACCCCCGACGCGCCGAACGCCTCGCGGCTGGAATACCACCAGAAGATTGAGCCGCACGCCTGCCGCCTGGTTGCCGTCGCGGACGATGAGATCGTTGGCTCGGCGGGCCTTCACGTCATGGGGCCCGGCCTGCGCCGCATGCACGTTCGCACCCTCGGCTTGTGCGTGGCGGCCGAGTGGCAGGGCCGCGGCGTGGGCCGCAAGTTGCTCACGCGGTTACTGGACTGGGCCGACAACTGGGCCGGAGTGCTGCGCGTGGAGTTGCACGTGCACGTGGACAACGACCGCGCCATGGCGCTCTACCGCTCCATGGGCTTCCTCGAGGAAGGCCGGCACAAGGCGTTCTCGCTGAAGAACGGCCGCTATGTGGACAGCATCTCGATGGCCCGCATGCACCCGCAGCCTCCCTCAATCAAAATATCTGCAGGCTGACCCAGTACGCGATCGCGGCCACGAACGCGCTGGCCGGGATCGTGAAGATCCACGCCCACACGATGTTGCCCGCTACGCCCCATCGCACGGCGCTGGCGCGCTGCGTCGAGCCGACGCCGACGATGGCGCCGGTGATGGTGTGGGTGGTGGACACCGGAATGCCCATCGCCGTTGCGAGGAAAAGCGTGATCGCCCCGCCGGTCTCCGCGCAGAAACCGCCCACCGGCCGCAGCTTGGTGATCTTCTGGCCCATGGTCTTGACAATCCGCCAGCCGCCGAACATGGTGCCTGTCGCGATGGCGAGGTAGCAGGAGATGATGACCCAGCCGGGCGGCGATTTGTCGCCGGCGGCGGTGTAGCCGGTGGCGATCAGCAGCATCCAGATGATGCCGATCGTCTTTTGCGCGTCGTTGCCGCCGTGGCCCAGGCTGTACGCGCCGGCGGAGACCAGCTGCATGCGCCGGAACCACCGATCGACCTTCGACGGCGTCGCACGCCGGAACACCTGCGACACCAGCACCATCATCAGCGACCCGAGCAGGAACCCCAGGAACGGCGAGACGAAGATGAACAGCACAGTCTTCCAGATCCCCGCGCCGATCAGGGCACCCGCGCCCGCCTTCGCGATGACGGCGCCCACGATGCCACCGATCAGCGCGTGCGAGGAGCTGCTGGGGATGCCGTAATACCAGGTGAGCACGTTCCAGAAGATCGCGCCCACCAGCGCGCCGAACACGACGTGCGTGTCCACCACGCCCGGCTGGACAATGCCCTTGCCGACGGTGGCCGCCACGCTCAGGTGGAAGACGAAGATCGCGACGAGGTTGAAGAACGCGGCGAAGACCACCGCGGAGGTCGGCTTGAGCACGCCGGTGGAGACGACCGTTGCAATGGAGTTCGCCGCGTCGTGAAACCCGTTCATGAAATCGAACGCGATCGCCAGCGCCACCAGCAGGATCACCACCCACAGGGCGGCTTGAGCGGTTTCCATCAGTCCTGCTCCGCGTTCAGGAGTGCTCGAGGATGATGCCCTCGATCACGTTGGCGACGTCCTCGCACTTGTCGGTGATCGTCTCCAGCAGCTCGTAGATCGCCTTGAGCTTGATGACCTCGCGAACGTCCGGCTCCTCGCGAAACAGCTTGCTCATGGCCGAGCGCATCACTCGGTCGGCGTCCGATTCCAGCTTGTCGATCTCCTCGCAGGTCTTGAGCGCGGCTTCGGCCGTGGGCCCGTCGGCCAGCTTGCCGATCATGTACACGGCCTCCTTGACGCGTTCGCAGCACTTGACGCTCAGGTCCGTGAGACGGGTGATCTCGTCGGTCATGTGGCGCACGTCGTACAGCGCCATCGTCTCGGCCGAATCCTGGATCAGGTCGCACACGTCGTCCATCGTGTTGATGAGCTTGTGGATCTGGTCGCGGTCGATCGGCGTGATGAACGTCTTGTGCAGCATGCGATTGACTTCATGCGTGACTCGGTCTGCAGCGCGCTCGGCGTTGTCCACGTCGCGGTTGTACTGCTCGCGCAGGTGCACATCGTTGTAGTTGGCCACCAGCTGCGAGAAGGCGCGGCCCGCCTCGACGATGCGGTCAGCGTGCTGGTTGAACAACTCGAAAAAATTGCCTTCACGCGGCAGCAGCTTGCCAAACAGCATTGTTGGCTCCAGGTTGGGGATGTTTTGGGGGAATTGCGGCGAGTGTAACTGGCACGCTCCTTATGAATTGCGGAATATGAAATAGACGGCGCCCACCAGGCACAGGGCCGCCCAGACGTAATCGAGCTTCAGCGGCTCCTTCAGGTACAGCACCGCGAACGGCACGAACACCATCAGCGTGATCACTTCCTGCATGATCTTGAGCTGGCCTACCGTCAACCCCGCCTGCTGGAAGCCGATGCGGTTGGCGGGCACCTGGAACATGTATTCGGCCAATGCGATGCCCCAGCTCACGAAGGCCGCGATGTACCAGGGTGACGTAGCCAGGTTCTTCAAGTGGCCGTACCACGCCATGGTCATGAAAACATTGGAGGCCACCAGCAGCAAAATGGCCTGCAGCGAAAAGGGGATCGACGAAAGCATGCTCATCGGTAAATTATCGGATGCCGTCGTGGACAGGGTCGTGCTCGTCCACGCCGACGAGCACCTGCTGGTCTTCGACAAACCCTCGGGCCTGCTGAGCGTGCCCGGCCGCGGCGCGGACAAGCAGGATTGCCTGGCCGTTCGCGCGCAGGGCCCGTACCCCGATGCGCTGGTCGTGCACCGGCTGGACATGGCCACGTCCGGCCTTTTCCTGATGGCCCGCGGTGCGTCGATGCAAAGGCGATTGAGCGACGCTTTCGCCCAGAGAGAGGTCGGCAAGCGCTACGTGGCCGTCGTCTCGGGTCGGCTGGAAGCGCCGGTGCCCTCGGACGCGGGCGGCTGGGGCCTGATCGACCTGCCGCTGGCAGCCGACTGGCCGAACCGGCCACGCCGCATCGTGGACCGCGAGCGAGGCAAACCCAGCCAGACGCGTTGGCGCGTGCTCGCCCACAGCGACGGCGGCACGCGCGTGGAACTCGAGCCCTTGACGGGCCGATCGCACCAGCTGCGCGTACATCTGCAAGCCCTGGGGCACGCCATTCTGGGTGACACGCTCTATGCGCCACCCGAGGTGCAGGTGGCTGCACCCCGGCTGCTGCTGCACGCCACGGGATTGCGCATTCATCATCCCGTTACCGGCGAAGCTCTGGCGTTCGCGAGCACCGCGCCGTTTTGAGACGTGGAACTCCGCACGGCCGGCGCGGCTCCGATACAAGATACGCCCAGGAGATCGACATGCCCCCTACCCTGCTCAACCGGCGCGCGGCCACCGCCGCGCTGGTCTCGTTCCCGATGGTCTGGACGGGTGTGCGGGCGCAACCCGCGCCCACGCGCCGCTACACGCCCGCTCAGACGGAAGGGCCCTTCTACCCCGTCAGCCTGCCCAAGGACACCGATTTCGACCTGCTGCGCAACGGTGGCGTGAACTATCGGCGCGGGCAGCCCTCATGGGTAGAAGGCGTCGTCACGGACCTGCAGGGCAAGCCCGTCGCCGGCGCGCAGGTGGAAATCTGGCAATGCGACGAGGGCGGGCATTACCACCATCCGGGCGACGGCGGCAAGGCGGATCCGGCTTTCCAGGGCTTCGGACGCGTTGCCGTCGGTGCGGACGGCCGCTACCGCTTCCGCACCATCCGGCCGGTGGCCTATGGCGGCCGCACCCCGCACATCCACGTGAAGGTCAAGCTCGGCGCGCGCGAGCTGCTGACCACCCAGCTGTATGTCGAGGGCGACCCGCACAACGAGCGCGATTTCATCTGGCGCCGGCTGGACGACCAGGCGCGCGCGATGGTCACCGCGCCTTTCGTTGCCGGCGCCGACGGCCTTCACGCGACCTTCCCCATCGTCGTGGCAGCCTGAAGCGCTCGCGGCTACGATGGCGGAATGACCCACCACCTCACCATCATCACCGGCGCTTCGCGCGGCATGGGCCTGGCCATGGCCGAGCAATTGATCGACGCCGGCCATGACCTGCTGTGCATCTCGCGCAAGCACAACGACTCGCTCGGACAGCGCGCGACGGACAAGGGCGTGCGATGCGAGCAGTGGCCGCAAGACCTTGCGCGGCCCGAGGTTGCGGCGCTGCGGCTGGAAGGCTGGCTCGCGGGCCAGGATGCAACATCGTTCGCGTCGGTCACTTTGATCAACAACGCCGGCCTCCTTGCGCGCGTGGCGCCGCTGTCGGCCATTCCCGCGCCGGAGCTCTCTGACGTGCTGCGCGTGGACCTGGAAGCGCCGATGCTGCTCACGTCCGTCTTCCTGAGGGCCACCCAGACCTGGTCGGCGCGACGCAGGGTCCTGAACATCTCCTCCGGCCTGGGCCGCCGCGCCATGGCGTCGCAGGCCGCTTATTGCGCCGCCAAGGCGGGCATGGACCACTTCAGCCGCTGTGTCGCACTGGAGGAGGCGGGCCAACCCAATGGGGCGAAGGTCTGCTCGCTCGCGCCCGGCGTGATCGACACGGACATGCAGGTTCAGCTGCGAAGCGCCGACGCCGGCCAATTCCCGGATATCGGCAATTTCATCGGCCTGAAGGAAAAAGGCATGCTCAGCTCCCCCGCCGAAGCCGCCGCGCGGGTGCTGGCGTTGCTGGCGCGGCCCGATTTCGGCAGCAACCCCGTGGCGGACGTTCGCGACTAGCCCCACCCGGAGCCGGGAGCCGCGAAATGCCAGTCCTTGATCGGCGACAGCAAATTTAAATTTTTCCCGCCGGCACTGCCCGCGGAGGCTAGTATTTAATGCAGAGCAACCCCAATGGAGGCCCCATGTCCGAAATGACCGCTACCCACAAAGAAAAACTGATGACCGACCTGAAGCTGGTTATCGCCGACGCGGAGGAACTGATGAAGCTCACCGCCGGCGACGTCGGCGAAAAGGCCTCCGCGATACGCATGCGCATGCAGGCGCGCATGGAGCAGGCAAAGGTGGACCTTGCCCGCCTGCAGGAAAATGCCGTCGCCCGGGCCAAGGACGCCAGCAAGGTGGCGGACAACTACGTGCACGACAACCCCTGGACGGCCATCGGCATCGCCGCCGGGGTGGGTGTGGTGCTGGGCATGTTGATCAGCCGACGCTGAATACGTCGCGATGAGCGAGCCGGGATCGCAAGGCGGCCTTTTCGCGTCGGTGCGCCAGATGCTGGCGACGCTGCTGGAGATCGCGCAGGTGCGCATGCAGTTGCTCGGCAACGAGCTCGAGCAGGAAAAGCTGCGCATCGCGGGCGGCCTGCTTCTTGCCGGCATCGGCCTGATGCTGGTCACCGTGGGCACGGTTCTGTTTTGCGCCCTCGTGCTCATGCTGTTCGCCGAGGGATACCGCCTCGCCGCCCTGTCGGTGCTGACGTTGGCGTTCCTGGCCGGCGGTGTGTTCGTCATCCGGGCCGGCGGCCGCAAGCTGCGCAGCCCCGGCGGCATGTTCGAGGCGACCCTGGCCGAACTGGCCGACGACCACAGCGGCCTCGCGCCGCGCAAGTAAGCATGGCGATGCATCGGCAGCAAGAGCTCCAGGTGCGGCGCGGCGAGTTGCTGGCGCGCAGCCAGATGCTGCGCGGGCGTCTCGCGGCCGAAACCTTGCCGCTGCAGCGCACCTTGTCGCTTGCCGACGCGGCGCGCGATCGAATGCACTGGCTGATGGCCCACCCCCAATGGCTGGCCGGGATCGTCGCGATTCCGGTGCTGCTGCGCCCGCGTCGCGCGGTCTCGTGGGCCTTGAAGCTGTGGTGGGGCTGGCGCATGATGGGGCGGCTGCGGGGTTTGCTCTCGCTGCAGCCGCATCGCCGGCCCTGATGATTCCGCACCCCATTGTCGGCGCAGAGCGCCCGCCCCGCCCTTTTTCCGCCAGGACACCGACCGCGATCCAGCTCGCACTGGGCGCGGTCGCCACTGCCGCGGCCACTCTGGCGTGTTGGTGGCTCGATGCGCGGATGTCCGTCGCGGGGCTCGCGCTGGTCTACCTCGTAGCGGTGGCCGCCACGGCGACGCTGCTGAACCGGCCGGCCGGGATCGCCGCATCGCTGATGTGCGTGTCGGCGCTGAATTTCTTTTTCGTTCCCCCGCGCTACACATTCGAGGTGGACGGCGCGGAATACTGGTGGACGCTTACCGTGCTGCTAGGCGTCTCACTGGGGCTGAATGCGCTGGTCGCCGGCATGCGCGCGCGCCAGGACCGTGCCGAATTGGGCGAGACACGCGCGGCGCAACTGCACGCGCTGGGAGAAGTGCTGGCCGGCTGCGACGGCCACGCCGCGATGGCGATTACCGCCGCTCGCTGGCTGGCCGGCCAACTCGGTTTGTCGTGCGCCGTCTTTGTGCACGAAGGCGACGGCGCTACCCTGGCGTGCCACCCTTCGGCGGAAACGGCGCAGTTTCACCCCGCGTCGGCGCAGTGGGCCATGGAGCACGGGCGGCCAATCGGACGAGGCTGCGCGGATTGGCCGGACCTGCCACTGTGGTGCGCACCTTTCAGCCAGCGAAACGCGGCGGGCGCCGTGCAGTTGCTGCTGGGCCGCAACGATCGCCCGGGACCGGACGAGCTCGATCACTGGCAAGCCCTGGCGCATCAGGTCGGCCTGTCGGTCGAGCGCGAACGCGCCGCCCAGGCGGCACAGACGGCGCAGGCGCTCGCGCAGTCGGAGGCGACTCGCAATACCCTGCTTGCCTCGCTCTCGCACGACCTGCGCACGCCGCTGGCCGCCATCGTCGGCACCGCGAGCGCGTTGCGCGCACAGGGCAATTCGATGGGTACAGGACAGCGGGCGCAGCTTCTCGCGAACCTGGAAAACGAAGCACGCGACATGACCCTCATGGCCGACAACATCCTGCAGATGGCGCGCCTCGTGCAACCGCGGCTGCAGCTCGCCATGCAGTGGGAGGCGATCGAGGAGTTGCTGGGCAGTGCTGTCGAACGCATGCGGCGGCGCTGGCCGGGCGCCCGCATCCAGTGGCGCGTACCGCCCGGGCTTCCACCCATCCGGGCCGAAGCCGGCCTGATCGCCCAGGTCGTCGCCAACCTGGTGGACAACGCGCTGCGCCACGCGGGCTCGCAGTCCGAAGTCGTCATCCAGGCCGGGCGGAGTCGCGAAGGCGTTTTCATCGCGGTGCGCGATCAGGGTCCGGGGCTGCCCGACGCCGACGCCGCACGCCTCTTCGAGCGCTTCGAACGCGGCGGCAACGGGCCCGGCGCGGGGGGTGCGGGGCTGGGGCTCGCGATCTGCAAGACCATCGTCGAGGCTCACGGCGGGCAGATCCGCGCCCGGCGGTGCAGGCCGGGCACCGAGTTCCGGGTCGACCTGCCGGTCACCGACCCCGAGGCGCTCCATGGATAACGCCACCGTCCTGATCGTCGAGGACGACACATCCATCGCCCAGTTCGTGGCGGCCAGCCTCAGCGCCGCCGGCTTGCGGCCCGTCACCGCGGCGACGGCGGCGCACGGGCTGGACGAAGCCCGTGGCCACAACCCACGGCTCATCATCGTGGACCTCGGGCTGCCCGACCTGGACGGCGTCGAACTGATCACACGCCTGCGCGCCCGTTCGGCCACTCCCATCCTGGTGCTGTCCGCCCGCATCCAGGAGGCGCAGAAGATCGCCGCACTGGATGCCGGCGCCGACGACTACCTGACCAAGCCCTTCGGGGTCGGCGAGCTGATAGCCCGCGTGCGCGCGATGCTGCGTCGCGCAGCCGCCAGCCCCGGGCCGGCGCCGCTCGTGCGAGTGGGCGGCCTGGCGCTGGACCGGGAGGCGCACGAGCTGCGCCTGGACGGATCGCCGGTGCACCTCAGCCCCCTGGAATACCGGCTGCTGGAACGGCTGGCCCTGGCCCAGGGCAAGGTGGTCACGCACAGGCAGCTCCTGGCCGATGTCTGGGGCACGGAGCAGGTCGACCAGCTGCACTACCTGCGGATCTACATGGGGCACCTGCGCGCCAAGATCGAGGCCAACCCGGCCGAACCACGCTACCTGCTCACCGAACTGGGCGTGGGCTACCGGCTGGCCGACGAGTAACCGCCATCGCGCCCGGCAGGGCGTTTATGCGATTTTTACGCCGCCTGCGCGACAAATGGGGCCTCGCATCTCCGAGGGGTTTCATTCCATGCAAGTCGCTCTCCCCGCAGGGGCCGTGCCCGGCAAGTCCCGCACCGCCGCGCTCACGCTGGCGGCGCTCGGCATCGTGTACGGCGACATCGGCACCAGCCCGCTGTACACCATCAAGGAAATCTTCCACAAGTCCACCGGCGTCCCGCTCAACCCCGAGACCATCATCGGCGCGGTCTCGGTGGTGTTCTGGGCGCTGATGCTGGTCGTCACGCTGAAATACGTCGTGCTGATCCTGCGTGCGGACAATCGCGGCGAGGGCGGCATCGTCGCGCTGCTGGCCCTGGCCTCCCAGAGCACTGCCGGCCGGCCGGCACTGCGCAACCGGTTGCTCATGCTGGGCACCTTCGGCGCCTGCCTGTTCTATGGCGACAGCGTGCTCACGCCCGCGATCTCGGTGCTGAGCGCGGTGGAGGGCCTGGAAGTCATCGCGCCGACTCTCAAGCCCTGGGTGCTGCCGATCTCGGTCGGCGTCCTGCTCGGGTTGTTCATAGCGCAGCGCCGCGGCACCGGCACCGTGGGGCGCTGGTTCGGTCCGATCGTGGCCGTGTGGTTCGCCGTGCTCGCCACCGTAGGGGTCTGGCAGATTGCCCAGGCGCCGCAGATTCTGCAGGCGCTTGACCCCGTCCATGCCTGGAGATTCCTGGCTGAACGCGGCTGGGGACTGTTCCTCGCTGTGGGCGCGGTGGTGCTCGCCGTCACGGGCACCGAGGCGCTCTACGCCGATATGGGCCACTTCGGCAAGCGGCCGATCCGCATCGCTTGGACCTGCTTCGTCCTGCCGGCCCTCGCGATCAACTATGCCGGCCAGGGCGCGCTGCTGCTGCGCGTGCCCGCCGCCGTGGAGAACCCCTTCTACCTGATGTTCCCCTCCGCTGTGTTGATCCCCGCGGTGGTGATCGCGACGGCGGCCACGATCATCGCCTCGCAGGCCGTGATCTCCGGAGCCTACTCGCTCACGCAGCAGGCTATCCAGATGGGCTTGTTGCCGCGCATGCAGATCATCCACACCTCCGCGCATGAGCGGGGCCAGATCTACGTGCCCGCGGTGAACTGGCTGCTGCTGGTGGCGGTCGTACTGGCCTGCATCGGTTTCGGCAACTCGTCGGCGATCGCTTCGGCGTACGGCATCGCCGTCACGGCCACGATGCTCATCACCACGGTGCTCACGTACTTCGTCGTTCGCTACGGCTGGGGCTTCCCGCCGTGGATCGCGATGGGCGCGACCGCCTTTTTCATCGCCCTCGACGCGCTGCTGCTGGCGTCATGCTCGGTCAAGATCCTCGAGGGCGGCTGGTTCACCCTGGCGATGGCGGGCGGCGTCCTGGTCGTGATGCTCACCTGGAAGCGCGGCCGCGAGCTGCTCTCGGCGACGCTCAAGAGCGACTTGCTCCCGCTGAAGGAGTTCGCCGACAACCTGGCCCGGGACCGCCTCACGCCGGTGCCGCGGACTGCAGTGTTCCTCTCGGCCGAGCGAGGCGTGGTGCCGCAGGCCCTGCTGCACAACATGAAGCACAACCTGGTGCTGCACGAGCGCAACGTCGTGCTGTGCGTGCGATTCCACGAGGAGCCCACTCTGGCGCCCGAGCGCCGGGTCGAGGTCGAGCCCGTCGCACCGGGCTTCTGGCAGGTCATCCTGCACTTCGGCTTCATGGACACGCCCGACATCCCCGCAGCGCTCGAACTCTGCGCGCCGCACGGCCTGCCGATCGAGGCGTTCGAGACTTCCTACTTCCTTAGCCGGGAGACCGTCGTGCCGGCGCCCCGGCGGGCCATGGTGCGGTGGCGGCAGAACCTGTTCGAGGCGATGTCGCGCAACGCCGGCCGCGCCGTCGACTTCTTCGGCATCCCGCACAACGCGGTGATCGAACTGGGGACGCGGGTCCAGCTCTAAGCCAGAACGTCCCTCACGCCCCCTGGAAGCCGCCGGCGCGGTAAGTCAGCACCAGTGTGTCGCGGTGCGCGCCCGCGGCAATGGGTTGGATCGGTGTCGTTTCGTGGATCACGCGCTCGTCGTCCAGCAGCAGCACGCTCCAGGGTTCGGTGAGGGTGAACCGCTGGCCCGCAGGCCCGGCGGCTTCGAACACCCGGGTCTCGCCGCCCTTGATGCCCTCGCGCGCGATCATGAAAACCGCCACCAGGTCCACACCGTCGCGGTGCGCGCCTTCGGGCGTCGGACGCCCGATGCCGCCTTCGGTGTCGATGCGGAACTGGTGCGCCTCCACGTACCACGGCCGCTCGCCTTTCAGGCCGGAGCTGGCCTGCGCCAAGGCCCGCAGCAGCTTGCGCCAGGCCGGCGTTGCGACAACGCCCGGCTCCATGGGCTCGAACCAGCGCTGCATGCCGCCATGCAACGCGTTGTACTCAACGGGCTGCCAGTGCGCGCGGTGCGGCGCCTGAACCACCTCGCCACCCTGCACCACAAAGCAGGAATGCCGGCGCCGACGGTAGTGCCCGCCGTCCTTCAGGTAGTTGTCCGGCGGCAGGTCGTCCCAGCTGGGGCGCAGCGCCATCAGCTCCGGGAGCGGGCAGTCCGAAAGCTCGCAGACCCCTTCAGCGCCAACGACCGCATAGCCCTGCCGCTGCAGGACTTCCGGCAGCTGTCCGGGAGGAGTCAGGGCGGGTGGAAGGATCATGGTGCAAGCTTAACCGGCGCGCGCCTGCCCCTGCGCGCGGCGGCCCTGGGCCGAGGAACTGGAAATCGGCGTGTCGGGTTCGAGCCCTAAGCTTCGACCTTGATGCCGTTGCCAAACGCCACGCGACCTTTGATCGACTCCGCATCCGGATTCGGATCGGGGTAGTACCACGCTGCGTCCGTCTTCAATTCACCGTTCACCAGCAACGAGTAATAGCTGGCCTGCCCTTTCGAGGAAGTGGTGCGGTGATTGCTGAAGGTGACGTATTCCCGCTTGAGCGATTCCGCAGGGAAATAGTGGTTGCCGTCCATCACTACGGTGTCATCGCTTTCCGCGATCACGGTGCCGTTCCAACTGGCTTTCATTGATTCTCCAATTCAGGTGGGCGCGTGCAACCAGTGCACGCTGAAAAGCCGCTCGTCGTCGGTCCACACCGGGCCGGGCCTGAACCCGGCACGCACTGCCAGCGCCCGCAGGCCCTCGACGGTGAACTTGTACGAGTTCTCGGTGTGCAGCGTCTCGCCCTCGTCGAACTCGTGGAATTCGCCGCCCAAGGCGACCTTCTGGCGCTGCCGGCTGACCAGGTGCATCTCGACACGCTGCAGCGGCGCATTGTAGAAGGCGCTGTGCGCGAAGCGGTCAAGGACGAAGCGCGTGCCCAGTTCCCGGTTGGCGCGCGCCAGCAGGTTGAGGTTGAACGCTGCCGTCACGCCTTGCGAATCGTTGTACGCCGCGTGCAGCACCGCCGGGTCTTTCACGAGGTCCGCCCCGAGAAGCAATGCGCCGCCGCGCAGCACCTGCCCCGCCACCTGCAGGAAATGCAATGCTTCGGCAGGCGTGAAGTTGCCGATTGTGGAGCCGGGGAAAAACCCGACCCGGCGCCCTGCCCCCGGCAGAGTCGCGGGCAGCAGAAGGCGCTGCGTGTAATCGGCGACGACGGGTTGCACGTCCAGCCCCGGATAGTCGCGCTGCAACGCCTCGGCGGACCGCGCCAGATGCGCACCCGAGATGTCGATGGGCAGATAGCGCGCGGGCCGGTCCATGGCTTCGAACAGCAGGCGCACCTTGCGCAGAGAGCCGGCACCGAACTCGACGATCTCCGCACGCGGCCCCATCTGCGCCGCGATATCCCCAGCCTTGGCGGCCAGGATGCCGACCTCGGTTCGCGTTGGGTAGTACTCGGGCAGTTCGCAGATTCGGTCGAAAAGCCGCGAGCCCTGCTCGTCGTAGAAGTACTTGGGCGAGATGCTGCGCGGCCGTGAGCCAAGGGCCCGCATCATGTCCTGCGCGAACTCGCCAACCCATGCATCGTTTTCCGCCGGACGGCTGTCGCCGGGATCACGCCCGGCTTCGATATTGATCAGGGTGCGGGTCAGCATGAACCATCCTTGGCTAATCTCACCCCCGAGAACTGCCAGCGCGCGCCTGGCGGAAAGAAGTTGCGATAGGTCGCACGCGTGTGGCCGGCGGGTGTCGCGCTGCTACCGCCACGCAGCACCAGCTGGCCCACCATGAACTTGCCGTTGTACTCGCCGACGGCACCGGCCAGCGGTCGGAAGCCGGGGTAGGGGTCATAGGACGAGCGCGTCCACTGCCACACATGGCCCGTCATTTGCGAAACGCCAGGCGCGCCGTACGCCGCCTCCCATTCGAATTCGGTGGGCAGGCGCGCGCCGGCCCATTCGGCGTACGCGGCTGCCTCGTAGAAGCTCAGCTGGCTAACGGGCGCCGCAGGGTCGAGCGGGCGAACGCCGTTCAAGCCGAACACCTGCCAATGTTCGGCAGGCGCGCGCGGGTCGCCGGGCGCGATCCAGTAGGCGGGGGCTTTCCAGCCGAAAGCCTGGACGGCCGCCCAGCCATCGGACAGCCAGAGCCCGACGCGCTCGTAGCCGCCGTCGGCAATGAACCGCGCGTACTCGCCGCATGTCACGAGCCGGCCGGCAATGCGATAAGGCCGCAGCAGCACCTTGTGGCGCGGCGTTTCATTGTCGAAGGCGAAACCGTCGCCGGCGTGGCCAACTTCCACCAGGCCGCCCGGCATCTCGATCCAGTCCAGTGGCTCGGTCGACGCGGCCAGGCGCAATACCGGCGCTTCCGCGTCCTGGTAGGCCGGCAGCAGCGGGTTGCACGACAGTGCATGCAGGATGTCCGTGAGGATCAGTTCCTGGTGTTGCTGCTCATGGTTCAGGCCCAGCTCGACGAGCGGCGCCGCAGCCTGCCCTGCGGCAGGCTCGGCATTGGCAATGAAGCGCTGCAAGGCTGCGTCGACATGTCCACGATAGGCGCGCACTTCCGCCAGACCCGGCCGCGTCAACAGGCCGCGCTGGGGCCGGGGATGTCGCGGGCCGAGCGATTCGTAATAGGAATTGAAAAGTTGAAAGAAACGTGAATCGAACGGTCGGTAACCTGGACAATGCTTGCAAAGCACAACCGCTTCGAAAAACCAGCTGGTGTGTGCAAGGTGCCATTTGGTCGGGCTCGCGTCCGGCATCGACTGGATGCATTGGTCTTCCGCGGACAGGGGGGCGGCAAGGGCGACACTGTGGCTGCGCACCTGGGCATAGCGGGCGGCCAGCGTCTCGCGCCACAGATCGGCGCGGCTGTCCGCAAGCGCGGAAGATGGGTTCGCGGGCATAGGCAAAGCCTCCAATATTTTTCCGTGCCGAAAACGCGCCGCCCTGGTCCGGCGCGGGTCCAACACATCGGTCGTCACCCCTCTCGAATCATTACAGCACAGGGAGGGATTTTTTTGCGGGCCCCGGTTCTTGTGTCACGTCCGCTACCGGCTGTTGCAAGGCTCGCCGCTACCATGCGGGACCTTTAGTCAGCACCCCCCCGGAGAGAACACCCATGGCCATCGACTCCCTCGTCAACCACCAGGTTCGCCTTGCCCAGCGCCCCGTCGGCGCGCCCACGCGGGAGAACTGGACATTCACGAGCGAACCCGTGCAGGAGCCAGCCAGCGGCGGCGTGCTCATCAAGACGCTGTCGCTGTCTCTCGACCCCGCGATGCGCGGCTGGATGAACGATGCCAAGAGCTACATTCCGCCCGTTGGCATCGGCGAAGTGATGCGCGCGGGCGGGGTGGGCAAGGTGATCGCGTCACAGAACCCGAAATTCGCCATCGGCGATCTCGTGTCCGCCGGCCTGGGCGTACAGGAGTACCTGCTGGTCGCCGAGGACCAGATCAAGCGTAACGGCGTGTTCAAGATCAATCCGCAGCTGGGATCGATCAGTCAATGGCTCAACGTGCTGGGCATGCCTGGCATGACGGGTTACTTCGGCCTGCTCGACATCGGCCAGCCCAAGCCGGGCGAGACGGTGGTGGTGTCTGGCGCGGCCGGCGCCGTGGGCCAGACGGTAGGGCAGCTTGCCCGTATCAAGGGCTGTCGCGTTGTCGGCATCGCGGGCGGCCGTGCGAAGTGCGATTGGGTGGTGAACGAGCTGGGCTTCGACGCCTGCATCGACTACAAGGCCGGCAACGTCAAGGCCGCGCTGAAGGAGCACTGCCCGAAAGGCGTGGACATCTACTTCGACAACGTCGGCGGCGACATCCTCGACGACGTCCTGGCGCGGCTCGCGCGCGGCGCACGCATCATCATCTGCGGCGCGATCAGCCAGTACAACAACACCACCCCCGTGCAGGGACCGAAGAATTATCTGTCGTTGCTTGTCAACCGCGCTCGCATGGAGGGCATGGTCGTGTTCGACTATGCCGACCGTTTTCCCGTCGCCGTCGCCGAGCTCTCCGGATACCTCAAGGACGGCCGGATGAGATCCAGGGAAGACGTGGTCCAGGGCCTCGATACCTTCCCCGAGGCCCTGGTCAAGCTGTTCACTGGCGGGAATTTCGGCAAGCTGGTGCTGCAGGTAGCCGACGCCTAGTTGCCGCTAGCCCGGCAGCCGTACCGATCGGCCTTCCACGACAACTCGCGTACCCGCGGCCAGCGCGCCGCGCTGCTCCACGGTGCGAAGGCTGCCATCGTCCATGCGAATGCGCATCTGGAAGCCTTCTCCGGGCTTGTTGGCGGCCAGCACCGATTCGACGACGCCGCACTTCTCGCATGCCGACGCGCTGCCCATCGCGCTTGTCGTGCCGCGTACCTCGCTGCCTTGCCCGCGGGCCGGGGGCGCCGGATCGGCGGGCTTCATGGGAGGCGCGGTAACCACGAGCGGCGGCGCACGGACCACCGCTTGGGGCGGCGAAGGCAACGAAGCGGCTGGTTGTACTTCAGGATCCGGCCGCGTGCCCATGAAGGCGGCCGCCACCGCGGCGATTGCCACGGCGAGCACCGCCAGGGTCGGGATGAACGACGTGCCATCCGCACGCCGCTTCGCATCGGGCTCGCAAGCGGACGCGTCTTCGGCGTCCGCGCTCGGATCGCGGGACATGGCTGTAGAACTCCTTGCGGACAGTTTTAGCCCGCGAAAAGCCCAGCCGTCCGTAGGAGAACGTGACAACGGTAAGCGTCAATTGCTAACCTGGGCGTGGGCCCTGTCCTACACAGCGCTGCCCCGGCGTCAATTACACGCGTGAAGGGCGGTTTGCTTCATTGACGGTTACCCAGAATTCGTAGACCTGCCGCATCTTGCGGCGCATCTCATCGAAGTCCGGCGTCTTGCGCACGACGCTGTTGGCCCCGGCTTCGTAGCAACTGTCGAGCTCGGCTTTTTCCGTGGAGCCCGAAAGCACGACCACCGGCACCGACTGCGTCACCGCGTCCGCGCGGATCGCTTTCAGCACATCCAGGCCGTGCACGCGGGTGAGCTTCATGTCCAGGATCACGAGGCGAGGCTGCTTGCGCGTGTCGCGCCCGGCGAAGCTGCCGCGTCCGAAGAGGAAATCGAGCGCCTCGGTGCCGTCTTCCACCGCGGCCAGCCGCGAAGCTTCGCAGCATTCGCGCAATGCGAGCAGGATCAGTTCGCGATGATCCGGGTTGTCCTCGACCACGAGGATTGCGACATCGGCCGCGGGCGCCAGGGGCGCCGCGCCGTCAGACACCACCATGGGGATGCGTGGGGTCTACCCACAACACCTGCTCCGGCTGTTCCGCTGGCTCGATGTCCAGATTCACCGCCACCGCCTCGCCGTCGCTGCGGCACAGCACGCACTCCAGCACCTCGGTGGGGCTGGCGTTGATCTCCTGGTGCGGAACATACGGCGGCACGTAGATGAAATCGCCGGGCCCTGCCTCCGCCGTGAACTCCAGGTGTTCTCCCCAGCGCATCCGGGCGCGGCCCTTGACGATGTAGATCACGCTTTCGAGGTGCCCGTGATGGTGGGCGCCGGTCTTCGCGTTCGCGTGGATCGTCACGGTGCCGGCCCACAGCTTCTGCGCCCCGACCCTCGCGAAGTTGATCGCCGCCTTGCGATCCATGCCGGGCGTCTGCGCGGTGTTGGCGTCCAGTCGGTTGCCGGGAATGACGCGCACGCCGTCGTGCTTCCACGGCGGCGTACCCGCCGCGTGTTCGTGCGGGTCCCCGTTCGGGTGCTCGTGCCAATGGGCGGAGTGGTCCTTGGTGCTCATGTTTAACAGCCTAGCACTTTGGCCTGGGCCGCGCCATCGGAGCGGGTTCAGTCCACCGCGGAGTAGACCAGGTGGCGAAACAGGTTGCGAAAAAAGATGCGCTGGTTCGGCGCCTGCGTCAGCAGCATCGCGAACAGGTCTTCGGCCGGGTCCACGAGAAAAGACGTGCCGCCGATGCCGCTCCAGAAGTACTGGCCGGGCGAGCCGGGCTGCGGCGCCAGGCCGCTCGCCAGGCGTACGGAAAATCCCAGCCCGAAGCCATAGCCGGGCAGCAGCAGGTCGCCGTTCACCGCCGTCGTGCCCACGTGGTCCGACGTCATCCACTCGATGGTCTTGCGCGAGACCAGTCGCGTGCCCTGCAGCGTGCCACGGTTGCGCATGAACTGCAGGAAGCGAATGTAGTCCGCCGCGGTGGATAGCAGCCCGCCCCCACCGGATTCGAACTTCGGCACCTCGCGCGCGTCCATCATGGTGACCGACTGGCCTGTGTCTGGATCGTTCGCGAAAGGCTCGGCAATGCGATGCCACTGGTCCTGCGGCACCGAGAAGGCCGTGTCCTTCATGCCCAGCGGCCCCAGGATTCGCTCTTGCAGCAATAGCCCCAGCGCCTGGCCCGAAACGACTTCCAGCAGGGCGCCAAGCACGTCGGTGGCACGGCTGTACTGCCAGCAGCTGCCGGGCTGACTGGCGAGCGGGATCGCTGCCAGCGCCCTGGAAAACTCCAGGTTGGTTCGCGACCGGTTGACGACGTCGGCCGCTTCATACTGGCGCTGCACGGCATCACTGCCGAGGAACTCGTAGGTGAGGCCTGCCGTGTGGCGCAGCAGGTCATGCACTGTGGCTTCGCGCCGCAGGGGCTCGAGCCGCACGGCGCCGCCCTCCTCCACCGCGACCTTCTGATTCGCGAACTCGGGCAGGTACTTCGACACCGCGTCGCCCATCTGCAGCCGGCCTTCCTCGGCCAGCATCAGCGCGGCCAGCGAGACGAGCGGCTTGGTCATCGAGTACACGCGAAAGATCGCGTCGTCCTTCATGGGGGTGCCGGCCGCCGGGTCCAGCCGGCCGAGCGCCTCGAGCATTTCCACGTGGTCGCCAAGCGCCACCACCGCGATGGCGCCGGGAATGCGCTGGTTGTCGATGTGCAATTGCAGGACGGAACGCAGGCGGGCCAATGCGGCGCGGTTCAGGCTCGCCATCAGCCGTACCTCCGTCGCGCGAGTTCGGCGCCCTTGGCGAGCGCCTCCAGCTTCTTCATCGCCACTTCACGGTCCATGGGCGCCAGGCCGCAGTTGGTGCACGGGAAAAGCCGCTGCTTCGAAACGAACTGCAGTGCGGTGCCAATCGTGTCCGCCACCTCCTCCGGTGTTTCGATCGTATCGCTCGCCACATCGATCACGCCGACCATCAGGTCCTTGCCCTCCAGCAACTTCATGAGGTGAGGCGGCACGTGCGAGTGGTAGCACTCCAGGCTCACCTGATTGATGGAACTCTTGGCCAGTGCGGGGAATATCTGCTCGTACTGGCGCCACTCCTCGCCCAGCGTCGCCTTCCAGTCCACGTTGGCCTTGATGCCGTAGCCATAGCAGATGTGAACAGCCGTGGTGCAGGTCAGGCCCTGGGCAGCGCGCTCCAGTGCCTTGACGCCCCAGTCGGCGGCTTCCTTCATATACACGTTGAACGCGGGCTCGTCGAACTGGATGATGTCCACACCGTCGGCTTGCAGCGCCAGCGCTTCCTGGTTCAGCAGTTCAGCGAAGGCGAATGCCATCTTCACCTTGTCCCCGTAGTAGCGGTCGGCCACGGTGTCGATGATCGTCATCGGGCCGGGCAGCGTGAACTTCAGTTTGCGCGTCGTGTGCGCCCGCGCCAGCTGCGCCTCGAAAGCATGAACCCGCCCCTTGAGCTTCAGCGGCGCGACCACCTGCGGCACCATCGCGTCGTAGCGGTTGTCGCGGATGCCCATCTTGACTTTGTGCTCGAAGTCGATGCCCTCCACCTGCTCCAGGAAACCGTGCACGAAGTGCTGGCGCGACTGCTCGCCGTCCGTGACGATGTCCAGCCCGGCATCCTCCTGGGCCTTGATCCACAGCAGCGTGGCATCGGCCTTGGCTTGGCGCAATTCATCGCCCTGGGCCTTCCACTGGGGCCAGAGTTTTTGGGTTTCGGCAAGCCAGGCAGGCTTGGGCAGGCTGCCGGCGATCGAGGTGGGGAACATGACGCACTCCTTTGATGCCCATTGTGCCCTCCTCGCATAATCCTGGGCATGGCCTTGCCTGACAGGAACAAACCCGGCGTCGTCATCATCGGCTGCGGATTCGGCGGGCTCGAAGCCGCACGGGCACTGCGCAACGCGCCGGTTGAAATCACCCTCGTCGACAAGACCAATCACCACCTGTTCCAGCCGTTGCTCTACCAGGTCGCGACGGCCGGCCTGTCGGCGCCGGCGATCGCCGCGCCGGTGCGCCACCTTTTTCGCAAGCAGGCCAATGTCACCACCCTGCTCGGCGAGGTAACAGCCATCGACACCGAGGCGCGGCGAGTAATGCTCGACGACGGGCCCGCCCTGCCCTACGACCATTTGATCGTCGCCGCCGGCGCAACGCACAGCTACTTCGGCCGCGACGACTGGGCGCCGTTCGCGCCGGGCTTGAAGACGTTGGATGACGCCTTCGAGATCCGCCGCCGAATCCTGCTGGCGTTCGAAGCCGCGGAAAAGGAACCCGACTCCGCGCTTCGTGCCGCGTGGCTTACCTTCATCGTTGTTGGCGGCGGACCTACCGGCGTGGAGATGGCCGGCACGATGGCCGAGATCGCGCGCCACACGCTGCCCGGCGAGTTCCGCCACATCGATCCGGCCAGCGCGCGCATCCTGCTGCTCGAAGGTGGCTCGCGCGTGCTGCAGGCCATGCCGCCGGACCTGAGCCAGCGCGCGAAGGAGCAACTGGAAAAGCTCGGCGTCGAAGTGCGGCTGGATTCGCGCGTCGTCGCCATCGACGCCGGCACCGTGAAAGTGCAGGCCGGCGTCGCGGGCGCGCCCACGACGCCGCAGACCATCGATACGCGCTGTGTCATCTGGGCCGCCGGCGTCGCCGCGTCCCCGCTGGGACGGCTGCTGGCCCAGCAGGTGCCGGGCACCGCCACCGACCGTGCGGGCCGCATCGCCGTCGAACCCGACCTTACCCTGCCGGGCCATCCGGAGATCAACGTGATCGGCGACCTCGCCGCGGCGAAGAGCTATCCGCCCCACGGCGAGCCGCAACCCGTGCCCGGCGTTTCACCCGCGGCCAAGCAGATGGGGCGCGCCGCTGCCGCGAACAAACGCCGCGGTGGTGGACCTCACGGCCCCGGTGGGCCACTTCAAGTTCAGCGGCTACTTCGCGTGGCTGTTCTGGCTTTTCGCGCACATCTACTTCCTGATCGGTTTCCGCAACCGCATCGTGGTGTTGATCGACTGGGCTTCGGCGTACTGGAGCAAACAGCGTTACGCGCGGGTGGTGACGGATATCGACGCTGCGCACCGCTAGCAAGGGGGTGCTGCCACGTAAGTATCTGCGCGATCGACGAAGCCAGCACGCGCGCAGTGTGTGGGCGGCGGGCCGTGGACGACGGGTAACCGACTACCATTGCGATTTCGTCATGCGCGAAGGAGTCCACCATGCCCAAGCTGGCCTTTGCAGCCGTTTGCACCGTCTTGGCCTTGGGGGCCGCGCCGTCGCAAGCGCAAGTTCCCGCCCCAGCAGCCAAACCGGCGTACGACGTCGAACTGGCGCGCTCGCTGGGCGCGAGCGAGAACGGGATGAGGAGCTATGTGTTCGTCCTCCTGCGCACGGGCCCGAACAAGGTGCCCGCCGGCCCGGAGAGGGACGAGATGTTCAGAGGCCACTTCTCGAATATGAAGCGGCTGTCGGATGAAGGCAAGCTCGCGCTCGCAGGGCCCTTCGACGGCGTCGACGGATGGCGCGGCCTCTTCATCTTCGCCGTGGAGGACATCGAAGAGGCGAGGAAGCTCGTCGCAACGGACCCGGTGGTCGTGAAGGGCGAGATGACGCCCGAGTTCCACAAGTACTACGGCTCGGCGGCGCTGATGCTGGTGAGGGAAGTGCACGACAAGCTCGTCGCGCCGAAGCGGCAGTAAGCCGTCGTCACCGGCCCTTTTTCAACCGATCGAACTTGCGCCAGTACTGGAATTCTTCTTCGTGGATCTCGATGTCGAGTTCAGCCACCCGCATCTGAAGCCGCTCCTGCACATCGGCCACGGCCTGGTTGTAGACGAGCGGGCCGATCTCCTCCAGGAAATAGCCGAGCAGCCCGCCCGCCGCGACATTGCCGATCTTCTCCTCCATGTTCTCGGCGAAGTACCGCTCGATGGACGAAATGGCTTCCTTGCGCGCTTCCTTCGATAGTTCGATGGTCATGGTGATCCGTGCTGTGGTGGAACTGAAGGCTACCTTGTCCCGGCAGACGAACAAAGTTCAGCAGTGACGAACGCCAACGCCAGTTCTTTCCCCGGCACATGGACTTCCACGGCCGCACCGGATGCGACCGGCATAGGCTTCGTACTGACCGCCAGGCCCTTCGCGCGGACGAACCGGACGAAGGCATCGGGCGCGGCGATGTTGCCAATGTCCGGGAATTTGCGCTCCAGGCTGCTGATGGGGAAGCAGTCCCCGTGCCTGGACATGAGGAACCACCTTTGCGCCGCGAACGCGGGCTGCGCCGGCAGCTGGACGCCGGCGATGACGAGGGCGATGGCCCGAAAGCTGTACGCTTGCGTTTGCAAGGAGAGAGAGATCAACATGACCATCCATATCGTTCGACTCGGCACGCCCCGCGCCCCCGGCGAGGGCCCGCGGTTGGGCACCGTGCGCAGGCCGCCCCGCGGCGTGCCGAAATCCGAATTCGGCACACGCGACTTCTACGACACATGGCTGCCGAACCTCGCACCCAGCGCGGAACTGATGGCCCAGGGCCAAGCGGCGACCGACGATAAGGAATGGGCGGCATTCAAGCGCAAATTCCACGCCGAAATGAAGCAGCCCGACGCGAGCCACGTGCTCGACCTGCTCGCCACGCTCTCACACCACACGTCGTTTTCAGTGGGATGTTATTGCGAGGACGAGGATCGCTGCCACCGCAGCGTGCTGCGGGAACTACTCGCCGCGCGTGGCGCCGAGATCGGCTGAGCGAAGCGCTCAGATTCCCAGCAGCTTCTTCGCTTCGCCCAGCGCCTTTTGCGACTCGGCATGTTTGCCCGCCTTATGGTGGGCCTCGCCTTCCGTGCGGAGCTTGGTCACATTGTCCAGCACATCCTTTGACAGGGTAGGCTTGGTCGCGAGCTTGGCGTCAATCGCCTTCATTTCGTTGGGGCAGTTGTTGGCCCAGGCCGCACTGGCGCCCATCAGGGCCAGCCCGGCCACCACGGCAAATGCTTTGCGCATGAGACTCTCCTTGGGTAGAAGGAAAAAGGGACCTTAGTCCAACCGCGCCCCAGCCGCGTCCGCGTTTACCCGAGATGCCGTCACAGGCGGTAACGGCGTGCCGCACTGCTGGCAGAACTTCGCTTCGGGCCCGTAGCCCTCGGATCCGCATTGGGTGCAGGCACGCGGCGACAATGGCGGGCGCGCATGGCGGCGCACCGTCATCTCAGCGGTGACGATGCCCGTGGGCACCGCCAGCGTGCCCCAGCCGATCAGCATCATCACCGAGGCGATGAAGCGGCCGATGTCGGTCTTGGGTGTGATGTCGCCGAAGCCGACAGTAGTGATGGTCGTGATGGCCCAGTAGACCGCGGTGGGAATGTCGTTGAAGCCGTGCTCCGGGCCTTCCACCACGTACAGCAAGGTGCCCAGGATCAGCGCCACCATGATCACCGCGAACAGGAACACGAGGATCTTGCGCCGGCTCGCAATCAGCGCCTCGCCCATCACCTGGTACTCGGCGACGTATTCGGTGAGCCGGAAGATTCGAAAGATGCGCAGCAGCCGCAGGATCCGCACGTCGATCAGCGAATGGAACTCGGGCAGGATGAGCGCCAGGTAGGTCGGCAGCACGGCCAGCAGGTCCACGATGCCGAAGAAGCTGCGCGCATAGCGCAGCGGCCGGTCCACCGCGATCAGCCGGGCGATGTACTCGACCGTGAAGAGGAGCGTGAAGAACCATTCCATGATCTCGAACACCGTGCGATGCCGGACATTCCAGGCACGGACGCTGTCGGCCATCACCACGCCCACGCTGATCACGATGGCAGCGACGATGATCTTGTCGAACACCCGTCCGGCATGGGTGTCGGACTCGTAGATGACACGGTACAGCCGCAACCGCCAGCCGCCGGCCGGGCGGCCCATAGGGTCGACGGGTTCGATGGCCATCGCTCAGTCAGCTGGGCGGCTGAAACGCTCCCACGCTTCGCGCGTGGGTGTCGTGCCCGCACCGGGCTCCTGGGGAAGCCGGAAAAACCCGTCAACCACGTTCGCCGGTTCCACGAAGCAGTCCTTGATCCACGGGATGTATTCCAGCACCGCGCAGGCCGGGTGAGCGAAGCTCAGGTGGACGTGGACCTGGCTCATGTCGCCGGCGTGCGGCGCGACCGGCAGGCGATAAGCGTGCGCTGTTTCGCAGACGCGCCACACTTCGGTGATGCCGGCCATGCGGGTGACGTCGGGCTGCACCCAGTGGATGGCGCCCTGGTTAAAGAATTCGGCAAACGCGTCCTGTGTGTACAACTGCTCGCCGAGCGCGACAGGGATGCGCGTGGCTCTCGCCAGCTGTGCATGGCCCTTGACGTCGTCGTACCAGAGCGGCTCCTCGAACCAGTACACATCGCAAGGCTCGGCTCCCCGACAAAAACGAAGGCAGGTGGGCAGGTCCCACTTTCCGTTGCCGTCGATCGCCAGCGTCACGTCGGGGCCGATCGCGCGGCGCACCGCCTCGAGCCGACGCAGGTCGCGCTCAACGGTCGAGCCCACCTTGATCTTGATGCCGGTGAATCCTTCCGCCACGGCGCGCACAGCGCCCTCCACCAGCTTGTCGTCTGCGATGCTGAGCCAGCCGATGTCGGTGTTGTACGCGCGCACCTTGTCACGCACCTGGCCGCCCAGCAGCTTCCACAGTGGCACGCCGGCCCGCTTGGCCTTCAGGTCCCACAGGGCGATGTCGATCGCGGCCTGCGAGAGCGTGGTGATCCCGGCGCGGCCTATCCATTGCAGCGCCGGGTTGCGCGCGAGCTTCAGCCACAGGCGCTGAACGTCTCCCGCGTCCTCGCCGACGAGCAGAGGCGCGTGGCAGGTGGCGATGCAGCGTGTGATCAGGTGGTCGCCGGGCAGGTGGGCGTGCGTGCCGGTGAAGCCATAGCCCGCCAGGCCATCCTCGGTTTCGATGCGCACGCCGACCACGCCCCAATGAGTGATGCTGTGGGTGCTGTCAGCGATCTGCGACCCCGTGACGGGGACATGCATGACGAAAGGCTCGACGGTCTTGATGATCACGGGATTGGTCCTGGATGCGCGGAAGGCGCCTGGACAGTTTAGCCCGCAATTACAGCCGGTTGTGGATGGCCGTCGCGGCGATAGCGGCCTGACCCGCGGCCACATTGATCTGGTTCAGCCCGACTGCGACATCCCCGGCCGCATACAGGCCCGGCACCGTGGTCTCGAAATGATCGTCCACCACCAGCTGGCCGTCGTCCTCCGCCTGGGCGCCAAGTGCCGTTGCCAGCTGCGAGGCGTGCGTCAGGCCCAGCGCCGGGTACAGCACATCGAAGCCCAGCACCTGCCCGTCGCCCATCTCCACGGCGACGCCCTGTCTCGGCCGGCACTCGACATCCCGAACCTGGCCATCCACGATCTGCACGCCCGCGGCTCGCAGGCTGGCCAGCTCGGGCGCGGCGACCTTCCCCAGCGAGCCCATGGACAGCCACGTCACCTCGTTGCCGAACCCGGCCACGAAGGCCGCTTCCCGCAGGCCGTGCGTCTCCGGCCCCAGCACAGCGACCCGGTGGCCCTGTGTCTCGAAACCGTCGCAAACCGGGCAATAGCGCACCTGCCCACTCTTGAGCGAAGGCGCGAGCCCGGCGATGTCCGGCTCGACGTCGCGTGCACCGGTCGCCAGCAATACGAAGCGCGCGGACAGGCGGCGTGTGCCGGCCACGGCCTCGAAGCTTCCGTCGTCGCGGCGGCGCAGGCGCTCGATGCGCCCCGCCTCCATCGGCACCGAGAATCGGGCCGCGTGCAGCCGCATGCTCTCGAGGAGTTGCGGGCCCGCGATGCCATCGGGAAATCCCAACACGTTGCGCGACAGCGGGATCATGCCGAGGCGGCTGCCGCCATCGTCGACCACCAGCGCGTTGCGCCGGTAGCGCCCCAGGTACACCGCGGCCATGAGGCCGGCGGCGCCCCCGCCGATCACGAGGCAGTCGAGCATGGGCGCCGTCATCAGGCGCCGCTGAGCGCGTGCTGATCCTCGCGTGCGCGCTCCATGGCCACTGCCACGGCTTCGCCGAGGGAATTGATGTCGAAGGGCTTGCGCAGGATCGCGGGCCGGCCCGCCAGCCGCTCGACCATCGCCATGTCGGCATAACCGGTCGCCAGGATCACAGGCAGGTCGCCGACCATTTCCCGCGCGCGCGAGATCACTTCCGCGCCCGTCATGTCCGGCATGGCGTAGTCGACCACCAACACGTCGGGCTTGGCGGCGGCGATCGCGGCCAGGCCTTCCGTCCCGTTGGCGGCATCGGTCACTGTGTAGCCGATCAGGCCCAGGCACTCGACGATCACCCTTCGCACCTCGTCGTCGTCCTCAACCACCAGGATGTGGCCCGATTTGGCCTGGCGCGGCATCGCGGCGGCGGCGGCGCTCTCGCCGGCGTTGAGGGCGTCCGCGGGGGCCGCCGGGAAATACATCTCTACCGAGGTCCCCTTGTCGGGCTCGCTGCGTATGAAGGCCAGGCCGCCAGACTGCTGCGCGAAGCCATACACCTGGCTCAGGCCCAGGCCCGTGCCTCTGCCCAGGGGCTTGGTGGTGAAGAACGGATCGAACACCTTGGCCAGCAGCTGCGGCGGTATGCCCGCGCCGGTGTCGGCGACGGTGACAACCACGTAATCGCCCAACGTGAGCTGTTCATCGGAGTGCCTGCGGGTGCAGGTGGACACCTTGAGAGTGCCCCCTCGCGGCATCGCATCGCGTGAATTGACGGCCAGGTTGAGCACGGCCATTTCGAGCTGGCTCGGATCCACCACGACGGCCGCGCGGCCCTCGCACAACTCGTACTTCACGGTCACGCCCGGCCCTGCCGAAATTTCCAGCAGATCCTTCATGCCAAGCAGCAGGTCGTTGACATGAGTGAGCTTGGGCAACAGCGACTGGCTGCGCGCGAACGAAAGCAGCTGGCTGGTCAACTTGGCCCCGCGCCGCGCCGCGCCCTTGGCGCGTTCCACGACGGGCTTGACCTTTTCCTCCTTGGCGTAAAGCGAGATCAGCTCGAGGTTCATGTTGACCACGTGCAGCAGGTTATTGAAGTCGTGCGCGATGCCGCCGGTCAGCCGGCCGATCGCCTCCATCTTCTGCACCTGCGTCAGCGCCGCCTGCGCCTTCTCGCGCTCGGCGATTTCTTTCATCAGGCGGTCGTTGGCGCTGGCCAGTTCGCGGGTGCGCTCCTCGATGCGCACTTCGAGCTGGCCGTTGAGCAGCTGCACTTCGCTTTGCGCGCGGCTGAGCTCATCCAGATGCTGGCGCGTGGCGTACTGACGCCGGCGCGCGCGAACGGCGGCGTCGGCCGCGCTCGCGAGCGTTTCCGCATTCAGCGGCCTCTCCAGCAAAATGACGTTGCCAAGGCTGTGCAGCGTCGCCACGGCGGCAGCGGGGCGCGGGCCCGACTGGCGCGAGGCAAGCACGATGAATGGAAAGTCCGACCAGGGCGGCTGCGCGGCGAGCCATGTCGCGAGCGCCGCTACCACCAATGCGTCGGCCAGCGCCTCCTCGGTCAGCACGGCCGCGGCCGCACCCTTGTCGAGCTCGAGGGGAAGCTGCGAGCCGTCGACGCACACGTCCACGGCGTGGCGGGGTTCGATCACGCCCTTGACGACTGACGCGTCCCGCCCTCGGGGCGCGTGAATGAGCACACGGAATTCCATAGCGCTCAGCCTGCGTCGCGGTCGGACAGCAGCGGAATGGAGCCCTTGTACGACGCCACCCCGGACAGCACGCCTTCGAAATCGGTCAAGGCCTCGCCCACCTCGATGCCACGGAACGTGAGCCGGAATTCCCGGATCGTCAGTTCGTGGTCGCTGGTACGGCTCTTGACGACCGAGACCGCCTTGAGCAGGTGGCCGCGCGCCTCGAAGAAGCGAAACAGCAGGATGCCGTCGCTGAGGTAGCTCAGGTCCACGTCGCTGCGCACGTCGCCCAGCACACCGTGCTGGGCCAGGATCAGGATCGTGACCACGCCGCGCTGGTTCAGGTAGGTGAGCAGCTCGTGCATCTGCAGCAGCAGGTGCTTGTCACCGGACATGGCTTGCAGGTAGGCGTTCAGGCTGTCGATGACCACGGTGCTGACGCCGTCCTCTTCCACCGATGCGCGAACCATGTTGGCGAACTCTCCGGGCGACACCTCCGCGGGATCGAGCATCCTCACCCCCAACTGCCTGTCAGCCATGAAGGGTGCGATGTCCATGCCCAGCGCTTTCGAACGGATGAGGAGCGTGCCCAGCCCCTCGTCGAACAAATAGTAGACGGCCTTTTCACCGCGCATGAGCGCGGCGCGCGTGCAGGCGATGGCGGTGGTCGTCTTGCCCACGCCCGATGGCCCGCTGAACAAGGTGTTGCTGCCGCGCGCCAACCCCCCGCCCAGCAGCTGGTCCAGCGCGGGCGTGCCGGTGCCGACGAGCGCAGCGTCCACCTCGGCGCGATGTTCCGCCGCGATCAGGCGCGGGAACACCGAAATGCCGCCCGTGTCGAGGTTGAAATCGTGCTCGCCACCTCGGAAGGGGATGCCCCTCATCTTGATCACGCGCAGGCGCCGCCGCTCGGGGCCGTACTGGTCAACGAGTTGCTCGAGGCTGACCACGCCGTGCGCAATGCTGTGCAATTGCAGGTCGTCATGGTCGGCGCTGCGGTCGTCCAGCAGCAGTACCGTGCAGCCGCGAGTTGCGAAGTAACTCTTCAGTGCCAGCACTTGGCGCCGGTAGCGCAGCGGGTTCTGGGCAAGCATCCGCATCTCGGAGAGGCTGTCGAACACGACACGGCTGGGCTTGACGCGGTCGGCTGCGGCCATGACCCCGCGCGTGGTTTCGCCCAGCTCGACTTCTGACGGATGCAGAATGGATTGCTCTGACTCGGGGCTCAGCCCTTCCTCGGTTACCAGCTCGAAGATCTCGATGCCGTCGAGAGACCAGCCGTGTGACGCCGCGACGGTCTTGAGCTCATTGGCAGTCTCCGACAGCGTAATGTAGAGGCCCTTTTCGCCCTGCTCCACGCCGCGCCGCAGGAACTGCAAGCCGAGCGTCGTCTTGCCGGCGCCGGGGGTGCCTTCGATGAGGTAGAGATGGTTGGCGGGGAAGCCGCCACCGAGGATATTGTCGAGGCCGGGAACGCCGCTAGAGGCGCGTCCCTGCTCGGGAATGTTGAATGGGATGGGACTCGCGAGACGCATGCAGGGCTGGGCTAAGGCTGTGCTGGGGACTGGCAGCCATGCTAATTGCGCCCAGTCTGCGCAGCTGTAGGAGTCCGCCGACAGATTGCCGTCGCCCCCAAGCTACACGAGCGTCGGAACGCGCTTGGCCACCATCAGATAGAAGATGGCGAGGAAGGCCGCGAAAGCCACGCAACCCAGCCCGACCCACCAGGCAAAGAAGCGCCAATACGCGGGCTGCAGAGGCGCGCCCATCCGCGCCGCCTCTTCGGCAAGGTCGCGCAGCCGATGCTGGATCCAAACGACGGGGAGCCAGCATGCGATGGCAAGTCCGTATAGGCCCAGCGACCACGCGATCCAGGGCGTGGAAATCGGCACCCCCCCGGCCATGTGCATGAGCCAGAACCCGCTGGCCGGCTGGAACACGGCCGTCGTCGCCGTGAACAGCCAGTCAGCCAGGACAACGTAACGGCTTACTGCCGCCACGGCCTGCGTGTCGCGGCTCCACGTGGTCACCAGCAGGTAGAAGGCCGAGCCGATGCCCGTGCCGAACAGGACGGTGGACGAGATCACGTGCAGCCACTTGACGTCCAGGTAGTCCATTTCAGCCCGCCTTCGCCGGGGCTGGTTCCCATGTCCAGAGGAGGCCTATGGCGACAATGAGGGGCAGGTTCTTGGAGATGGGTCCGTACGGGTGAAGCCAGTATTCGGGCAGGAAGATTGAAATGAGCACGGTGTACGCGCCAATCAAGACAAACTGGGCCACCCATACGGCGCGCCGCCATCGCCCGGGGGCGGCGACCGTCAGCACGCCGAGAGCCAGGTCCAGCACCGCCGCGCCATACAAGGCGAGCTGGGCCGGGACGCCCTCCAGGCCCACGCGGCCGAGCAGGGCCAAGCTGTCTTGCACCGGGTACAGGCCGAGCGAGACGATGCCGGTCCAGATCCACAGCAGCGCGATCGCCCACCGCATTGCTGGCAGCCACACGCCCAACACCGCCTGTGCTCGCAGCGCGGGCGCCTCGGTAGGTGAGATGAAGCCGCTTGCAGGACGAGGCGAACGTCCCAGCAGCCGCGCAAAAGTTTCAGCCGACGCCGTATTGCCCCGCAGGAGCATGCCCGCCGTTTCAGTGTCCAGGGAACTGCCCGGTATGTGTCCCGCGACCGCTGCGGCCCAGCGAAACGCGAACTCCGGCACCGGCACCACCCGCAGGGGTCCGGCTACACCGAGTGCGCGCCGGAGTTCACACAAGTATTCGCGCAGGGTCAATGCCTCGGGGCCGACGAACGCGATCGTGCGCTGCTGCGCCGGCGGGTCGCGCAGCAGCGCCACGATGCCGTCGACCACGTCGCCGAGATGCGCCGGCTGCACCAGCATGGCACCGCCGAGAGGAAGACCCGCGACCGGCAACGCCGCCATCTGGTTGAACAGGCCGGCGCTGGCTCCAACAGGCGCGTAAACCAACGATGGCTGCACGATGGCCGCGCGCAAGGGAAGCGCGCGCAGCTCATCGTCCGCCGCTTTCTTGCTGAGGTGGTAACGGCTTTGCGCGGCCCCGTCCGCGCCAAGTGCGGACACTTGGACCACCACGCCGACTTGCGCGGCCGCGCAAGCCTTGAACAGTTCAATCGGCGCCTGCGCATGGAGTGCGGCGAAGGTTTGCACGCCCTGCTCGCGCAGGATGCCCACCGCGTTGATAACCGCGTCCACCCCAACGAGGTGGGCCAGCCACCAGACTTCGCTGGGCACGCCAGCGAAATCCACCGTAAGCGGAATCCGGCGCGCGTGCGCCGGGCCGGGACGGCGCGCGGCACAGATAACCTCGTGGCCTTCGCGCAGCAGCGCCTCGGCCAAGGCGCCGCCGATCAAACCGCTTGCGCCCGTCACCAGAACCCGCACTTCGCGCTCCTGCTGTTGCCTCGCCGAGTCTAGCTTGCAGATTGAGGACCCGGGACCGCGGCGTTACGCATTGAAAGGACGAGCCACGTGCTCCGGCTCATCGGCGTAGACTGAATGCATGAATCCATGGAAGCAGGCGCTGCATGAAGGTCTAGTGTCGGGCAGCGTGGCCAGCCTGCTGTCGGCGGCCGCGCTGGCGCTGGCCGGCCGCCGCGAGAACGGCGATGCCGCGGCGCCAGTCAACGCGATCAGCCATTGGGTGTGGGATCGTCCGGCGCTCTACCAGAACGGCGCCAGCATCCGCCACACGCTCGTGGGCTATCTGGTTCATCACACCGCTTCGGTGTTCTGGGGCGTCCTGCACGCGAGGGCCTGGGGTTGCCGGCCGCTGGCCAAACAACCCGGCCCGGCCATGGCGGGGGGCGCCGCGGCAGCCGCCGTGGCCTGCTTCGTCGATTTCCGGATGACTCCCAGGCGCCTCACGCCCGGCTTCGAACACCGGCTGTCCTCCGGCGCGTTGCTTGCCGTGTATGCCTGCTTCGCGCTGGGCCTTGCGCTCGGCAGTATGGAAGTGCCCTCAACGCGGCCATCGCGCTGAGGCATTCAGGCGGCGCCGCGACCCTTATGGCTGGCGAAGTAGACGACCTTGCGCGCTCGCTGCACGTCGCCCAGCGGCCGGTGCGCCGCCAGTGCCTGCCACGGGTCGAAGACGCCGGCCTCCACCTGGGCGGCAAGCTCGACGCCCTCCGGTGAGCGCGTGTCCTGCCTGGGCAGCATCAACCTGGCCACTGTCGTGTTAGGCGTCGTCCAGTTGACCGAGGCGTCCTCGATCGGCGTGGTGTCCTCGCTGACGAAGAACTGCAACTGCAAGTCCCAGTGCAAGGGCCCGCGCGCGAGGCGATTCGAGAAATCCGCATCCCAGTCGCCGCCTGCGTCCAGTGCGGCGGGGCCGTTCGACGCCGCGGGCTCGAGCCGCACCCGCACGGCGTAGGGCCCGTTGGCCATGGGAACCGCGCTGAACATGGGCTCGGTGGCAAAGCCGCTGAAGGGCCGCCCCACTTTCCTGAGCATCCGGGCGAGCCGGCGCGGCCCTCCCAGCAGGCCGTAGCGCTTGAGCACGTACTTGAACAGCTCGCGCTTGCCCTCGGACGCGGCCATCACGAAGTCGACGAACTCCCCCGCGCCCGCGAAGGCGAACGCTTCCTGGTTGATGAGGGTGAAGTCCTGGCTGACAGCGGGCCCGTTGCCCAAAGCCGATGGGCCCTGCACGCCCAGAACCCGAATGGCGAAGCCGCGGATGTCAGGCACCACGTCTGGTGCGCGATCAAGTCCGCCGTTGGAGGTGCGCACCCACACGTCGTAATCCCGGGGCTTGGCGAAGAGGCCATGGCGCGCGAAGGGGGGCAGGCCGTCGAGCACTTCGAGCGTGCCGGAGGCTGCTGTGAGCTGCTTGCGATGGAGCGTCCGCCCCGTGCCCCAGCGGGCCGACTTGCGCGCCTGGAGCTGCGCGAACTGCTGCGCGTACCCGGCGTAGCGCTGCTCGTCGTCCGGAGCGATCTTTTCCTGCCAGCCGGTGCTGGGCACGGGGGAGCTGCCCATAAGAGCTTTCGATATTGTCGAGTTCGAAGTCTACGCTGGGCGCGGCGCGGGTTCAAGCGGGGCGGGCCTCGGCCTCCTGCAACGCCCGCCACATCACCTTACCGCTGCCGCTCTTCGGCAAGGCGTCGGCGAACTCGACGATCCGCGGGACCTTGTACACCGCCATGTTCTCGCGGCACCAGTCGATGATGTCTTGCTCGCTCACCTTGCCTTTGTGGCTGGCCCGCAGCACCACCACGGCCTTGACCGTCTCGCCCCGGTAGCTGTCGCTGGCGGAGATGACGCAGGCTTCCTGGATCGCGGGGTGGCGGAACATCAGCGCCTCTACCTCAGCGGGCCACACCTTGAAGCCGGATGCGTTGATCATCCGCTTGAGCCGGTCGGTGAGGAAGAAATAACCATCCTCGTCCACCCGCCCAAGGTCGCCGGAGCGGAAGAAGCGTTTGCCGTCGAATTCGATGAATGCCGCGGCGGTGGCTGCCGGCTGCTTCCAGTAGCCGTCGAAGATCATTGGACCGTGCATGATGATCTCGCCTTGCTCGCCCACGGGCATTTCCTGCAACGTCTCAGGGTCGATCACACGCGCGTCGCAGCTCATGAAGGGAATGCCCAGGCATTGCTGCTTCGGGTTGTCGGGCGGGTTGCTGTGCGAGGGCGCCGCTGTTTCCGTAAGGCCGTAGCCTTCGACATAACGAAGGCCAAACTGCTCGAACAGCCGCTGAGCCACGGCCTGCGGCATCGCCGCGCCGCCGCCGCCGATGTGCACCAGGCTGGACAGGTCGTACTCGTCGAAGCTCGGGCTGCCCAGCAGGTCGATCACCATGGTCGGGATATTGGTCCAGGAGGTCACCTTCCATTTGGAGATGAGGCGGCCGGCCAGGTCGCGGTCCCAGCGTGGCATCACGATGAGCGTGGCGCCCGCGTAGATGCTGGCGTGCAGCACGCTCACCATGCCCGTGATGTGGAACATGGGCACGACGAGCAGCGTGACGTTCTCGGAGGTGGCGTTGCCCCAGATGGCGCTGGACACCGCGTTGTGCATGATGCTGGAGTGCAGGTGCCGGCAGCCCTTGGGCAGGCCGGTGGTGCCGCTGGTGTAGGGAAGCACGGCGAGGTCCGCTGGGCCGACGTCCAGCGGGGGCGGCGGGAGCGTATTGTCGAGCGCCGCCTCCCAGCTCATCGCCTCGCCGCCGTCCAGGGCCGGCAGGGGGTGCCGCGTTAGCAGCCACTCGTGCCAAGCCGCGGGCATAGAATCCGCGCCCGGCGCCTGCGGATCGAACGAGTCGGTGAATTGGCTCACTACCAGGTGGGCCAGCCGCTGCTGCGGGGGCAGCGCGTTGCTGGCCTTTGCGATCTCGGCTGCAAGGTCGGCGGTAGTGATCGCGACTTTTGCGTCCGGGTCTTCGATGTAGTGTTTGAGCTCCTCCGCGCGGTTCATCGGGTTCACCGGAACCACGACGGCGTTGGCGCGCAGGATCGCAAAATGCGCGATCACCAGCTGCGGGCAGTTCTGCATGTCCAGCATCACCCGGTCGCCCTTGCGCACGCCTAGCGAATGCAGCCGGGCGGCGAGCCGCTCGGCGTGCCGCTGAAGCTGCGCATAGCTGAGGATGCGCCCGAAGAACACCAGCGCGGCCTTGTCCGGGTAGCGGCGGGCGCTGGTCTCGAGGTTGCCCCACAGCGCGGTGGCGGGAACGGTGATTCGGTGCGGCAGGCGCTTGGGCCAGAACTTGTGGTGGGGACGTTGCATGGGCATCGAGGCTAGCCGCGAGCTTGCCGCGGCGCATCAGGGATGGCCCCAGCCTCGTCACTTTGGCGACGGGCTCTTGCGAAGTCGGCACCGTCCTACAGACGGACTCGCACCGCATGCGCAGACTCGGTCGCTGTCCACAAGGAGAACCACGATGATCGAAAAGAAAGCAAGCGTCCACTGGGAAGGCCCAGGCAAGACCGGCAAGGGCCAGGTGAGCACGGAGACCGGCGCGCTGCAGAACCAGGCCTACGGCGTGGCCGCGCGCTTCGCCGACGGCAAGGGCACCAATCCCGAGGAGATTCTCGGCGCCGCGCATGCGGCCTGCTTCACGATGTTCTTCGCCGTCTCCTGCGAGAAGGCCGGCATCAACGTGAGCACGATCGACACCACGGCCACCGTACGGCTGGCCAAGGAAGGCGAAGGCTGGAAGATCGACCGCATCGCCCTGGCGATGGAAGCCACTGTCCCCGGGCTCGACCAGGCGCGCTTCATGGAGATCGCCGAGACCTCCAAGAAGAACTGCCCGGTGTCCAAGGCCCTGGCGGCCGTGCCCGAGATCACGCTGGACGCCAAGCTACGCGCCTGAGCCGGGGCTCTTATCATGCACCGCCTCGCTGGCGGCCTATCCCGAAAAGCCGATCCGCGTGGTGATCGGCTTTCCCGCGGGCGGCCCGCTCCTCATGCGCGCTCGAACGTGACGCGGTAGGTGCACCGCTGGCCATCCATCGGGTCCACGGTCTCCGCCGTGGTGTAGATCAACCGCTCGTTGTCGAAAG
>JAQZBU010000248.1 GCA_029237735.1 Ramlibacter sp. | reverse complement strand
GTCGGTGATCTTCAGGTAGTAGCCGGGGATCTCGCGCTTTTCCACCACCGCGCCGGTGCGCCAGCCCTTGCCGTCGATCACCTGCTCGTTGGCCAGCACCGTCTGGTCGACCGGGTCCCAGTTGACGACCTGGGTCTTGCGGTAGGCGATGCCCTTGTCCAGCATCTTCAGGAACAGCCACTGGTTCCACTTGTAGTAGCTGGGGTCGCAGGTGGCGATCTCGCGCGACCAGTCGATGGCCAGGCCCATGGCCTGCATCTGGCCCTTCATGTACGCGATGTTCTCGTACGTCCACTTCGCCGGCGGCACGTTGTTCTTCAGCGCGGCGTTCTCGGCCGGCAGGCCGAAGGCGTCCCAGCCCATGGGCATGAGCACGTTGTAGCCGTTCATGCGCAGGTAGCGCGTCAACATGTCGTTGATCGTGTAGTTGCGCACGTGGCCCATGTGGAGCTTGCCCGAGGGAACTTCTTCTTGCGCGCATCCTCCGTCACGCGATAGGCGTCGCGCGCGGTCCATTCAGCCTGGGCAGCCTTCTCGACCGCCAGGTGGTTGTACTTGTCGTCCATATGGGGAAATTGTAGGGCCGGGGGGAAATGCGGACAGCCAAGAGAGAAATCGGACAGCCGGACGCAAAAGTCGCAAAGGTTTCGCAAAAGTCGCAAAACGGAAACCAGGAAATTTCCTGGAGGTTCTTTTGCGAGCTTTCGGTATTCCTTTTGCGACTTTTGCGTCCGGCTTTCCGGCTTCTGCCTGACTACTTAGGCTGCTCGGCGACGAAGCCGATGCGGGACAGCCCCGCCTTGTGCGCGACGCCCATCACTTCCACGATGCGGCCATAGGGCACGGCCTGGTCGGCGCGCAGCTGGATTTCGGTGTCGGGGTTGGCCTGGGCCGCCGCGGCCAGCTGCTCGGCGAGCTGCGGCGGGGTGACCGGCTTGTCGTTGACGAAGACCTGCCCCGCCTTGTCCAGCACCACCGTCACGAAGCGCGGGGCGTCGCCGGGCTGGGCGCCCTCGGCCTTGGGCAGGTCCAGCCGGATCGAGCTGGCCAGCAGGGGCGCGGTGATGATGAAGATGACCACCAGCACCAGCATCACGTCCACCAGGGGCGTGACGTTGATGTCGCTCATCGGCGCGTCGCCCTTGGTGCGCTCGAGCCGGCCGAACGCCACCTCAGGCTCCGGTGGCGGGGTGCGCCAGCAGTTCGCGCAGGTCGCGGGCGAAGCCTTCGAGGTCGGCCTCGATGCGGCCGATCAGGCGGCCGAAGATGTTGTAGCCCAGCACCGCGGGGATCGCGACCGCCAGCCCGGCGGCGGTCATGATCAGCGCCTCGCCGACGGGGCCGGACACGCGATCGATGGTGATCTGGCCCGCATTGGCGATGCCGGTGAGCGCGTGGTAGATGCCCCAGACCGTGCCCAGCAATCCCACGAAGGGCGCGGTGGAGCCGACGGTCGCCAGCAGCACCTGGCCGAACTGCAGCTTGTCCAGCACGCGGTGCAGGGCGTCGCGCAGCACCCGGGTGAGCTGCTGCGACTTGTCGCCGGCCGCCGCCAGTGAGCCCGGCGCATGGGCGTCGGTCGCGGCGATCAGGGGCAGCACCAGCGCCTCGCGGTCGAACGCGCCGATCTTCCGGCGGGCCTCGTCGATCGTCGCCGATTGCCAGAAGGCGGCGGTGCTGCGGGCGACGTCGCCGGTGGCCCGGTGCAGCATCCACGCCTTCCAGAGGATGACGACCCAGCTCGACACATCTGGCGGTCAGTCCCTGAGTCCGAGCACGTCGAACATGTCGAACAGCCCCTTGGACTGCCCGCCCAGGAAGCGCACGGCGCGCAGGCTGCCCTGCGCATAGGTGGCGCGGCTCGCCGACTTGTGGGTGATCTCGATGCGCTCGCCGTCGCCGGCGAACAGCACCGTGTGGTCGCCCACGATGTCGCCGCCGCGGATGGAGGAGAAGCCGATGGTGGACGGGTCGCGCTCGCCCGTGACGCCCTCGCGCGCGAACACGCCCACCTTCTTCAGGTCGCGGCCGAGCGCGGCGGCGATCACCTCGCCCATCTTCAGTGCGGTGCCGGAGGGCGCGTCCACCTTGTGGCGGTGGTGGGCCTCGATGATCTCGATGTCGTAGCCGGTGGCCAGCGCCTTGGCGGCCATCTCCAGCAGCTTCATCGTCACGTTCACGCCCACGCTCATGTTGGGCGCCATCACGATGGCGATGTCGCGGGCGGCGTCGGCGATCTCGCGCTTCTGGCCCTCGCTGAAACCGGTGGTGCCGATCACCGCCTTGACGCCGAGCTCCCGGCACATCTTCAGGTGGGCCAGGGTGCCTTCGGGCCGGGTGAAGTCGATCAGCACCTGCGCGTGCTCGAGGCCGGCGCGCAGGTCGGAGCTCACGGGCACGCCGCTGGCCAGGCCCAGGAAGGCGGCTGCGTCGTTGCCGATCGCGGGACTCGACGCGATGTCCAGCGCGCCCGCGAGCCGGCAGTCGTCGGACGCGCGGATCGCCTCGATCAGCATGTGGCCCATGCGGCCGGAGGCGCCGGCCACGGCCACCTCGTGGTGGGTCGTCGGCGCGGTGGAGCGCTGCACGGCGCCCGCGACGGCCACGTTCCTGAGTGCCTGCGTGCCCTTGCTCATGCGGGCCTCAGCGGGGGGTTTCGAGCGGCGGATAGTCCGCCGGCGCCGGCGCCGTCGCGGGCTGCGTCGGGGCCGGAGCGGCCGGCTTGCGCTTGCCGTCGAAGGTGCGCAGCTCTTCCTCGGTGGCCTCGAGGCGCGGCACCTTGCCCGCCTTGCGGCGGTTGTCCAGCGCGGCCACGAACTCGGACTCGCTGGGCATCGTGTCGCCTTCGACGCGGTCCATGCTGTCGCCCTGGAAGAAGACGGTCAGGCGGCGCTGCTGCGGCTCGACGCCCTGGCGCTTGAGCGTGAACACGTAGTCCCAGCGCTCTTCGTGGAACACGCTGGTCACCAGCGGCGTGCCGAGGACCTGCCGCACCTGGTCGCGGTTCATGCCCTTCTGCAGCGCCTCGACCTGTTCCCTGGACACGAAGTTGCCCTGCACGATCTCGATGCGGTAGGGCGTCAGGGCGGTGGTGACGCGGCTGCCGGCGTCCAGCGCCCCGCAGCCGGCGAGGAGCGCGAGGGTCGTGGCGGCAGCCAGGACGAGGCGCGTCTGGCGCGGGAACAGGGCAGGCATGGCGGGGGCAGGCGATATGATCGGGGCATTGTAGCGGGCACCCATGGCGAACATCGACGAACTCAAGAGCACGGGACTGAAGGCCACGCTGCCGCGGCTGAAGATCCTGGACGTGTTCCACAAGGGGTCGCAGCGCCACATGACCGCGGAGGACGTGTTCCGCGTGCTGCTGGACGACCGATCCGACATCGGCCTGGCCACGGTGTACCGCGTGCTCACGCAGTTCGAACAGGCGGGCATCCTGAGCCGGAGCCATTTCGAGAGCGGCAAGGCCGTCTACGAACTCAACGAAGGCCAGCACCACGACCACCTGGTCTGCCTGGACTGCGGCCGCGTCGAGGAGTTCTACGACGCCGAGATCGAGAAGCGGCAGAACGACGTCGCCAAGCTCAAGGGCTTCGAGATCGCCGACCATGCGCTGTCGCTGTACGCGCATTGCACCAAGCCGAACTGTCCGAACAAGCCGCCCGCTCGCTGAGGCCGAACCCAATACCGGACGCAAAGGACGCAAAGGTTACGCAAAAGTCGCAAAAGGACTTCCAATTCAGTTTGGTTTCCTTTTGCGTCCTTTGCGTAACCTTTGCGTCCTTTGCGTCCGGCTGTTTGCAGTTGGACTTCAGCCGCCCTTCTCCATCGCCCGCCGATGCCGCTCGACGAACTCCTGGTACGTGTCCACGCCGCGTAGTTGCAGGATGGTGTTGCGGACTGCCGCCTCCACCAGCACGGCCATGTTGCGGCCCGCCAC
>JAQZBU010000163.1 GCA_029237735.1 Ramlibacter sp. | reverse complement strand
CTTGCTCTGCACGTCCTCGCGGTGGATACGAACCGAGCCGCCGCCCAGCTCGATGCCGTTCAGCACGGCATCGTAGGCCTTGGCGACACAGCGGCCCGGGTCGGTCTCGAGCCAGTCCTCGTGACCCTCCTTGGGCGAGGTGAATGGGTGATGCACCGCATTCCAGCGCTGGCCATCCTCGTCAAATTCGAACATCGGGAAGTCGATGACCCACAGCGGCTTCCACTGGCCTTCGATCAAGCCATGCGCCTTGCCGAATTCGCTGTGCCCGACCTTCACGCGCAGCGCGCCGATGGCGTCGTTGACGACCTTGGCCTTGTCGGCGCCGAAGAAGATCGCATCGCCGTTGGCGGCGCCGGTGCGGGCGAGGATTTCCGCGATGGCGCGGTCATGGAGGTTCTTGACGATCGGCGACTGCAGGCCTTCGCGGCCCGCCCCGGCGTCGTTGACCTTGATCCAGGCCAGGCCCTTGGCACCGTAGATCTTGACGAATTCGCCGTAGCCGTCGATGTCGCCCCGGCTCATCGCGGCGCCGCCGGGAACACGCAGGGCGACGACGCGGCCATCCTCGGCGTTGGCGGGGCCCGAGAACACCTTGAAGTCCACGTCCTTCATCACATCGGTGACCTCGGTGAATTCGAGCTTCACGCGCAGGTCGGGCTTGTCGGAGCCGTACAGGCGCATCGCGTCGACGTGCTTCATGACCGGGAAGGCGCCAATGTCGATGCCCTTGACGTTCTTGAAGGTGCTCCGGATCATGCCCTCGAACATCTCACGGATTTCCTCCTCGGTGAGGAAAGAGGTTTCTACGTCGATCTGTGTGAACTCGGGCTGTCGGTCGGCGCGCAGGTCTTCATCACGGAAGCACTTGGTGATCTGGTAGTAGCGGTCGTAGCCCGCGATCATCAGCAGCTGCTTGAACAGCTGCGGCGACTGCGGCAGCGCGAAAAACATGCCGTCGTGCACGCGGCTTGGCACGAGATAGTCGCGCGCGCCCTCGGGCGTGCTCTTGGTGAGCATTGGCGTTTCGATGTCGATGAAGCCGTTGGCGTCGAGGAACTTGCGCACCTCCATCGTCACCTTGTAGCGCAGCATCAGGTTGTTCTGCATGTAGGGGCGGCGCAAGTCCAGCACACGGTGCACGAGGCGTGTCGTCTCCGACAGGCTCTCGTCGTCCAGCTGGAAGGGTGGGGTGACCGACGGGTTGAGCACCACCAGCTCGTGGCACAGGATCTCGATCTTGCCGCTCTTGAGGCCGTCGTTCGTCGTGCCCTCCGGCCGCGCCCGCACCAGGCCCTTGACCTGGAGGCAGAACTCGTTGCGCAGGCCCTCGGCGATCTTGAACATCTCCGCGCGATCGGGGTCGCACACGACCTGCACGTAGCCTTCGCGGTCGCGCAGGTCGACGAAGATCACGCCGCCGTGATCACGCCGGCGGTTTACCCAGCCGCACAGGGTGACGGTCTGGCCCAGCAAGGCTTCGGTCACGAGACCGCAATAGGTGGTGCGCATTTGGGACATGGGATGGCCTTCTGGAAGGACGCGGCGCCAATGGGGGCTCTCGCGTCAACGGTTGTTGTTGCTCGGCGCGCCGGGGACGACGACGCCCATGGAGATGACGTACTTGAGCGCCTCATCGACGCTCATCTTGAGTTCGACGCAGTCGCTCTTGCGCAGCATCACGAAATAGCCGCCCGTGGGGTTGGGCGTGGTGGGCACGTAGACGCTGAGGTAGTCGCCCACGAGGTAGTTGGTCACGTCGCCGCCGGGCGTGCCCGTGACGAACCCGATGGTCCAGACTTCAGGCCGCGGCCACTGCACCAGCACCGCGGTGCGGAAGGCGTTGCCGCTGGGGGAGAACAGGGTGTCCGACACCTGCTTGACACTGGAATAGATGGAACGCACGACCGGGATGCGGCTGACCAGGTTGTCGCCCCAGGTAACCAGCTTCTTGCCCAGGAAGTTGCTGACAACGGCCCCCACCACGAGAAGGATGGTGAGCGTCAGCAGCACGCCGAAGCCCGGAATGTGGACGCCGATCAGGCGGTCTGGCCGCCACGCTTCGGGAAGGATCAGAAGCGTCTGGTCCAAAGTCCCGATGATCCACTGCAGAACGGCGACGGTGATAGCCACCGGTACGATCACCAGCAGGCCGGCGACGAACCATTTGCGCAAGGCGGACATCGGGTTCCTTGGTGCTAGTGGCAGCCGCCGCCGCAGCCGCCCGCGGACGCGGAAGGCGCATCGGGCTTGGCGGCCGGGGTGGCACTGGTCTCGGCAGGCTTGGTGGCCGTGTCGCCAGTCTTGGAGGCGCCGTCCGCGGGCTTGGCGCCGCCGTCGGCCTTGTCGCCACCCGTGGTGGCAGGCGAGGGCTTGGAGCCATTGCGGAAATCGGTGGCGTACCAGCCGGAGCCCTTGAGCTGGAAGCCGGCGGCGGTGACCTGCTTGCTGAACGAAGCGGCGCCGCAAGCCGGGCAAACGGTCAACGGCTCATCGGAGAGCTTCTGCAGCACGTCCTTGGCATGGCCGCAGGAGGCGCATTTGTAAGCGTAGATGGGCATGGCTGTCAGGCAGGGTTAGTGGAGGTGCAAAGCCCTCAATTATAGGCGGAGGCCGCCATTTAAACCCCGCGCTCCCTCCGCCCGGTTGAGGCCGGCGCCGCCCTCAGGCCGCCGTGCTGCCTTTGAAATGATGGACGTGGCCCTTGTGATCCTCGAGGAGCTGCGGCAGCAGTGAGCCGAGGATCATGCCGGCCAGCGCTGCGAGGAGTCCCGCGAGCTGCTGCGGAAAAGCCTCGGACAATGCGGGCGTCGCGATGAAGACCAGCCATGTTCCCAGTCCAAGAACGATAGAGGCCAGCGCGCCCTGGGTGGTTGCCCGCTGCCAGTAGAGCCCGAACACCAGGGGCACGAAGGCGCCGACCAGCGGGACCTGGTAGGCGCCAGACACCAGATCGTAGATCGAGGTGCCCTGCATGGTGATGGCGTAGGACAGCACGATCGCGGAAAGGACCAGCACCGACAGGCGCATCGCCCGCAGGGTGGCCGCGTCGCTCATGCCCGGACGGATGTTGCGCAGGATGTTCTCCACGAAGGCGGTGCTCGGCGCGAGCAGCGTCGCCGAAGCCGTGGACATGATGGCCGACAGCAATGCGCCGAAGAACGCGACCTGCAGCATGATCGGCATTTTCGTCATGACGAGCGTCGGCAGGACCTTCTGGGGATCGTCCGTCAGCAACGTTTGGGCCTCGGGTCCCATGATCATCACGGCCGCGGTGACCACGAACATCGGAATCAGCGCAAACAGAAAATACAAGGTTCCGCCGATGACCGGGCCACGGACAGCCGTCTCGGCGTTCTCCGACGACATGACACGCTGGAAAACGTCCTGCTGCGGGATGGAGCCCAACATCATGGTGATGGCCGCCGCGAAGAAAAACACCCATTCCTTCGTGCCGCCGGTGGGGAAGAACTGGAACTTGCCTTCGGTGGCCGCGTACTCGAATACTTTGCCCGCGCCGCCGGCCAGGTCCGCGGCGAACCAGGCGATGGCGATCAGGCCGAGGCCGATCACGATCATCTGCACGAAATCGGTCAGCGCCACCGACCACATGCCGCCGAACAACGTGTAGACGAGCACGACCGAAATGCCGATGGCCATGCCGACCGGGATGGAGATCGCGTCCTGTGACAAGAGGTTGAACACCAGACCGAGCGCGGTGACCTGCGCGGCGACCCAGCCGAGGTAGCTGATCACGATGATCACGGAACAGATCACCTCGATGTTGCGGCCAAACCGCAACCGGTAGTAGTCGCCCAGCGTGATGAGGTTCCTCTTGTACAGCTTGTAGGCGAAGAACAGGCCCACAAGGATCAGGCACATCGAGGCGCCGAAGGGGTCCTCCACTACCGCGCCGAGGCCCCCCGAGACGAACCGGGCGGACACACCCAGTACTGTTTCCGAGCCGAACCAGGTGGCGAACGTGGTGGCGACCACGACGGGCAGCGCGAGGCTGCGGCCGGCGACGGCGTAGTCGGCCGTGTTCTTGACGCGCCTGGCGGCGAACAGGCCAATTGCCACCGAGGCGAGCAGGTACAACACGACGAAAGTGATCAGCATGGTTTCTCCGTTGGTGGGCATCGGGGCGCGCCCTCTCGCCGCCAGCAGACGGCGGATTGCCCGGCATTATCCGGAAAAAACAGCCTAGAACAATCGCACGCGCACCACGATCTGCATGACGATCAGCCCCAATGCAAAACCGAGACCACCGTATATCAAGCCCTGCAGCAGGCGGTTGGTGCGCTTTTGTTCGTCCAGCAAGTCGCGCAAGTCGCGGCGATGGTCCGAGGGCCGGTGCGCGAGAAAATCATGAAACAGGCGCGGCAGGTCGGGCAGCATCTTCGCGTAACGCGGCGCCTGGTCGCGCAGTTCGTCGATGAGCTTCTGCGGGCCCACCTGTTCGAGCATCCACTTCTCGAGGAAGGGCTTGGCGGTGTTCCACAGGTCGAGGTCCGGGTCCAGCTGGCGACCGAGGCCCTCGATGTTCAGCAGCGTCTTTTGCAGCAGCACCAGCTGCGGCTGGATCTCGACATGGAAGCGTCGCGAGGTCTGGAAAAGCCGCATCAGCAGCATGCCCAGGGAAATTTCCTTCAGGGGCCGATCGAAATACGGCTCGCACACGGTGCGGACCGCCGACTCCAGCTCGTCCACCCGTGTCTCGGGGGGCACCCATCCCGACTCGATGTGCAGCTGGGCAACGCGCTTGTAGTCGCGCCGGAAGAACGCAGTGAAGTTCTGCGCCAGGTATTCCTTGTCGAACTCGGTGAGTGTGCCCATGATGCCGAAATCCAGCGAGACGTAACGCCCGAACGTCGCCGGCTCGGTGCTTACCTGGATGTTGCCGGGGTGCATGTCCGCATGGAAGAACCCGTCGCGAAAGACCTGCGTGAAAAATATCGTCACGCCGTCGCGCGCCAGCTGCGGGATGTCGATCCCGGCCTGCCGAAGCCGGTCGACCTGGCTGATGGGCACGCCCACCATGCGCTCCATCACGATCACCTCCGGGTGGCAGTAATCCCACAGCATCTCCGGGATCAGCACCAGGTTCAGGCCGGCCATGTTGCGGCGCAGTTGCGCGGCGCTGGCGGCTTCGCGCACGAGATCCAGCTCGTCGTGGAGGTATTTGTCGAACTCCGCCACCACCTCGCGCGGCTTCAGCCGCTTGCCGTCGTCCGAGAGCCGCTCGACCCAGCCGGCCATCATTCGCATGAGGCTCAGGTCTTTCTCGATGACATGGAGCATGCCGGGCCGCAGCACCTTCACGGCGACGTCGCGGGTGTGGCCGAAACGGTCCTTCAGTGTCGCGAAGTGCACCTGCGCGATCGAAGCGCTGGCCACAGGCTCGCGCTCGAAGCTGGCGAAGATGGAATCGACCGGGCGCCGGAACGCGCGCTCGATGGTGGCGATGGCGACGCTGGAGTCGAAGGGCGGCACGCGGTCTTGCAACTGCGCCAATTCGTCGGCCATGTCCACCGGCAGCAGGTCGCGGCGGGTAGACAGCACCTGGCCGAACTTCACGAAGATGGGGCCGAGATGTTCCAGCGCCTGGCGCAGCCGCTGACCGCGCGGCGCCCGCAGGTCACGGCCGAACGAGAGCACGCGGGCGATGGACGTCAGCCAGGGCCGCTGGAAGCTGTTGAGGACCAGTTCATCCAGGCCGTAGCGCAAGGCCACCCAGACGATGAACACGCCGCGCAGGTAGCGCGTCATTTGGGTGCTGAGCCTGTCGAAGGTGCGGGGCCTGATGCCGTCGGTGTGGGGGCGGGTGTGGTTGCCGATGGCGCGGGGTGCGCCGGTCCAGCGAAGCGGCGAAGCGCCTGCACCATGCGCCGCGCCGCCTCACCCAGCGCGTGCGCGGGGGCGTCGCCGATCACCCGGGACAGGTCCTCCTCGACGTCCCAACGCACGTTCTCGACCAGCCAGTTGATCTCGGCCGCGAACTGCACGTCCCCGGCGATCCGAACCGGCGGATTGTCGCCACGCAGCGCCGCCTGCGCCAGCTGCCAGGGCGACTCTTCAGTGAGGGTAAGGGTCAGGTCCGGAGGTGCCGTGGCGGGCGCAAGTTCCAGCAGGCCCGCCGGGGTAGCGGCGAGGCGCACGAAGAAAACGCGCCAGCGCGCTTCCGCGATCCGGCCGGCCTGGCGAGCGAGCCGCGCCTGGGCCTCGGGTTCCTGCATCAGCACGTGATTAAGCGCGAGGACGAGGCGGCGCTGGAAATCCTCCACCATCCATGGCGGCGGCTGCAGGCCCTTGCCGAGGCGTTCGAAGAAGGGGCCCAGAAATGGGAAAGGGGACTGTGTTGCCATAGTCCCCCATTATCCGATGAGCGTAGCGGGTCAGGCGCGAGGACCGGATCCCGCGCGCGAAGTCACTGCAGCGCCTGCACGCCCGCCACCAGCCAGCCGCTCGTGCCGCTCTTGGGTTTGGTCATGTTCCAGACCTCGCGGAAGGGGCTCGGCCCTGCCGAGGGATCCTCGCGGATCATGCCGGAGAACTCCACGCTGGCCATGTAGTCGTCGCCCAGGTCCTCGATGCCCAGGAGCTGCGCCTCGAGCATCACCACGTCAGTCTTGTTCGGCTCGCCCGGGGTCTGGCTCTCGCGCTCGGCCAGCTGCGATTTGATCTCGCCGAGCATTTCGTCCGTCATCATCGAGCGCAGCGTCGTGATGTCCGAGCGGTCCCATGCGTCTTGCAAGGTCGCGAAGTTGCGCTTGGCCGCAGCAATGAAGCCATCCACGTCGAAGCCGGCAGGGACACCCCAGTTCTGCGAACCCGCAAGTGCCGAGCCGATCTGCACGCCACTGCCCTGCGTGTGTTTGCCCGCATCGAAGGCCATGCTGCTGCGCTCCCAGGGCCGGGCGGACGCATCGTTACCCACTTTGTCCGGGCTGTACTGGCGCGGCGACCTGGCAAGGTCGGCGGGCGCGCCCGCGCCTTGCAGCGCATAGGGGCCGCGAGCCTGTTGCCGGCGCGAACGCATGATCCAGCCGATCACGGCCATCGCGACCATGACAAGCAAGGCAATCAGCAGGAACTGGCCGAACGCTTCCCCCAGGCCCAGCGAATTGGCAAGCCAGGCCAGGCCGAGGCCAGCTGCGAGGCCGCCGAGCATGGCGCCCCAGGGCCGCTTGGGCGCGGCAGCCGCGGCGCCGGGCTGCGGTTGCGTGGCCGGGGCGGCCTGCTGCGAGTTGGCGGGCGCAGTGGGGGTGCGCGTGGCCTCGCGCTGCGTCACGTTGCCCGATTGCTTGCCAAACGAGCCACCGCCACCCAGTACCCCGCCAGTCAGGTTGTGATAGTCCACATGGCCAAAGCCGACTTTCTTCATCAAGGCCTTCAACTCTTCCTGGCCAGGGTGCACCCTGATCGACTCTGCAAGGTAACGGTAGCTGGCCGAATCCCCCGCCACCAGCCTGCCCAGCTGCGGCAGCACCTTGAACGAATACCAGTCGTAGGCCTTTTCCAGCGGCTTGGCCACCTTTGAAAACTCGAGCACCATCAGCCTGCCGCCGGGTTTGAGCACGCGGTTCATCTCGGCCAGGGCGGCGTCCTTGTGCGTCATGTTGCGCAGCCCGAACGCGACGCTCACAAGATCGAAGCTCGCGGTGGCGAACGGCAGCTTCTCGGCGTCGCAGACCAGCGTCGGCAGTGCGACACCCGCGTCGAGCAGCCGGTCGCGGCCCGTGCGCAGCATGGCCTCGTTGATGTCTGTGTGGATGACGGCTCCTGTCGGGCCGACCTTCTTCGCGAAAGCCAACGCCAGGTCGCCGGTGCCGCCAGCAATGTCCAGCACCTTGTCTCCCGGCCGCACGTTGGCCGTAAGAACCGTGTAGGCTTTCCACGCGCGGTGTAGCCCCATGGACATCAGGTCATTCATGAGGTCGTAGCGGGGCGCGACCGAGTCGAAGACGCCCCGGACGCGACGCGCCTTTTCGCGCTCGTCGACCGATTCGAAACCGAAATGAGTACTGCTCATGATCGCATGCTAGGGCAATCCGCGCGGTTGCGCAGGGTACCGTACTCCGAAACGGAAGATCTGTTACTAAACCGCATCAATGGCCGCACGAGGGCCCGGCCTTTTGAGGCATGGGTGCGTCCCGCTCGACGCCTGCATCTTTCAGCCGCCGTTCGTAGTCTGCCCAAAGCTGATCCTGCTGGGCGCCCAAAAAATAGAGGTAATCCCAGGAATAGATGCCCGTGTCGTGGCCATCGGAGAAGGTGGGCTGAACCGCATAGTTGCCAACCGGCTCCAGCGCCGTGAGCTCCACGTCGCGCTTACCCGTCTGCAAGACCTCCTGGCCCGGGCCATGCCCCTGCACTTCCGCCGAGGGCGAATAGATGCGCATCAGCTCGAACGGAAGGCGGAACTCGGCGCCATCGGAAAACGACACCTCGAGCACGCGCGACTGCGAATGCACCGTCAGTGCACGGGGGGTGGGGGTCTGTGGGTTCAATCCGGCCATGTCCCGAGTTTAAGCGGGTGTCGCCGGTAGGGGCTTGTTGCGGAAGTTCATGACGGTAGCGGGATCAGGAGCCGCCTCCCGCGGCGGGGGACACGAACGGAGTCGGCCACCCCACCGTCCACGGCCCGCCGCACGCACACTGCGCCTGCCAGTTTCGCGATCGCCCAGTTACAGACGGGACAGCACACTAGAAGCGCACGGACAGGTTGACGTAGAACCGGTCGTCGCCGCGCTGCGGAGAGGCGGAGTTCAAGGTCAGCGGCACCTTGCTGCTGTTGAGCAGGCGCCCGTAGTCAACCGATGCAGCGAACGGCGCGCGGACGTAGCGCAGGCCAACGCCGATGCTGGCCAGGCGATCGGACGAAGGCTTGCTGGTGCCGTTCGCGCTGTTGTTGCCCAGCCATCCGGCGTCCACGAAGCCCAGCAGGCGCAAGCCCGCGCCGAGCTCGGGCGTGGTCACCTCGACTGACCCTGAGATACCCTTGTCGCCGGTCATCGCGCGGTCGATGCTGCTACCCCGAACCGAGCCGAGGCCGCCCAGGCCGAACTGCTCGCCAGAGATGAGGACATCGGGGCTGTACTGGAATTGCGCGCGGGCCGACCAGAGCCACGACTGCGCAATGGGCGCGGCGTAGTTGACCCCGCCCCGCAGGGCCTTCCAGTGGACGGTGTCGATGCGCGGGTCCTCGTTCTGGTAAGAAGCGAGGTCGTTGTGGCTGCCGCTGCCGGTGTTCAGGGAAAGCTCGACGTTGTAGTTCCACACCGAGGTATCGGATTCGGTGCGGGCGGCGTAGCCGAAGGTGACGGGCCGGCTGCGGCGGTCCACCCCGACGGTGATGCCGCTGATTTCCGTCGCGTCGAAGACCTTGTCGTCCAGGCCGACCGAGGCGTAGCTGCGGCGCCCGCCCTGGGGCGGCAGGTACATCGTGTAATTCACGCCGAATGTATGCCCGGCGCCGGTGCTGGTGAAGGTGCCGAAACTGCCCACTACATCAGAGCGGGTGTAGCTCGCGCCGATAACGCCACCCTGGGCATAGAGCGGAACCTTGTACGACAGGCCGAGCTGCTTCACATCGGAAGTGCGCTGGATCGAGGTGGTGTAGGCGCCGACGAACTGGTGATCGAGGTTGAACAAGTTGGTGTGGCCGCCCGAAATCGTCAGCCTGTCATGGCCGGACGAGTCCGAGCCGGCGTTGGACACGCCCGCGGCAAACGTCCAGGGACGCTGCTCCTTGACGGTGATGGTGGCCTCGATCTTGTCAGGCTCGTCAGCCTCGCGCAGGCCTACCTGGATCTGTTTGTTGGGGTTCTCGTTGGCGATCGCGGTCTGCACGGCGAGTCGCTTGAAATTGGGGCTGTGGCCCTCGCGTAGTTCTGGGAGCGTGCGGCGCACGTTGCCTTCGTCGTAAATGCTGCGTCCATCGATATTGACCTTGGCGACGCTGAACTTGACGATGTTGAGCGTCACCTGGTCGCTGATCTGCTGGGGCGGCAGGGCCACGCGGTGCAGGCCGAAGCCTTTGTCGCGCAACGCGGCCTCGAGCGCCGCCGTGGCTTTCTGCAGCGTTTCCATGGTGGCGTCCGTGCGCAGGAACGGCGCGAGCACGCGCGACGTGTCGCCGTTGCCCAGCGGGTTGTCGCCGGTGACCGTGAAGCCCTTGATGGCGAAGACGGGTGAAGGCGCGGGAGCCGGCATGCGAGCCGCCGCCGGCGCCTGGGCATAGGCCGCGGCCGCGACCGCTGACAGCGCCAATGCGAACACGGTTTGCCGCACGCCCCTGCAGCTGCGCGAACGAGGCGCACGAGACCCAGTGACCATAGTGTTCCAGCCCCTCTTGTTCACACGTGCAACTTACTTGCACTGGTTGTTCGGTTTGATTCCTGATTCCGCCAGCACGCTGACCAGCAACGGATTTCTGGACGTCGGCAGCGGCACGCTGTCGAAGTCAATGAACTTGGGGATCGACACCGGCCGCCTGGTGTCACCGCCCGCGCCCGCAAACCCGGCCTCTCCCTTGCCCAGGTGCAGCACTTCGCTGGCGGTCAGGATCTCGATGTGGCCATCGCGCACGAAGACGAACAGGCCCTCTTCGGCATCCGAGACTGCGTCGCTGGAAAACAGCTTGGGAGGCACGGTGACACCGTCCGGCCGGGGGCCTTCCATCGCGGGCTGGCTGGTAATGGGCAGGATGCCGCTCGGGGAAATGAACAGGCCCTGGCCCGCCTGCAGCACCTGCAAAGCTGTCTGCCCGGATGGCGTCACGGCGATGGAACCCAGCCATGTCCAGAGCGTCAACCCTGAGTCCGCGCCGCCCGGCTCGCCGGCGCAAGCACCGGTGCAGTTGATGTCAAGCCCCGTGCCGCGGATGCCGATCGTGGCCGTCGCCGTGGAAAACCCGACGTTGCGGTTGTTGGCCTTGGCGATCAGGCCCGTG
>JAQZBU010000162.1 GCA_029237735.1 Ramlibacter sp. | reverse complement strand
ATGCTGCCCGGCTCCCTCTATTGCCACTTCGAGACCAAGGAAGCGCTGCTGGTGGCGGTTTACATCAAAGGCGTGCGCCAGATTTCGGACGCCGTGCAGGCCGCCATCGCCCGGTACCAGGACCCGTGGGACCGACTCGAGGCCGCCTGCGTCGCCCACCTGGAAGCCATCCTCCACGACGACGACTACGCGCAGGTGGTGGTGCGGGTGCGGCCCGCCGAAGTGGGCGCGGCGGACGATAGCCTCGTGGCCCTGCGGAACCAGTACGAGTCCATCTTCACCAACCTCATCGCCGCGCTGCCCCTCTCGCGCAGCACCGACCGGCGAAATGCTGCGCCTGATGCTGATCGGCGCGATGAACCAGTCGCAGCTGTGGTACCGGCCAGGCGGACGCTTCAACCCGCGCACCATTGCGCGCAAATTCATCGCCTTGCTGCGGCAGGGCCAGGAGGTCAATGCATGAGTGACACAAACAACAAGATCATTCCGAAGGTGCTGGTCACCAAGATCGGTTTCGACGGCCACGATCGCGGCAGCCGCGTGGTGGCCGCGGGGCTCCGCGACGCCGGCATGGAAGTCATCTACACGCCGCCCTGGCAGGAGATCGCCGCGGTGGTGAAACTCGCGATGGAAGAAGACGTCGACGTGATCGGCATCTCATCGCTCGCGACCGACCATCTCATCGTGCCGAAGCTGATGGCCGCGTTGCGCGAGGCGGGGCTGGGCGACGTTGGCGTGGTCGTGGGCGGCATCGTGCCCGACGAGGACGAACGTGCCCTGCTCGACGCCGGCGCGGCGCGCGTCTTCCATCCCGGCAGCGCGATGGCGGACATCGCGGCTTATGTGCGCGAGCTGGCTGCCCGGGTACGCGCGCGGCGCGTGACGCTGTAACCGCCTTCGAAGGACGCCCATGAACAAGCCTATAGACAGCAAACTGCTGCATGAACCCGACGCCTACGAGGCGTGGCAACAGGACTACGCCGCCACCATCGGCACCGACAAGCAAGTGAAGAACCGCTCCGGCGTGCCGATCAAGCCTCTGTACACCGCCGCCGACTGGAACGCCGCCGACCGCTCGAGCGACCTCGGCGTTCCCGGCCAGGCGCCCTTCACCCGCGGCATCTACGCCACGATGCACCGGGGCAGGACATGGACGCAGCGCCAGCTCATCGGTCTGGGCACGCCAGAGGAATACAACGCACGCCTGCGCGAAGTGCTGGCCCAGGGCGCCACCGCGATTTCGCTCTTGCCCTGCAACTCGGTTTTCCGCGGCTACGACATGGATGAATCGCACATCGAACTGCTGGGCACCTGCGGCACGGTGATCAATACATGGGAGCACATGAACGCTGCCCTGCAGGGCGTGGATTTCGCGCGCACCTCCTGCGCCCAGAACGACCCGACGCCCTTCACGCTGCTGGCCTTCATGCTGGTCGCGGCGCGACGGCGCGGCACCGACTGGCGCCAGGTGAGCGGCACGTCGAACCAGAGCGACTACCTCAGCCATTACGTGGCCAACCACATGTTCTACCGGCTCGCGCTGCCCGGTGCGCGGCGCATCCTGGGCGACCACATCGAGTTCTGCAATCGCCATGTGCCGCGCTGGAACCCGATGTCCGTGGTGGGCCAGCACATGCAGCAGGCCGGGGCCACCCCGGCCGAGGCCATGGCGTTCACGCTCTGCACGGCGATCCAGAACGCCCACGACTGCATCGAGCGCGGCATGGACCCGGATGAATTCCTGCCGCGCTTCACGTTCTTCTTCGACATCTCCGTGAGCTTATTCGAGGAGGTGGCCAAGTTCCGCGCCGCGCGCCGCATCTGGACTCGCATCACGCGAGATCGCCTGGGCGCGAAAGATCCACGCTCCTGGCGCTTCAAGTTCCACGGGCAGACCTCGGGTGCAGACCTGACGCGCCAGCAGCCGCTGAACAACATCGCGCGTGTGACGGTGCAGGCAATGGCGGGGATCCTCGGCGGCCTGCAGTCCCTGCACACGGACGCGTATGACGAGGCGCTGTCCTGCCCCAGCGAGTACGGCGCGCGCATCGCCATTGCAACGCAGAACGTCCTGCGCGAAGAAGCCCACCTCACCGACGTCATCGACCCGCTCGGCGGCAGTTTCTACGTCGAGAAGCTCACCGACGAGATGGAGGCCGAGATCGAGCGCGTGATGAAGATCGTCGAGGACGCGGGCGGCATGTACAAGGCCGTCGAAGCCGGGCTCGTGCAACGCATGATCGGCGAATCCGCGCGCCGGTTCCAGCAGCAGGTGGACAGCGGCGAACAGACCGTGGTGGGCGTCAATGCCTACCAGGTGGAGGAAGATGCCAGCGCCCGCCCGATCAATACGCGCCCAGATCGTGCGACCATGCAGGCGCACGTCGACGGCTTCAAGGCCTGGAAGGCGCAGCGCTCGGCCCGCCAGGTGCAAGGCGCGCTCGACACGCTGGCTCGGGCGGCCGGCGACGCGCGCGACAACGTGTTCGCGCGCGTGGTCGAGGCCGCGGAGGCGGGATGCACCCACGGCGAGATCTGCGGCAGGCTGCGGCGCGAGATGGGCTTCGGCCACGTGCAGGCGATTGTGTGAAGCGCGAATTGGGTTTCCATGAGAAGGCCGGCGGCTGGGCGCAGGGCGTGTTGGCCGGCGACCGGGGCGCCGTCGCGCGCGCGATCAGCCAGGTCGAGCGCGGCGAGCGCGAGCCGGCCGCGGTCGCCGCGGCGCTGGCCGCGCACCTGGGCCGCGCCCACGTGCTGGGCGTGACGGGCTCGCCCGGCGCCGGCAAGTCCACGCTGGTGCATGCCCTGCTCGGCGAGTTGCTGGCGCGCGGACAGCGCATCGCAGTCGTCGCCGTCGATCCGTCCAGCCCGATCACGGGCGGCGCCGTGCTCGGCGACCGGGTCCGGATGGGCGAGAATGGCGCTCACCCTGACGTGTTCATTCGTTCCGTGGCGTCGCGCGGGCACCTGGGCGGCCTGGCACCGAGCACCGAGGCGATGGTCGACATCCTGGACGCCGCGGGTTTCGACACCGTGATCGTCGAGACCGTCGGCGCGGGCCAATCGGAAGTGGAGATCATGAGTGTTGCCGACACGCGGCTCGTGGCCTGTGCGCCGGGTCTGGGCGACAACGTGCAGGCGATCAAGGCAGGCATCCTTGAAATTGCGGACGTGCTGGCCGTGACCAAGTGCGACCTTCCGGGTGCGGATATCACCGCGCGCGACCTCAAAGACATGCTGCACCTGCGCGCGGCCAGTGCCGCGGGAAGCTGGCAAGTGCCGGTGCTCGCCTCATCGGCCACCACCGGGTCAGGCATCGCGGCTCTGGCCGACGCGATCGATGCGCACGCGACAGCGGCGGGCCGCGGCCACCGCCTGCAGGCCCGGCAGCCGGTCGCCCAAGAGCGCGACAACGCCATCGGCCAGCGCGTCAAGCAGCTGGCGGCGGCCGACCCCTTCCTGCGCTGGTCCGGCATCGTGTGCACTCACGCCGACCGGGGCACGGCGACAGTGGAAGTGACGCTGCAGCCCCACCACATCAACTTCAACGGCACCTGCCACGGCGGGATCGTCTTCGCACTGGCCGACACGGCCTTCGGGCTCGCGGCGAATTCCTATGGCGTGATTGCCGCCGGCATCGACACCCACCTCACCTTCCAGCAGGCGAGCCACGTCGGCGACCGGCTGGTAGCCACGTCCGTCGAGGTATCGCGCTCGCGCAAGATCGCGGTGTACCGGGTGGATGTGTGCAAGGGCGACGGCGTGACGATATCCAGCTTCACTGGTACGGTGTACCTGACCACGAAGCCGCACACTGTCTGAGCGCAGCGCAACTGTTGAACGCGCCTGGCTATTCGACGAGAGTAATGCCTAGCACGGCGTTCACCGCAGCAACTGCCCCGGGAGTTGTCGTCCCACCTCCATCTCCGATACTCGTCGTGGCGAGCGCGGCACTCAGATTCAGCCGGGGTTTCCTTATGCCGCTTCTGGGATCGGTGATGGTTTTCCCCGATGAGGTCATGCGAAGAACTATGTCATTTAGCGAGTTACTCGGAAACGCCTGCTGGAGGACGGCGGCGGCACCGGCGACATGTGGTGCCGCCTGGGAAGTCCCAGCGAAGCCCAAGCCCTCGGTGGATATTCTTGCTCCCGGAGCAAGCAGCGAGATCAGCGAACTGCTATTGGAAAAACACCCGACTTTGTCGGCAGCTGTTGTCGTGTCGGTACACAAAGACGCTCCCGAGTAATTCTTGTAGGACTGGGCGTATGACAGGTTGGCGTCGTACACAGCACCGACTGCAATTGCGCCATTGGCGCACGCCGGATCCGAGATGCCGTTTGTCGCGCCTTCGTTGCCTGAAGCGACGACCGGCATTATGTCTTTGTCTCTGAGGGAATTGAAGTATTCGGAATAGGTACTGGAGCACTTCGAACTGTGCGTCAGTACAGAGCCAAAACTAAGGTTGATTGCAACAATTCGGCCCGGCGGTTTGCTGTAATTTGCAAGCACCCAATCCATTGCTCTCTTGACTGCTGTCGTGTCTGTATTTACCTTTCCGTCCGCCGTTTTGTACATGACGCGGAGCGCATCTATCTTCGCACCTGGCGCGACAGCGGCGACTATGAGCGCGACGTTACTGCCGTGTGGCATGTTCGGGTCCACTTCCCCGAATGAATCGCCAGACTGAAAATTTATAGCATTTGAAAGCCTGCAGCCCGGCTCCCCAATATATGGACCAGTCAGGTAAGCATCGCCTTTGAACCGGCAGCCGTAACCAGAGCTCAAGTCTACGTTGAATGATGGGTACCTGAAATTTGCGCCGGAGTCCAAAACCGCCACGCGATAGCCCGCACCGGTCTTGCCGCCCGATAGTGCAGAGGGCTGACCTATCAGCGGTAGACTCTGGCCGAGCCAGGGAACGTACACTTTGTTCGGCTCAACGGCAACGACTCTCGGATCTGCAATGATGCGAGCCAACGCACTGAAGTTGGGCACGCGTACGAACAGCACAGCAACGTGTTTGTGATCTTCAAGAACAATGGCATCGCCAAGACGTCCGCCGGGGAATGTGCCTGCCTTTAATTCGCCCAGTTCTGCAGCAGTTTCATCGCTAGATTGTTGGTCACTGAACTGTAGGCCCCGGCCGCGGCGCTTTTCAGCCGCCCGGCGGTAAATGGCCTCAGAATCGAGCACCACATTCAAGTCCTGCGATACGCCCATCTTCGCCTTTTCAACAACGTCGGGCGGAGCTTTGCTCAAGTCATTGAAGTGAATGCTTTGAGCCTGTGCACCGCTAACAAAGAACGCCATGCACGCAACGAGGTGCCCTGCGCCGCGTTTCACACTTCCAATCAGGTCCCTTTTTGTGTTGGCCACATTGCCTCCCTTCAATTTTGCAAGCCAAAGCTCAGAATCGTGCAATCCGAGGTCTCGTACATGACGAACACGGTCTTTCCCGCTGTCTTTCCAGCAACGACGGCTGCGAACAGCCTCGAGTGATCATTCTGAGTTGCACCGGCCGCGAGGTTCAGCATGCCGCCATAGCAAGGTGAGCCCGTGTTCCACAGCGCCACCCGGCCGCCGACGTAGTTCTCGAGTTTCCAGCCCGTGGGCACGGAAGCGAGCTGGACTTGGGACGCGAAAGCGCCCGAGCAAGCAAGCATTGAAAGAGCCAATAGATTTATCCGTTTCATATTCCCCCCTTTGTTAGCTTTTCATTATTCAAGGGGAACTGAAAGTTCCGTACCTATACGAAGGTGGGAGAACACCATGGCAGTGACGCCTTAGCGCCCACTACCCTTTTAAGTCGGCCCTCAAGAAACGATATAAGCCGCGGCACCCGTGGCGAGCAACTCGCCGTCCGCACCCCGGAACTCCATGCGCGTGGAAGCTACGCGCGAGCCCAGGCGCATCACCTGCGCGCTAAGCTCGAAAGTCTCACCTATGGCCGGGCGCAGGTAATCCACGCGTAGATCAATCGTGCCCAGCTTGCCGAAGCGCTGCAGTCGCTGCAGCGGCGGCTCGTCCATGTGGCGCGCTCCGATCGCGGCCATAACGGCCAGGCCTGCGATGGCGTCCAGCCCGGCGCTGATCACACCCCCGTGCAGACGGTTGTGGCTGAAATGGCCGACCAGATCCTGCTTCATCCCGATCCGGCCCGTGACGCCTTCGGGCAGGAGAGTGGTGATCTTCAGGCCCAGCACGCGGTTGAAGAGGATCTTGTCCTCGAAAATCCCCTTGAGGCTCGCGACGAATTCGGGCTCGAATTCGGGAGCGTTTGCAACGGCAGTCTTGTTCTTGCTCATAGCCCCAATTGTCGTGCAGCGAGGTCCTTCATGATTTCCTCGGCCCCGCCGCCGATCATCATGACCTTCACCTCGCGGTAGATCCGCTCGCACTTCATGCCGCGCATGTAGCCCATGCCGCCCAGGATCTGCACCGCCTGGTCGGCGCAGAACTGCATGGCCTGCGTCGAGTGGTTCTTCAGCATGCACACCTGCGCAACACAATCGGGGTCAGATTCCAATTTCCCTTCGTCGGCGAGCTGTGTCACGGCCGCGAGCCACGCCTCAGTCGACGCGATGCGCATCTGCATGTCCACCAGCTTGTGGCGGATCACCTGTTTTTCCACCAGGGCGCCGCCGAAGGCCTTGCGCTGGCGCGCCCAATCCAGTGCTTCATCGAAGCAGGCCTGTGCGAAGCCGAGCGCCATGGCCGACATGCCCAGGCGCTCGCCGTTGAAGTTGCTCATGATGATCTTGAAGCCTCCGCCCTCCTCGCCGAGCAGGAAGCGCGCCGGCACGCGCACCTTGTCCATGCGCAGGTGCGCGGTGTCTGAACACCACCAACCCATCTTGTCGAGGACTGTGCGCGAGAGGCCAGGCGTGTCGCCGGGAACGACGATCATGGAGATGCCGCCCGCGCCCTTGCTTCCGGGGTCGCCGGTGCGAACCGCCATCGTGATCCAGTCGGCGCGCATGCCGGAGGTGATGAAGACCTTCTCGCCATCGATCACCCAGTCGCCACCGTCCCGGCGCGCCGTCGTGCGCAGCGCAGCGACGTCTGAGCCGCCACCCGGCTCGGTGATCGCCAGTGCCGCGATCTTCTCACCACGGAGCACGGGCGGAATCACCTCCTGCTGCACCTGCGCCGAGCCGTGGCGCAACACCGGCGGCAGGCCGATGTTCAGCGAAAACAGGCCGGCCATGATGCCGCCGCTGCCGCCATGGCGGGCCATGGTCGTGGAAACTGTATTGCGCAGCGCGAAGGGCGCGGGGGTGCCGCCGAGCGCTTCGGGATAGCCGAGCCCCAACAGCCCCACCACGGCTGCTTCGCGGTACAGCTCGCGCGGGAATTCGCCGGCCTCGTCCCATTGCACCACCTGCTGCGCAATGCGCTCCAGCGTGAAGCGCCTCACGGCGTCCGTCAGCACTGCGATGTCCTGCTGCAGCTCGGCGTTCATTGCAGCGCCTCGAAAGTCACCAGCACCTGCGAGGTCGCGGCCTGTTGGCCTGGCTCGACGTGCACGGACTTGATGACGCCGTCGCGCGATGCGCCCAGCGCGTGTTCGAGTTTCATCGATTCGAGCACGAGCAGCGTATCGCCCCGCGCCACGGTCGCGCCGGGCCGCGCCTTGATCGCGATCACCTTGCCGTTGAACGGCGCCCGCAGTTCGTTTGCTGCCGTGGCAGAGCCGGAGGCAGCAGGCTCGAACGAGGCATCGGCCACAACGAGGTCAACGGCGCCGTGCTGCACGTGCGACTTGTCCGTCCTGTATGACTTCGAGCGAGCCATCCGCCTGCTCGCGCACCTGGGGCGAGAGGATGTGATCACGGTGTCGCAAGCGCACTGGTCGCGGGAACGTGCACGCGAGAGGGCGGAGACTGTTGCCTTGGCTCCACAGTGCGGCCAGGCCGCACTCCACCGCGATATTCTGCTCCTCGAGCGCGAGCGCCTCGCGCAACGCGGGCGCGTGGCGGTCGAGAAAGGGGATCAGCGCGTCGCCGGCCTGGAACTCCGGGTGCCGCAGGCAGGCCGCGAGGAAGCGGCGGTTGGTGGGCAGGCCGAGGATTTCGGTGCGGTCGAGCGCGGACGCGAGCCGGGCGATAGCTTCGCCGCGCGTGGGCGCGTGGACGATGAGCTTGCCGAGCATGGAGTCGTAGTGGGGGGAGACTTGCAGGCCTTCGAAGACGGCGTGGTCGAAGCGCGTGCCCCCACCCCCGCCCTCCCCCAGTGGGGGAGGGAGAAAATGCATAACGGCGCCAGAGTGCGGCGTGAAGTGCTCGTCCTCCGCGCACAGGCGAACTTCGATCGCGTGGCCATTGAAGCTGACTTCCGCTTGGGAGAGCGGCAGCGGCTCGCCCTGCGCCACCCGCAGTTGCCACTCGACCAGGTCCAGCCCCGTCACGGCCTCCGTCACCGGATGCTCCACCTGCAGCCGCGTGTTCATCTCCATGAGAAAGAAAGGTATGGCCCCCTCTCCCACTGGGAGAGCGTTGGGGTGCGGGTGCGCGTCCACCAGAAACTCCACCGTCCCCGCGCCGACATAGCCCGCCGCCTGCGCCAGCTCCACCGCGCAGCGCCCCATGCGCTCGCGCAGTGCGGCGTCCACGGCAGGGCTGGGTGTCTCCTCGATGATCTTCTGATGGCGCCGCTGCACCGAGCAGTCGCGCTCGCCCAGGTGGATGCAATGGCCTTGCGCATCGGCGAAGACCTGCACTTCGACGTGACGGGGCGCCAGCAGCCCGCGCTCCAGCAGCAGTTCGCCGGAGCCGAAGGCCGACTCTGCCTCCGAACGCGCACTTTGCAGCGCGGGCGCGAGCTGCGGTGCCTGCGTGACTAGCCTCATGCCGCGGCCCCCGCCTCCTGCCGCTGCCTTCACCATCAGCGGGAAGCCGATGCGTTGAGCTTCCATTTCGAATCGGGTGTCGGACTGATCTTCGCCCTGATAACCGGGCAGGCAAGGCACGCCGCGCGCCAACGCCAGTTCCTTGGCGGAGGATTTACTGCCCAGCGTGCGGATCGCCTGTGGCGGCGGCCCGACCCACGTCAGTCCCGCGTCGATGACAGCCTGTGCGAAATTGGCGTTCTCGCTCAGGAAGCCGTAGCCGGGGTGAACGGCATCGGCGCCGGTGGCCTTCGCCGCCGCGATGATCTTGTCGATGCGCAAGTACGTGTCGGCCGAGGCGTTGCCGCCGAGCGCAAACGACGTCGTCGCTTCGCGCACATGCTGCGCGTTCGCGTCGGCGTCCGAATAGACGGCGACGGTCTCAATGCCCATGCGTTGCGCCGTGCGAATGACGCGGCGGGCAATCTCGCCGCGATTGGCGATGAGGAGGCGCGCGATGCGCACTGCCCTCACCCCCGCCCTCTCCCGGAGGGAGAGGGAGTGTCAACCGGGCGCTTGGCGATGCCCATGATTTTCGCGAGGATGCCCAGCATCACCTCGTCGGCACCGCCGCCGATGGAAGCCAGGCGGCCATCGCGGTACATGCGCGAGACCTTGTTCTCCCATGTGAATCCCATGCCGCCCCAGAACTGCAGGCAGGTGTCGGAGACGATGCGGTTCAGGCGCCCGGCCTTCAACTTGGCCATGGACGCAAGCTCCAGCACATCCTGGCCGCTCACATAGAGCTCGCCGGCGCGGTACGTCAACGCGCGCAGGCATTCCACTTCGGTCTTCAGCTCCGCCAGCTTGAACTGCACCCACTGCTGGTCGGCCAGCGTGGCACCGAACATCTTGCGCTCCTGCGCCCACTCCACTGTCCACTGGATGCAGTTGGTGAGCGATTGCAGGCAGCTCGCGGCCGCCCAGAGGCGCTCCTCCTGGAACTGCTGCATCTGGTAGATGAAGCCCTGGCCTTCGGCGCCGATGCGATAGCGCTGCGGCACGCGT
>JAQZBU010000031.1 GCA_029237735.1 Ramlibacter sp. | reverse complement strand
CCCGCCTCGCTCTGGATCAGCAGGTCGTAGGCCTTCTTGTCGCGATAGGGCCCGTCCTCGCCATAACCCGATATGTCGCAGACGATAAGCCGCGGATGCTTCGCGCTGAGCGCGTCCCAGCCCAGGCCCATGCGCGCCGAGGCTCCGGGCGCGAGGTTCTGCACCAGCACGTCGGCTCCTTCCAGCAGTTCTTCCAGCACGGCGAGCGCGGCGGGCTGCTTCAAGTCCAGCGAGAGGCTTTCCTTGGAGCGGTTGGTCCACACGAAGTGCGACGCCATGCCCTTCACGCGCGTGTCGTAGGCCCGCGCGAAGTCGCCGGCGCCGGGGCGCTCGACCTTGATGACGCGGGCGCCCAGGTCGGCAAGCTGGCGCGAGCAGAACGGAGCGGCAATAGCGTGCTCCAGCGAGACGACGGTGATGCCGTCCAGGGGTCTTGCGGCAACCATTTTTTTAAAACGAGCGCGGCAGGCCCAGCAGGTGCTCGGCCACGTAGCTCAGGATCAGGTTGGTGGAGATCGGCGCCACCTGGTAGAGGCGCGTCTCGCGGAACTTGCGCTCCACGTCGTACTCGTTGGCGAAGCCGAAGCCGCCGTGGAACTGCAGGCAGGCGTTGGCCGCCTCCCACGAGGCTTTCGCGGCGAGGTACTTGGCCATGTTGGCCTCGGCGCCGCAGGGCTGGTTCGCGTCGAACAGGCTGCAGGCCTTGAAGCGCATCAGGTTGGCGGCCTCGACCTCGATGTAGCTCTCGGCGATCGGGAACTGCACGCCCTGGTTCTGGCCGATCGGGCGGCCGAACACCACGCGCTCGCTCACGTACTTGCTCACGCGGTCGATGAACCAGTAGCCGTCGCCGATGCATTCCGCCGCGATGAGCGTGCGCTCGGCGTTCAGCCCGTCCAGGATGTACTTGAACCCCATGCCCTCCTGGCCGATCAGGTTCTCGGCGGGAATCTCGAGGTTCTCGAAGAACAGCTCGTTGGTCTCGTGGTTCACCATGTTCGGGATCGGCCGCACCGTCATGCCTGTCTTCTCGGCCTGGCGCAGGTCCACCATGAAGATCGACATGCCCTCGGACTTCTTCTTCACATCCGCGAGCGGCGTGGTGCGCGCGAGCAGGATCATCCAGTCAGAGTGCTGGACCCGCGAGATCCAGACCTTCTGGCCGTTGATGACGTAGCGGTCGCCCTTCTTCACCGCCGTGGTCTTGATCTTGGTCGTATCGGTGCCGGTAGTGGGTTCAGTCACGCCCATGGATTGCAGGCGCCATTCGCCCGAGGCGATCTTCGGCAGGTACAGGTCTTTCTGGGCCTTGGAGCCATGGCGCAGCAGCGTGCCCATGTTGTACATCTGGCCGTGGCAGGCGCCGGCATTGCCGCCGCTGCGGTTGATCTCTTCCATGATGACGGAGGCTTCCGCCAGCCCGAGCCCGGAGCCGCCGTACTCAGCGGGGATCAGCGCGGCCAGCCAGCCGGCTTTGGTGAGCGCATCGACAAATGCCTCCGGGTAGGCCCGGGCTTCGTCGATCTTGCGGTGGTATTCGCCGGGAAATTCGGCGCAGAGCGCACGCACCGCGTCGCGGATTTCCTGGTACTGGTCGGGGGTGGTCTTGAGCATGGGTGTTTTCCGGTTGGCACCCTTCATCGTGGCCCATTTGGACCTGGCGCGCCATCTGTCAATTTGGAAGCGAGCCTTCGGATAAACTGAAGGCTTGGCTGCACCTCCCATCCAGTTCGACCTCACCGACCTGCGCCTTTTCGTGCTCACGGCCGAGGAGCGCAACCTCACCCGCGCGGCGGCGCGGCAAAACCTTTCGCTGGCCGCCGCCAGCGCGCGCATCAAGGCGCTCGAGGCCCAGTCCGGCCTTCTGCTTTTTGCCCGCGAAGCCCGGGGCGTTCGTCTCACGCCGCCCGGTGAGGCGTTCCTTCACCATGCGCGCGGCGTGTTACGGCAGGCCGATCAGCTGCGGGCAGACCTATTGGAGTATGGCGAGGGCCTGGGCGGTCACGTCCGAGTGTTCGCGAACACCACGGCCGTCACCGATTTCCTGCCGGAGATCCTGCCGGGCTTCCTCTCGGCCAACCCGCGGGTCAGCATAGACCTTCAGGAGAAACCGAACGCTGAGATTCCGCGGGGAGTGCTGGTGGGCCGGTCTGACATCGGCATCGTGGCCGGGCCGGTCGATACGCTCAACCTCCGCTCGATCCACTTCAGCACCGACCGCCTGGTGCTGGTCACTTCGCGCCGCCACCCATTCGCGCGGCGTAGGCGCATCGGCTTCGCGGAGACACTGGACGAGGACGCCGTCGGCATGCAACAGGGCAGCACGCTGGAAACCTTCCTGTCCAACATGACGAGCCAACTGGGCCGGCAGCTCAAGCTGCGCATCCAGTTGAGCAGCTTCGACGCGATGTGCCGCATGATCGGCGCCGGCGTTGGCGTGGGCGTCGTGCCCGAGAGCGCGGCGCGCCGCAATCAGGGCAGCATGAACCTCGCGCTGGTCGAGCTGACGGACGCCTGGAGCGTCCGCGAGCGCTACATCCTCGTGCGGGACAACGAAAGTTTGCCCGCCTATGCCGAGGCGCTGGTCGACGCGATCCGCTCGCACTACAAGGAAGCCGGGTCCCCAACAGGAGCAAAATCGCATCCATGAAAGAAGTCCGCGTGCAGTCCTGGTCGCAGTTCAACGACTACATCGCCACGCGCGACGGCTGGGCTTTCAGGGGGCAAGCCGATGCCAGCTGGCCCTTGCTGAGCGCCCTGCCCCGGCGCCTGTCCCAGAACAACGTGCCGCGCGACCAGTGGCGCCAGCGCGAGGAGCGGGCCATCCGGATCTTCCGCCGCAAGGCCCATGTGTACCTGTCGGACAAATCGGTGCTGGTCGACGACCTGCGCTGCCTCGCCATGATGCAGCACCATGGCGCACCCACCCGCCTGCTCGATTTCACCAAATCGCCTTTCGTGGCGGCATTCTTCGCGCTGGAAAAGGCGGGAGGCCCGGCTGCGGTGTACGCGCTCAACACCCCCTGGATCTGGGCGGCAGGGCCGGACTTCGACCCCACCCTGACGCGCGATGCGATAGACCCGCGCGTGCCCGGCAACTTCGAACGGCATTTCGCCATCAACAAGCTGCCGGTCGTATGGTTCGGAGAACCGCGGGAAATGGATCGCAGGCTGGTCGCCCAATCGGGGCTGCTGGTCGTGCCCGGCGTCCTCGACAAGCCGCTGGACTTGCTGCTGGACGAATACTCACACGGGCAGGCGCTGGTCGAGCGGGTATTGATCGGCCCGGAAGTCCGGGGCGAGGCCATGCACGAGCTCTACCGGATGAACATCACGCAGGCTACTCTGTTCCCGGATCTCGAAGGCCTGGCCCGCTCGATCGCCTACGAGCTGGAGGAGAACTGGCCGCCCAGTCAGCCCAACCGGTGACGCCTGTGGTCGAAGTGCGCCTTCCCGGGCTGGCCAGAGGGTGAAGTCGCATTCAGGCGCAAGCCGTCGATGAGTCCGGACACCTTCGATACGAGCTGCCTCCAGGACGAGTCGATAGCCTCGTTGCGCAGCGCGAGGGCATGGGCCTTCACCACCTCGTGATCGATCCGCAATGCGGGGTCGTAATAGCGGGTTTCCATATGCAGGCTCCTTTCCGTATTGCCTGCCGTCAGGTTAATTCCACTCGCTGCAGCCTACAATCCCCTTGGCTGGACCAACACTTTGGACAGTGAGGCACAAATGAGCCGCCCGAGCCCGATCGATCGTCCCGGAGAACTCGCCGCTTTCGTGGCATCTGTTGAGGGTGGAAGCTTCTCTGCTGCGGCACGCCACCTCGGACTGACGCCGTCGGCGGTGTCCAAGGTCGTGCTGCGCCTGGAGATGCGGCTGGGAGTGCGACTCCTTCATCGCACAACCCGCCACTTGAGCCTGACACCCGAAGGAGATCATTTTTTCCGGCGCGCCCAGCGCATCCTGGCGGAGATCGAAGAGGCCGAGCTGGAAGCCGCGAGCGCCAGCCTCGCACCGCGCGGCGTACTGCGCCTGCATAGCGGGATGGCGATGGGCCTGCACCAGTTGACGACGATCCTTCCCGAGTTCTGTGCTCGCTACCCGGAAGTCGACCTGGAACTGACCGTAGCCGAAAGGCGGCTCGACCTCGCGCGGCTGGACATGGACGAAGGCGCGGATATCGTGCTGCGGCCCGGCAGCATCCAGGGCATGAAGGGCGACACGCTCATTGTCGCGCGCCCGCTCTGCGAGCTGCAGCGGGTCATCTGCGCATCGCCGTCCTACCTGAAGGCGCACGGCATGCCGCGAACGCCCGACGACCTCGCCGGACACAACTGCATTCGCCTTCTCGAGCACGCGGAACTGGCCCTCTGGCCCTTCGAGAGCCCCACGGGTGTGCGAACTATCGAAGTGCGCGGACAGCACACGGCCAACAACGCGGAAACGGTTATGCAAATGGCGTTGGCGGGCCTGGGCATCATCCGCCTGGTGGATGTGATGCTGGGCGCGAGCCTGGCCAGCGGCCGGCTGGTGCCCGTGCTGGCCGACTGCCACCACGTCGAGCCGGTGCCGCTGCACGTGCTGATGCCGCGCGACAGGCACCGCCTGCCGAAGGTCACGGCCATGGTGGACTTCCTGTTCGAGAAATTCGCGTCGGCGCCGTGGCGGCAACCGGCGGCACCGCCCGCCGAGTCGCGCAAGCGGCGCTAACGGGCAGCGGCCCGCAGCCAGCCGGCGATGGCTTGCGCCCACTGCGGGTTGCGATGCTTCAGCGGCGCGAGGGTGTCGCCGGTCGCAGTCGACATCGCCCGAAGCCGGCGATGCGCTTCACTTGCTGCATCGGCGTGAGCGAGTGCGCCGTGGCAGCAGAGTTCCGTCACGACAGCGGGCGACCAATCTGGCCGCACGTCCTGGGCACGCGCCGCGAACTGCAAAGCGGTGCCCGCATCGCCGGCAAACAAGTGGGCGTAGGCGAGCGTGTTGTACCAGACGAAATTCTGCGGATCGAACGGGTTGAGCTGCAGACCACGCGTCAGCGGCGCGATGGCACCGTGCGCGTCACCGGAGTGCAGGCGCGCCATGCCCAGGACGAGATGGCCCAACGCGAAGCCCGGCGTCAATTCCACGGCGCGCTGGGCCGCGCGGATTGCCTGGTCGGCGCGGTTGGCGTAGACGCTGACGATGGCCAGGCCGTAGTGTGCATAGGGGTCCTTCTCATCGGCGTGGATGGCGAGGATGGCTGAAGAGATTCCTTCCTGCAGATCCGCCTCGGGCGTGGCGCTCCAGCCGTAGGCGACGATGCCGGCACTCACGCGTGCCAGCCAGAAGTGCGCCTGGCCGAACGCAGGGTTGGCGGCGCACGCCTGCCGGAACAACTCACGCGCCTGAAGATGCGTGGGCTGCGTCACTTGGTGGAAGAGGCACGTGCCGCGATGCACAAGATCCCGCACAGTCGGATCGCCCTGCTGGCGTCGAACCGCGCCGGCTGCAGACTCCAGGCGCAACAGTTCGGGCTCCACGGCGCCCGCGACCTGCTGGGCGATGGCGTCCTGCACCGCGGCGACCTCCGTCAGCCCGATCTCGTATTTTTCGCCCCAGAGCTGGCCTTCGCTTGCCGCATCGACAAGCTGCACTGAAATACGAACGAGCGCGGCCGACCTGCGCACGCTCCCTTCGAGGACGTACCGGACGTTCAGCTTGCGGGCCACCTCGCGCGCGCCGCCATGCATGCCCTTGAAGGCGAAGCTGCCGCTGCGGCCGATCACCTGGAACCACCGGAAACGCGACAGCGCCATGATGATGTCCTCGGTCATGCCGTCGGCAAAATACTCCTGCTGCGGGTCTCCGCTCAGGTTCACCAGCGGCAACACGGCGATCGAAGGCGCGGCGGCAGGGGCCACCTCTTCCTCGCGCAGCGCTACAGGAACGCCCAAGCGATAGCCCACGCGGGCCACCGTCGCGATGTAATCCCCGCCATCCGCTGGGGTGCCCAACAACTTTCGCAACGCGCCGATCTGCACCGTGAGGTTGCTTTCCTCCACCACGGCGCGCGGCCAAGCGGCATCGATGAGCTCGGCCTTGGCCACCACGTTGCCGTTGGCGCGGGCCAGGGCCGCCAACAGCAGCACGCCCCGCTGCCCGATGCCGACGGGCTGGCCGTCGCGCAGCAGCGCACCTCGGTCTGCGTCCAGGGTGAACGGGCCAAACACATAGCGCTGTTCGAGCATCGCCAGATTTTAGGGGGCTGGTTTCGGAATATTTCGGAGAACCTTCATGACTCCTCGCCCCCGCGCGCCTAGTCTTCCATCACCTGATTTCAAAGGAGACAGCATGGACACCACCGTCACATCCCCTGCGGCCCGCGTCGTGCGCGGCGGCCAGCCCTTCCGCAGTGAGCAAGGCACCGTCTATGCGCCAGGCATCAACGGCGAGACCGTCGGCGCGCGAACGCTCTTCCTCGGCCTGGTCACGCTGCCGCCCGGCGAGCGGACACGCGCCCACGTGCATGAGCTTCACGAATCGGCGTTCTACGTCTTGAGCGGCAGCGACATCGAGCTGTGGAGCGGCGCAAACCTCGAACACAGGGATGTCGCGGGGCCAGGGGATTACCTGTTCATCCCGCCCAATGTCCCGCATGTGGCGGTGAACCGCAGCAAGACGCAGCCCGCGGTCTTCGTGGGTGCGCGAAACGAGCCGAGCGCGGTGGAGTGCGTGCGCATGCGCCCGGAACTCGATGCGATCGTTGCATGATCTTCAAGGGGAATCCACATGGGCAAATCGATCATCCACACCGCCGAAGCGCCTTCCGCGAAGGGCCCCTACTCGCAAGGTGTCGCCATGGATGGCTGGGTCTGGACGTCCGGGCAGGTTGCGCTCAACCCCGCGACCGGCACCATGGTGGGCGCGGACGCGGCAACGCAAGCCGACCAGGCGCTGGCCAACATCAAGGCAATCCTTCACGCCGCGGGAGCGGGGCTTGATTCGGTGGTGCGAGCCACCGTGTACCTCACGGACATGGACGACTTCTCCGCCGTGAATGAGGTGTACACGCGCTACTTCCCGGAAGACTACCCCGCACGCGCATGCGTGCAGGTATCGCGCCTGCCGCTCGGCGCGCTCGTGGAGATCGACGCGGTGGCGCGTATCGCGCAGGAACGGCGCTAGGGCCGTCCGGCCGGATCCAACCCGAACCGGAAAGCGGCTTTGGCCTTCGCCTTGGCCGCTTCGACTTCACGGTTCCTGGGTTGCGCCGTCGTCACAAGCGATGCGATCAAGGTTCGGGGCGAGGCTGCGACCTCCTCCACCGCGCGCTCGAAGGCGGCTTCATTCGCCTTTGACGGAACGTTGAAGCCGCTCAGTTTGCGGACGAACTGCAGCGACGCATCCCGGATTTCAAGCTCCGTGGCGGGTGGCTCGAAGTTGGAAAGGGTCTTGATGTTGCGGCACATGATGCTTCACCTCTGCCTCAACCTTGGACGGCGACCGCGCGCCCGTAAGTCACCGCCTCACGCACCTCTGGCGGCGCGCCCTGCGCCACCTGCCAGTCGGGGTTGACGCCCAGGGCGTCGTTCACCGTCGAGAAGGCGAGACGGAACGCCACGAACACGGTGGCCTCGAAGATTTCCTTGTCCGACAGCCCCGCCGCGCGCAGCGATTCGACATCCTTCGCGGCCGTGCCGTTCGGGTCGTTCACGACCTGCCGTGCCCACCGGGCGAGCGCCATTTCTCGGGGCGCGAGGTCGGCAGCATCCGAAGCCTGCAGGATGGCGGCTGCGGTCGCCCCATCGGACGCTGACGCGAGCATCGTCCCCCATGCGAGCGAGCAATACGCGTCACCCAGGCTCGACGCCGCGCTGCAGACCAGGACGGCGCGCTCCCTGGCCGTCAGGCTCGAATTCGACGTGAGCAAGGTGCGCAAGGCCAGGAAAGAATCCGCGACATCGGGCCGCCAGGCCCAGGCCCGGCTGAGGTTCATCACGTGGCCTCGGCTCGCGATGTCCTCCTGGAAGAGGCGCGTCGCGCCTTCGCTCTCGGGCGGTGTCTGCAATAACATGTTGCTCCTTCCAATGGCGGGTGGCTGGCGCGGCGGCACTGGGGACAGGCGTAAGATTTACCTTGAAGGAACGATCATGAACTCATTCAAGGCCTATCTCATCGAGGGCAGCGCCGATGCCGTGCGCTCCGGTTTTACCACGCTGGATTCCAGTCAGCTCGACCCCGGCGACGTGGTGGTGCGCATCAGCCATGCGAGCGTCAACTACAAGGACGCGCTCGCGGCGACGGGCAAGGGCAAGATCATCCGCCGCTTTCCGTGCGTCGGCGGCATCGACGCGGTCGGCGTCGTGGAATCGTCGCAGAGCCCGCGGTTCAAGGCCGGCGACGAAGTCATCGTGCACAGCCACGGCTTTGGCGTGGCGCAGCACGGCGGTTACGCGCAGCGCACGCGCGTGCCGGCCGATTGGGTCAACCATGTGCCCCACGGGCTGAGCAGCCTGGACGCGATCACCATTGGGGTGGCCGGCTATACGGCGGCCCTGGCGGTGGACCTCATGGAACTCAACGGCACGTCGCCCGCGCGAGGAAAGGTGCTCGTCAACGGCGCCACGGGCGGCGTCGCCAGCATCAGCATCGACATCCTTGCGCAGCGCGGATACGAAGTCGTCGCCGTCACGGGCAAGCCCGCCCAGGCCCAGTACCTGAAGGACCTGGGAGCCAAGGAGGTGATCGCCTCCGCTGACCTGCCGGCCGCGACACGGCCGCTGGAGAAGGCGCTATGGGCTGCCGCGGTCGACTCGCTCGGCGGTGAGCCGCTGGCCGCCCTGACCCGCACGATGCACAAGGATGGCGTGATCGCCAGCATCGGCAACGCGGCGGGCTTCGAGCTCACGACCACGGTGCTGCCCTTCATCCTGCGCGGCCTCCGCCTCATCGGCGTGAATTCGGACAACGAGCCCGCGCTGCGCGAACACGTCTGGCGGCGGCTCGCGACCGACCTGCGGCCGCGTCACCTGGACAGCATCCGCCAGGTGAGGTCCTTCGCCGAGCTGCCCCAGGTGATCGACGACGTGATCGAGGGCCGAATTCGCGGCCGCAATGTCATCGCGCTGGACGAGTGATCGCCGAAGTTCAATCGACCCAGGTGACCACTTCCTCGAGCCCGGCTCGGCGAGTGCGGAACGAATTCGCCGGGTGCGCGGTATCGGCAAAGCCGAACGAGATGCCGCACACCACCCGCTGGCTCTCCGGCAACCCGAAGTGGCGCCGCACCACATCCGGATGCGAGGCCAGCGCCGCCTGCGCAATGCAACCCAGGCCCAACGAAGTAGCCGCAAGGAGAAAGTTGGCCACGTAGGCCCCGCAGTCCACGGCGGCGTACACGCCCAGGTGCGCTTCGCACGTGATCATCGCGACATGCGGCGCGCCGAAGAATTCGAAGTTCTGCAATGCCTGGCGGCGCGCGGCCTCACGGTCTCCGCGGGCTATGCCCAGGCTTTCATAGAGTTGCCAGCCGCATTCGCGCCGCCGCTCCAGATGGACGCCGAGGTATTCCGGCGGGAAGGCGAAATCGGGATGCGCAGGCGTCGCCACAGCAGCTTCGGCATAGGCGCGCCGGAAGCGATCCGTCGCGTCGCCTCGTGTCAAGACGACGCGCCATGGCTGGGCGTTGCACCACGAAGCCGTGCGCTGCGCCGTCTCGAGGATCTGCCGGATGGTGGTCTCGGGCACCGGCGTGGGCAGGAAGGCGCGACAGCTGCTGCGCTGCGCGAGCAGGCGGTCCAGCCGCTGGTGATCGTCGGTCTCGATTCGTCTGCCGTTTTCCATGTGTCAGCCCGCCTCCCGGCTTATGCCCTTTTACTGCGCGATCTGCCACTTGCCCTGGACATAACGCAGCATGACCAGGGGATTGGAGGAGGAGTCGAGGCCCCCGTGATTGGTGGGCGAGAACCTGAAGTGGCCGTTGGCGCCGACCACGTTGACCTTTTCGATCGCATCGCGAAGTGTCTCACGATTGACGGGTCCCTTGATGCTCTTGATCGCCGATTCGAGGATCAGCGCCGCGTCGTAGCTGTGCTGCGCGAAGTTGGCCGGGGCTTCCTTGTAGCGCGCCAAATAGTCGGCATAGATCTTCATCGTGACAGGGCGGACGGGATCGTTTTCCGACAGGCTGCCGGGTGCCAGCAGGCGGAACGACGAGATGTACAGGCCTTCGGCGGCCGGGCCCGCCTTGTCGACCAGGTCGTTAGAGGCGGCGCCGTAGCCCACGAAGATCGGCTTGTCATAGCCGACGGCATGCGCGTTGCGCGCAATGATGGTGGGCGCCGGCAGCGCGCTCCACACCAGCATGGCATCCGCGCCGCTCTGGCGCGCGCGCAGCACCTGGGCGGTGATGTCCGCGTCCTGGCGATTGAATTCCTCGGCCGTGGCGATCTTCATGCCGTACTCGGGCAGCAGCGACTCCAGCACGTTCTTGCCGGACTGGCCATAGCCGTCGGCCGAACTCATGAAAGCGATCGTCTTGTAGCCCTTCTTCTTGAAGAAAGACAGGACGTAGGCAATCGCGACACGGTCGGTCGGGACGGAGTTGAAAACGTATTTCGTCGTGGGCGTGACCAGCTTTTCCGTGCCGCCGTGCGCAATCTGCGGCACCTTGGCCTCGTTCACCAGTTCGATGGTCTGCAGCGCCTCGCCCGAGCTGGAGGGGCCGAACACCACGTCCACCTTGTCGGATTCGATGAGGCGGCGCAGCTGCTGCACGGCCTTGGTGCCGTTGCCCTCGGTGTCATAGACGATCAGTTCCAGCTTGTGGCCGTTCACGCCGCCGGCCTTGTTGACCTCGTCCAGCCGCATGCGAAGCGCCCGCTCCTCGGGGATGCCCAGGAATGAGGCGGAGCCCGTCATCGGATAGATGGCGCCGATCTTGACGGTCTTGGACGGTTGCGCGTAAGCGTGGTTAGCCGCGAACAACGCGGCCAGGAGCAGGGGTATGGAGCGGCGTGAAATCATGGTCGAGCCTTTGTCTGGGGTTGGAACTGACGTTGGTGGGTGATGGTTGGATGAATTACTTCGCGAGCCGGTGATCCCGATACTCAGCGCGCAGCTGGCCCTTCTGGATCTTTCCGAGCGCATTGCGCGGAAAGTCCGGGCGCAGCACGACTGCGGCGATACGCTGGGTTTTTCCCAGCTTGGCGTTGGCCCACTCGCGGATCTGCTCCGCGTCAGCGGCCCTCCCCTCGCGCGGCACCACGACGGCCAGCGGCGTTTCGCCCCAGACCTCGTGCGCCACACCGATCACGGCCACGTCGAGCACGTCGGGGTGCTCGCCGACCACGGCCTCGATGTCGGCCGGGAAGATGTTGTATCCCCCGGAGATGATCATGTCTTTCTTGCGATCGACCACGTAGAGGTAGCCGTCGCCGTCCATGCGACCGATGTCGCCGGAGCGCACGAAGCTGCGGCCGCGCGCGTCACGCCAGATCACCTCGCGGGTTTGCTCGGGGCGGCCGTGGTAGCGGCGCATCATCCAGCCGCCATAGAAGGCAATCTCCCCTGTTTCCCCGCGAGGCAGCTCGCGGTCGTCGGGGCCGAGGATGCGGCACTCGAAACCCGGCAGCGGTTTGCCGGCCGACAACGGGCGCTCGATCTGCTCGTCCGGACGGCTCATCACGACGCCGCCCTCGGACAGGCCGTACAACTCGCCCAGGCGCGGGCCGAGTTTTCGGAACACCTCCTGCTTGAGGTCCTGCCGCATCGGCGAGCCCGCCGTGATGTAGACCTTCATGCTGGAGAGGTCGTGACGGCCGAACTCCGGATGCGCGAAGAGCTTCACGAACTGCGTGGGCACCATGAAGGTGTGGGTGGCCTTCTCCCGCGCCACCAGCTCCTGGAAGCGCCCGGCGTCGAAGCCATCCATGAAGACCAGCGTACCGCCAGCGTACAGCAGCGGGTACATGACGATGGAAGTTCCGTTCGAATAGAGGGCCACAGTGGACACGGCAACGGATGCCCCGCTCGCCTGCATGTGCCACGCGTAGGCCGATCCGAAGTGCTGCCGCGCGCGATGTGTATAAACCACGCCCTTGGGCACGCCGGTGGTGCCCGAGCTGTAGCTGATGTTGGCCTCGTCGTCGAGCATCAGCCGCACCGGCGGTTCCTCCTCCGACGCTTCCTGCAGCCAGTCCGCAAGGCCGCCCCACGATCCAGCGGCCCGGGTGCTGAAGAAGCCGTCCGCGCGCACGCTGCCCAGGCTCTTCATGCCGGGTTCCAGCATCGCCTCGTGATCCTCGTCGGTGAACACGAAGCGCGCCTCGGCGTCCCGGATCAAGCCGCAGATCTGCTCGGGCGCCAGCAGCGCGCTGAGCGGAACGATCACCGCGCCGGCCTTCATCGCGCCGAACATCAGCAGGAAGTGCTCGAGCGAGGTGCGCATCAGCGTGGCGACCTTGTCGCCCTGCGTGATGCCTGCCGCCAGCAGCCGGTTGGCGACGCGGTTGATGCCCCTGTTCATCTCGCCCCACGAAACCCTTCGCTCGCCGAAGACCAGTGCGGTCTTGCCCGGTGAGTGGTAAGCGTGGTGCGCCATGATGTCCGTTATCGTGTTTTGCGGAATGTCGAGATCCATCAGGAGGCCTTCCGGTCAAAAGCCCCGGCCGAAGCCGAAGTAACGTTCGGCGATCAGGCTGCGGGACATATCGTTGTTCAAGGGTGCGATCACGTAGAGACGGTAGTCGCGGTAGTAGCGCTGCATGGGGTTGTCCATGTCGAATGCCGCGGCACCCAGGATTTCCATGCCCGTGTCGGCGGCCTGCTGCGCTGCGTTCACCGCGGCCAGCTTGGCCATGGAGCTGGCCACGTCGATCGCCTCGCCGCGGTCGTTGGCTTCGGCGGCTGCCACGAGATACGTCCACGCCAGTTCGTAGGCCAGGGCCGCATTGGCCAGTTTGTGCTGCACGGCCTGCATTTGTGACAGCGTCTTGTCGAAGGCCTTGCGCTCCCGTGCATAGTCGGACGCAACCGCCAGGGCGCCATGCGCGATACCCAGCGCATTGCCCGAGGCGCTCAGGCGCTCCGCGTTGAGCATCGCCAGCAACTGGCGAAAGCCCTGCCCCTCGGTGCCCAGCAGATTCTCCGTCGGCACCTTCACCTGGTCGAAGTGGACTTCGCACGCGGCGTAGCCATTGACCGCGAAAGTGTTGAGGCGCCGCACCGTCATCCCCGGCGTATCGCGCGGGACGATGAACATCGAAATGCCATCGGTCTTGCCGGGTGAGGTGCGTGCGACGACGATGAGAAAATCCGCGATATCGGCGCCGCAGATCCAGGTCTTGGTACCTGCCAGCAGGTAACTGCCGCCTTCGCGCGTCGCGCGCGTTCCCATCAGGCGCAGGATGTCCGTGCCGCCCTGCTTCTCGGTCAGGCAGAACGCGCCCTTGACTTGCGCCTGGGCCAGCGGACGCAGGTAACGGTCACGCTGCATGGCGTCGGCATTCGCGGCGAGTATGCGGGTGCAAAGGAAATTGACTACGCCAAACATGCCCATCGAGGTCGCGTGATGACCCAGGGCACGAAGCGCGATGACCTGGTCCACCGTATCTCCGCCCGCGCCGCCCCAGTCGCGCGGAACGCCCAACCCCCAGACACCCATGGTGCCGAGGGCCGCGTGCAATTCGTGGTCGAACGCCTTCTCATCGTCCAGGCGCTGGAAGCGCTCGCACGGCGATGTGCGGGCGATCGTGTCCCGAAGCCGTGCGTCGAATTGCCGCCTGTCCACGCCATTCACCATACAATTATTTCCTGTTACAAACGAACAGTCGTTAGTCTAAGGGTCTTTCTTCCGCAACGTCAAGCGCATCAACCCCGGGGGCTTTGACAATCGCGGGCTTTCCCGTATCATTCCACAAGGTTAACGAACAGTCGTTAGTTTAATTGTCCAGCTTGCAGGGAACCAAATGCCCCACGAAACCATCCTCTTCAGCCAGGGCGCCGACGGTGTCGCCCGGCTCACGCTGAACCGCCCCGAAGCGAAGAACGCGATGAACGGCACCATGTACGACGAGGCCCGGGAAGTTGTTGCCGCGATTGACCACGACCCGGCTATCCGCGTCGTGGTGCTCAGCGGCGCCGGCACCGCGTTCTGCTCCGGCGGCGACTTCAAGTACCAGCAGAGCCAGGCGCAGCGCCCGCACGCCGACCGGGTCGCGGAGGCCAGCAAGCTGGCGCTGTGGCTGGGCGAGCTCGACCGTCTCTCCAAGCCTGTCATCGGCCGTATCAACGGGGCCGCGTTCGGCGGGGGCCTGGGGCTGGTGTCGGTGTGCGACGTCGCGATAGCGCCGACCGGCGTGAAGTTCTGCCTGTCCGAGGCCAGCCTGGGCCTGATGCCCAGCATGATTTCGCCGTACGTGGTCCGCAAGATGGGCGTCTCCAACGCCCGCAGCGTCTTTCTCAACTCGCGCGTGTTTTCGGCCACAGAAGCGCTGGGCTTCGGCGTGCTGCACGAGGTGGTGGAAGACGAGGCGGCGCTGGACGCGGCCGTGGAGCGGCAGGTGAAGCTCTTCCTGCGCTGCGCCCCCGGCGCCGTGGCCGCCACCAAGCGGTTGGTCGATTTCGTGGACCGCGAGCCCGCCGAGGCCAGCTTCCGCTACACCGTCGACCTGGTCGCTGAGATGTGGTCGTCCGCTGAGGCTGCCGAGGGCATCGCCAGCTTCCTGAACAAGCGTGAACCGAACTGGCGCCCCGGCGCCGTATCCAACCAACCCCAAGCCTGAGGTCACCATGAGTGCACACACCCCTTTTCTCGAGCATGAAGCCGCCCTCGGGCCCCTGGCTTCGCGCTATGTCGGCGTCGAAGCATTGCCCTGGAAGCCGACGCCCACGCCGGGCATCGACATGAAGATCCTGCTGCAGGACAAGGAAACCGGCCTGCTCACCGCCCTTTTCCGCTGGGCGCCGGGCACGGCCCTCGACCTGCACGAGCACGTGGAAATCGAGCAGACTTATGTGCTGTCGGGCTCGATCGTCGACGACGAAGGCGAAGTGCGCGAAGGCGACTTCGTGTGGCGCCCCGCCGGCAACCGGCATCTCGCCCGCTCACCCAATGGCGCGCTGGTGCTGTCGTTCTTCCTCAAACCCAACCGCTTCCTTTCCGGCCCGAGCGCCGGCCAGGCGCTGGAATAAAGCAGGAGCCGCTCATGTCCGACCTCCCCAAGTTCGTCAAAGTCCATGAAGAAGGGCCGCGCGAGGGCTTCCAGATCGAGCCCGGCCCGATCGCGAGCGCGCGCAAGGTGGAATTCATCGAGGCGCTGGCCGAGACAGGGCTCAAGCAGATCGACTGCGTCTCCTTCGTCAACGCGCAGAAAGTGCCCGGCATGGCCGATGCCGAAGAGGTGATCCGCGCGGTGCGCCGCAAGCCCGGTGTGCGCTACACCGGGCTATTCCTGAACACGCGAGGGCTGCTGCGCGCGCTGGAAACGCCCGCGGATATCGTGGGCGCGATCCGCGTCACGGCATCCGAGACCTTCTGCATCAAGAACACCGGCATGAACCACGAGCAAACGCTGGCCGAACAGCGTCGATACCTGGAGATCTACCGCGAGCACAAGGTGCCGGTGGAATGGGGCTATGTGATGACCGCCTTCGGCTGCAACTACGAGGGCTTCATTTCCACCGACCGGGTTTGCCTGATGGTCCAGCAACTGCTGGAAACCGCCGCCGAAGCCGAGGTGTCGCTCCAGGGAATTTACCTGTGCGACACGGTCGGCTGGGGCACGCCGCTCGCGATGGAGCGCGCCATAGGTGCCGTTCGCGAACGATGGCCAGACCTCCCACTGGCGCTGCACCTGCATGACACGCGCGGCACGGGGCTGGCCAATGCCTACGCCGCGCTCCGACTCGGAATCGCGCAATTCGACGCGACTTGCGCGGGGCTCGGCGGCTGCCCGTTCGCGGGCCACAAGGGCGCTGCCGGCAACATCTGCACCGAGGACCTCGTGTTCATGTGCCATGAGATGGGCATCGAAACAGGTATCGATCTCGAGAAACTCATCGCATGCGCCCACCTGGCCGAGGAGATCGTGGGGCATCCGCTGCCCGGCAAGGTCCAGCGCGCCGGCAGCCTTGCGCATTTCCGCGAAAAGCTGGGTGCATCTGCATGAGCGACACCGCCCTGCTCTTCTCACCCCTGCGTGTCGGCGCGCTGGAACTGCCCAGCCGCGTCGTCATGGCACCCATGACGCGCGCACGCTCCGGGCCGCATGGCGTGCCCCTGGCGCTATCAGCCACCTACTACGCCCAGCGCGCCTCGGCGGGGCTGATCGTGGCCGAAGCCACCCAGATCAGCGACGAGGGCCAGGGCTACATGCGCACGCCGGGCATCCACACGCCGCAGCAGATTGCCGCGTGGCGAGTCATTACCGATGCCGTCCATGACGCGGGCGGCAGGATCTTGTTGCAGTTATGGCATGTGGGTCGCGTCTCGCATCCCGAGAACCGCGAGCCCGGCAGTCGGTGCGTCGGCCCATCGGCCATCGCGGCAGACGTGAAGATATTCACGCCCACCGGAATGCACCCGGCGCCGGCGCCCCATGCGCTGACGCGCGATGAGATTGCCGCGACTGTGGGCGACTACGCCCAGGCGGCCCGCAACGCGATGGAAGCGGGTTTCGACGGCGTCGAGATCCACGCCGGCAATGGTTACCTGATCGACCAGTTCCTGCACGCCAACGCCAACTTGCGCACCGACGCCTACGGCGGCGATGCCTCGGGCCGATCGCGCTTCCTGTGGGAGGTGTGTGAAGCCGTCATGGCGGCCGTCGGCGCCGATCGCACGGGCGTGCGGCTGTCGCCTTTCGGCGTCTTCAACGGCATCAGTGACCCGGACCCGGCAGCCCTCTTCGCGACGGCGATCCGCGGGCTGGACCGTTTGCGGCCGGCGTATCTGCACGTCATCAACCTCGAGGTGAGCGGCGACCGCACGACACAGGCGGAAAGCGAAGTCGACGTCGCGCGCTTCAGCCGGGAGCATTTCAGCGGCAAACTGATGGTGGCCGGCGGGTACGGCGTGGACTCGGCGGAGCAGGCACTGCAGGAAGGCGTCGCCGACATGATCGGCTTCGGCCGCCCGTATATTGCCAACCCGGACCTGGCGATGCGCCTGCGCCGCGGGCTGGACCTCGCCAAGCCCGAACGCGCCACCTTCTACACTGAAGGCCCGAAGGGCTACATCGACTACCCGGCCCTGGCTTGCGCGGTCAACGAGCGGGCTTGAGGTACTGGGCTGCGATGACGAGTTTTTGCACTTCGGTCGTGCCTTCGTAGATGCGCAGCGCGCGGACATCGCGGTAGAGCCGCTCCACCGTCACGCCGCGCACCACACCGAGCCCGCCGAACAGTTGCACCGCCTGGTCGACGACCCGCTGGGCCTGCTCGGTGGCGAACAGCTTGGCCATCGACGCCTCGCGTGTCGTGCGACCGCCCTGCGTGGTCTTCGTCCATGCGGCGCGGTACACCAGCAGCGCCGACGCGTCGATGCCCACCGCCATGTCGGCGATCTTCGCCTGGGTGAGCTGGTAGCTCGCGAGCGCCGCGCCAAACACCTTGCGCTCCTGCACGCGGGCGAGCGCCTGCCCGAAGGCACAGCGCGCGAGCCCCAGCGCCGCCGCGCCGACACTGACGCGAAACACATCCAGCGTGCCCATGGCGATGGCAAAGCCCTGCCCTTCCTCGCCCAGGCGGCATTCGGCGGGCACGCGGCAGGACGAGAGGCGCACCGAGCCGATCGGATGCGGCGAGATCGTGGGCACCTGCTCGGACGCATCCAGGCCCGGCGTGTCCGCATCCACGGTGAAGGCGGAGAGGCCCTTGGCGCCGGGCGCGCCAGTACGCGCGAAGACGACGTAGAAATCAGCCAGGCCTGCGTTCGAGATGAATGTCTTGGTGCCGTCTAGCACGTAGTCATTGCCGTCGCGCCGCGCGGTCGTCGCCACGGCTGCAACGTCCGAGCCGGCATCGGGCTCGGTCAGCGCGAAGGCCGCGATGCGCAGTCCCGCCTTGACGTCGGGAAGGTGGCGCTCCCGCTGCGAGGCATTGCCGAACAGCCCAATCGGCCCGCTGCCCAGCCCCTGCATGGCGAACGCAAAATCCGCCAGCGCGCCATGGCTGGCGAGGATGTCGCGAGTCAGGCACAGCATCAGGCTGTCGGGAGCGACGCCCGGCGCGCCCGAGACCGCGGCGTCCAGCCACCCACCATCGGCCAGCGACGCGACCAGGCGACGCGTGGCGCCGGTCGCGTCCAGCTCATCATCCTTCAGCAGTGCCGGAAGCCGGGCCGCGGCCCATGCCTCCAGCGCCACCGCATGCTCGCGATGCTTCGCCTCGAAGAAGGGCCAGTGAAGGTAGTCGGGCAACGCCATCTCAATGCTCTCCCACCCGCTTCAATGCGTCGAGCGACTCCGGGTTCACGAGCCCTGACAGATCACCGGTGGCTTGGTCCAGCAGGACCGACCGTACCAGCCGCCGCATGATCTTCATGGTGCGGGTCTTGGGCAGGTCCGGCGCGAAGTACACATGCTTGGGGCGAAAAGACGCGCCCAACGCATCCACCACCGCCTGCCGCAGTTCGGCCACCAATTCGGGCCCGGTGACGACATTGCGCGCCGGCACGCAGACGCAAACGACCGCCGAACCCTTCACCGGGTCGGGCAGGCCTACAGCAGCCGCCTCGGCCACCTTGCCGGTGGCCAGCAGCGCGGCCTCCACTTCCGCCGGGCCGGTGCGCTTACCGGCGATCTTGATGGTGTCGTCGGATCGCCCGTGGATGTACCAGCCGCCGTCGGCCTCGATGGACGCGAAATCGCCATGCACCCAGAGCCCGGGCACCTTGGACCAGTAGGTTTCCAGATAGCGCTGCGGGTCGCGCCAGAATCCGCGCGTCAGGCCGATCGACGGCACGGACAGCGCCAGCTCTCCCACTTCGCCCGTGGCAACGGGACGGCCCGCCTCGTCGACCACCACCGCGCCCATGCCGGGGATGGAACCGGCGAACGCGCAGGGCGGCAGGTGCTGGTGCAACACCGTGCCTGCGAGAATGCCGCCGCCGATCTCGGTGCCGCCCGAGTAGTTCAACAACGGCACCCGATCATGGCCCACTTCACGGCGGAACCAGGACCAGGCATCCGGGCTCCACGGCTCCCCGGTGGCTGCCGTAATGCGAAGCGTGCCGAGGTCGTATTGCTTCAACACATCGGCGGGCTGCTGCATGAACGCCCGCACCATCGTCGGCGCGACACCGAGGAAGGTGATGCGATTATCCTGCGCCAGCCGCCAGAGCCGGCCCGGCTCCGGATAGTCGGGCACGCCTTCCGCCAGCACGACGGTGGCACCCATCATGGGCACCGCCACGGCCAGGATGGGGCCGGTCAGCCAGCCCATGTCGCTCATCCACAGCAGGCGGTCCTGCGGCTGCAGGTCGAGTACCAGGCCGAAATCGAGCGCCACCTTGGTCATGAAGCCGCAATGTGTGTGGATCGTGCCCTTAGGCTTGCCGGTGGTGCCGGACGTATAGACGATCATCGCGGGCGCCTCGGCCGGAAGTTCCAGCGGCAGCATCTCGCCGCCGGAGACGAGGTCGGCCCAGCGCGTGTGGCGATGCGCCGCGGGCGTCGCGCCCGCGGCGTCTCGCTCGACCACGACGACATGCTGGAGCGACGGGACCGACACCATCGCTTCCTCGACCACTTCGAGCATCGCGGATCGCTTGCCCCGGCGCCAGGTGCAGTCGGCGGTGATGACCGCCCTGGCCTGCGCATCCGCCAGCCGCTCGGCGACAGCGCCGGCACCGAAGCCGGAGAACATCGGAAGCGCGATCGCGCCGATGCTCACGATAGCCAGGTAGGCCGCCATGGTCTCGGGAACCATCGGCATGTACAGTCCGACCACGTCGCCGCGCGCGATGCCCAGCCCGGCCAGGCCCGCGGCCGCCCGCCGCACCAGCGCGGTGAGCTGCGTGTAGTTCAAGGAGCGGCTCACCCCGTCCTCGGCGTCCCACACGACGGCGCAGTGATCCCCGCGGCCGGCCGCGAGCGTGCGGTCCAGGCAGTTCCACGCCAGGTTGGTCGTGCCCCCGACGCACCACTGCGGCCACTCGGGCCCTTTCGACACGTCGAGCAGGCGATCGAACGGCCGGAAGAAGTGGAGGTTGTGGAAATCCATCACGGCCCGCCAGAACCACTCCGGGTCAGCGGCCGCGCGATCGCGCAGGGCCTCGTAGCTGGAAATGCCATGCTGCGCCAGGAAGCGCGCGAGCTGGCTGTCTGCGGGAGTTGTCATCAGTTTCCTTCGAAGACGGGCCGCTGCTTGTTGACGAACGCCTCATAGGCGCGCCGGAAGTCCTGCGTCTTCATGCAGATGGCCTGCGCTTCGGCTTCTGTTTCCAGCGCCTGCTCGACGGTCTGGTTCCATTCCTGGTGAAGGCATTTCTTGGTCATGGAGTGTGCGAATGCAGGGCCGCGCGCCAACGAGAGCGCCATCGCCCGCGCTGTGCCTTGCAGGTCCCTGCGGGGAACCACCGCATTGAAGTAGCCCCAGGCGAGGCCTTCGTCGGCGCCCATTGCACGGCCGGTGTACAGCAGCTCGCTGGCCCGACCATGGCCGATAATGCGCGGCAGGATCGCGCACGCACCCATGTCGCAGCCGGCCAGGCCGACGCGGGTAAAGAGGAACGCCGTCTTCGCATCCGGCGTGGCATAGCGCATGTCCGCGGCCATTGAAAGAATCGCGCCCGCGCCGGCGCACACGCCGTCGACCGCTGCCACGATGGGCTGAGGGCAGGTTCGCATCTCCTTCACCAGATCTCCGGTCATGCGCGTGAACGCGAGCAGGCCCGGCATGTCCATGGTCGTCAGCGGCCCAATGATCTCGTGAACATCGCCACCGGAGCAAAAGTTGTCTCCAGCGCCGATGAGGACGATGGCGCGAACATCATCCGCGTATCGGAGGCGATGGAAGGTGTCGCGCAACTCGGCATAGCTCTCGAACGTCAGCGGGTTCTTGCGCTCGGGCCGGTTAAGCGTCACGGTCGCGACCTGGTCTTGCACTTCCCATTTGAAGTGCTCGGGGCGCCACTCGGTGGCCTTGATGGTCTTCATTGTCGTAGCTCCTTGTTGAATGGATGTCATGACCCCGCGACCATCACGATGTCCGCGATGGTCACGTGCCGCGGCTGCTCGATGGCGAACAGGACCGCACGCGCGATGTCCTCCGGCTCCAGGACAGCGGGGATGGACGCATAGAAGGCGTCCACCTTGGCACGGTCGCCCTGCCAACGGGTATCGGAAAAATCCGTGCGCGCGACACCAGGCAGCACCTGCGTGACGCGCACGCCCAGGTTTCGGTAGTCGTCCAGGATCGCCTTGCTGAACCCGTTGATGCCGTACTTGCTGGTGCAATACGCGGACGAGCCCGCGTGCGCTTCCAGCGCATAGATGGAACTCATGTTCACGATGTGCCCGCGGCCGCGCGCCAGCATGCCGGGCACGACGACATGCGTGACCCGCATGGCGCCCAGCAGGTTGGTGTTGAGCGTGTCGCTCCAGTCGTCCATCGCCTCAAGGTCGAAGCGCTGCCGCCCGCCGATGTCGTGGCCGGCGCAATTGACCAGCACGTCGACTTCGCGCCAGCCCTCGGGAATGCGGCCCAGCAGTGTGGCTACCGACTCCTGGTCGCGCACATCGAGATGGACCGAGGTGGCAGCCGCGCCGATGGCCGCGACCTGCTCGGCAAGCTTGTCTTGCCGCCGCGCCGCGCAGATGACACGCCAGCCACTTTGGCCAGCAGCCAGGGCGATGGCGGCGCCGATGCCGCTGCTGGCGCCGGTGACGAGAACGATTCCCTTGGGGGTATTGGCCACGTTGTCTCCTAGCGGATCGGTGAGAAGTCGGTGGGGACCAGCAACCGGTTGGTCATCGAGCGCAGCATGGGGCGGATGCGCACCAGGTACTCATGCCAGGCCGGCTCGGTGTTGAGCAGCACACGGCGGCGGGTGCGCTCCTCGAAACTCTCGTAGCCCCACAGGTGCACCAAGGCGTTGAGCTCACCGATCTCGGTGGTGAAATAGCCGAGCAGGTTGCCGAGGATGCGCCGTTGCAGGTCCAGCGCGCCGCTGGAGACGAAGATGTCGAGGTAGGCCGCGGTGGTGAATTCCGGCTTGAGGAGATAGTGGCGTTCTTCGATCAGCATTGGGTTCGGCCTTTCGCTTTTCGTGTTACTAACTAATGATCGTTAGCTTCAATGTTGCCCCAGGCGCGCGAGCCGGTCAACCGCCATTCGCCATGCGTGGCCGGCGCGAGGGCAGCGACAACAACGAAGCTTGCGCTGGATCAAATCTGCAGGCGCAAGGGGCCCGCGGCGCGCGGCTCAGTACGAGCGCGGCAGCCCCAGCCAGCGCTCGCCCAGCAGGTTGAGCACCATGTCGTTGTTGACGGGCGCGAAAACGTGCAGGCGTGCATCGCGAAAGTACCTTTGCATGACTTCCTGCTCGAGGAAACCGGCCGCCGCCATCAGCTCCATGCCCATGTCCGTGGCCGCCAGCGCGGCTTTGGACGACGCCCATTTCGCCAACCCGCTGACGATGTCCGTAGCTTCCCCGGCGGCGTCGCGGCGCGCCGCGTCCAGCACGGCCGACCACGCCATCTCGATCCCAATGGCGCAAGAAGAAAGGCGATGCTGCACGGCCTGGAATTGCCCGATGGGCTTGCCGAAGGCCTGCCGCTCCTTCGCGCGCACCAGAGCTGCCTCGAGCGCCCCGCGCGCCACCCCGTTCACCACGGCGGCCGCGTTGATTCGCTCGCCGTTCAGGGCCGTCATGATCTGCGCGAGGCCTTCGTTGACGACACCGACGACGGCGTCGTCCTGCAATACCACGCGCTCGAACGTCGCGGTGCAACTGGCAAAGCCGTTGAGGGCCATCGTGTCCAGCCGGGTCGTGCGCACGCCGGCCGCCTGGGGCGACACGACGAATACGGTCAACCCGCGGGTGCGATGTTCCCCGGTGCGCGCGACGACCAGCATCAGGTCGCAGTCGGTGGCCCCGCTCACCCAGGTTTTCTCGCCGCTGAGTATCCAGCCGTCGCCCTGCTTCGTGGCCGTGGTGCGGGTGTTCGCCAGGATGTCCGTGCCCCCTGCACTCTCGGTGAGGCAAAACGCCCCCTGCGTCTTTCCCTTCAACAATCCGGCCAGCCACGCATTCTTTTGCTGGTCCGACCCATAGGACCCCAGCATGCGCGTGACCAGGAAGCTAACGACGCAGTACACCGCCATCGACGTAGCCCGCCGGCCCAGGACCTCGAGCGCGATGACCTGATCGACCGTGTCGCCGCCCGAGCCTCCGTCGGCCGGCGCGGCGCCAAGGCCGAAGGCTCCCAGCTCGCCCAGCCGCGCCTTCAGCTCGCGATCGAAACGCTTCTCGCGGTCCAGCGCCAGCGCGCGCGGCAGGGGGGAGACTTCGTCGATCGCGGCCTCGAGCTTGCCACGCAGGGCAAGATGGCGCGCGTCGATGTGCTCGAGCACTCTCACTCGGCTGCCACCCACTTGCCCTTGACGCTGCGCAGCATCACGAACGAGCGCGATTGCGCGTCGAGCCCGCCGTGGTTCTGCGGCGAGAATCGGAAGTAGCCGTTGGTGCCGCTCACCTCCACTTTCTCGATGGCGTCGCGGATCGCGTCCCGGGTCACCGGGCCGGTGATCTTGGCGGCGGCCTTCTCCAGGATCAGGAAGGCATCGAAAGCGTGCTGCGAGTACACCGGCGCGGGCACCTTGTAGCGCTGCATGTATTCGGTGCTCAGCTGCGTGATCGCTCCCTTGGCGATGTCGTTGGCCGGCACGCTCTCAGGAGACAGCATGCGCAACGAATAGAGGTACAGGCCCTCGGCGGCGCCCCCGGCTTGCGCCACCAGGTCATTCGTGCCCGCGCCATAGCTCGTGAAGATCGGCTTGGAATAGCCGACTGTCTGTGCGGCGCGCAGGATGATCACCGGTGCGGGCAACGCGCTCCAGATCAGCATGGCGTCGGCGTTGCTTTCCTTCGCCTTGAGCACCTGGGCGGTGATGTCGGTGTCTTGCCGGTTGAATTCTTCCTGCAGCGCCACCTTGACGCCATACGAGGGCGCGATTTCCGCCAGGACGTTCTTGCCGGACTGGCCGAAACCGTCCGCGGCGCTCAGCATGGCGATGCTTGTGATTCCGGCTTTCTTCATGTAGGCCAGTAACCCCGACAGCGCGATTCGGTCGCTGGGCGGTGTATTGAACACATAAGGCGTGGTCGGCTTGGTGATGGCTTCGGCGCCGCCATGCATCAGCACCGGCACCTTGAGCTCATTGGCCAGCCCGATGGTGGCGAGCGACTCGCCGGAGCTGGACGGGCCGAAGATCACGTGCACGTTGTCCACCGTGGCCAGGCGCCGCATCTGCTGGGCGGCCTTGCCGGTGTTCCCTTCGGTGTCATAGACGATCACTTCAAGCTTGCGGCCGTTCCAGCCGCCTTCCTTGTTGACTTCGTCGACGCGCATGCGCAAGGCGCGCTCCTCGGGCGCCCCCAGGAAGCTGCCGGGGCCGGATGTCGAATAGATGGCGCCGATTTTCAAGGTGTCCTGGGCGATGGCCAGCGCGGCAGCGCCACTGAGCGCGAGGCCGAGTGCAGCGCGGGCGAGACCCGCCGCCAGGCGGGGACGGGAAACGGAAAGCTGGAGAGTCACGGTGAGGCCTTTCATGCAGGGTTGATGGGAAGTAGTCCGGGGAGCACTCAGAAAGGGGAAGTGCGTGTCCACCGCGCCAGGACGGCGCTGGTGGGGGACGCCGGCACCGATGCCGGTGACTGGATCGCCGAAGGCGTGCGCGAGAACCGCGGCGCCGGCGCGGGCTGCACGATGCCCTCGTGCGTGACGAAGGTCTCCCGCGCCGCCATGTGAGGATGTGCCGGCGCCTCGGCCATGGTAAGGATGGGCGCGACACACGCATCCGTGCCTTCGAACAGTGCACACCATTCATCGCGCGTGCGCGTCGCGAGGACTTGCGCCAGCTTCTCGCGTATCGCGGGCCAGGCCTGCTTGTCGAACTGCCGTTCGAAGACGTCGTCGGTCAGTTCAAGCTTCTTGCGCAGCAGCGCGTAGAACTGTGGCTCGATCGGGCCGATAGAGACGTACTTGCCGTCGCTGCAGGCGTAGGTGCCGTAGAAAGGCGCACCGCCATCGAGCAGGTTGTCACTGCGGCGCTCCGTCCACTGGCCCATGGCCGACAGTGCGTAGAACTGCGTCATGAGCGAGGCGACGCCATCGCACATCGCTGCATCGACCACCTGTCCCTGGCCGGATTGCCGCGCTTCCAGCAGGGCCGCAAGCATGCCCATGACGAGGTACATCGAGCCGCCGCCGTAGTCGCCCACGAGGTTCAACGGCGGTGGCGGTGGCGCTCCGGGCTCGCCCATGGCAGCCAGCGCGCCGGGCAGCGAGATGTAGTTGATGTCGTGGCCCGCCGCCAGGCTGAGGGGGCCGGACTGTCCCCAACCTGTCATGCGACCGAACACCATCCGCGGATTCACGGCCAGCACTTCGTCGGGGCCCAGGCCGAGCCGCTCCATGACGCCGGGGCGAAAGCCTTCGATCAGCGCGTCCGCGTGGGCCAGCAGTTGCAGCGCCTGCTCGCAGTGCGACGGGTTCTTCAGGTCGAGCTGCACGGCCCCACTTCGGCTGCGGCCCACCAGATCGCGCGGGTTCGCCGGTGGCGTGCCGGGCCGCTCGATGCGCACTACATCGGCGCCCATGTCGGCCAGCAGCATCGCGGCGAAGGGCCCGGGGCCGATCCCCGCGAACTCGACGACGCGTACGCCGCGCAACGGTCCGCGAGCTGGAGTGTCTTCGTCTCGATTTGTCATTTTTGCTTCAGCGGGCCGAGTAGCCGCCGTCGGCCAAGTGAACGCTGCCGGTGATGAACCCGGCCTGTGGCGACAGCAGGAACACGATGAGCTCGGCGATTTCCCCCGGCTGCGCGATACGTCCGACCGGATGCATCCCGACGATGCGCTCTTGAGCGCCGGGCGTGCGCCCGCTGATGAGGGGCGTATCCACGTAGCCGGGTGCCACGGCATTCACGCGGATGCCGCTCGCCGCGTAGTCCAGCGCGGCGGCCTTCGTCGCGCCTTCGACGCCGTGCTTGGAGGCAGCGTAGGCCACCGCGCCGGCAAGCCCGTTGCTGCCCATGATGGAGGACAGGTTGACGATGGCGCCGCCGCCGCGCCGCTGCATTTGTTGCAGCTCGAAGCGCATGCACAGGAACAGGCCTGTCAGGTTCACGTTGATGATGCTGTGCCAGGCGTCCAGGTCGTACTCGCCGCATGGCTGTAGTGGGCCCGTGATGCCGGCAGCGTTCACGGCGAGGTCGATCCCGCCATGTGCGGCCGACGCTTGCTCGATCGCTGACTGGACGGAGCGTACATCGCCCACGTCCACGCGCAGTGCAGTGGCCTGGCCGCCGCGCTCGGCAATGTCCGCGGTCACCGATCTTGCCGCGGCTTCGTCGATATCGGCCAGCGCCACGGCCGCACCGCGTTGCGCGAGCAGGCGCGCCGTGGCGGCCCCTATGCCGGAGCCTGCGCCGGTGATAAAGGCCATACGGCCCGCGAAACTGCCGCCGTCCGCGGCCGCTGGGTGTGAAGTCATGAACGCCCAGTCAGATGGAGAGGTAGCCACCGTCCACGGGCAGAATGGCGCCGGTAACGTAGGAGGCCTGCGCGGAGCACAGGAAGAGCGCCGGGCCCGCCAACTCGCCGGCCTCGCCGGGGCGCTTCATCGGCACGTGCGCAAGCAGTCGCGCCGTCTTTTCCGCGTCGGCCAGCGTCGTCTCTGTCATGGGCGTGGCGATGAATCCCGGGGCGATGGCATTCACGCGGATACCATGCGCAGCCAGCTCACTCGCCAGCGCCTTGGTGAGCTGCGCTACACCGCCCTTGGACGCCGTGTAGGGCGCCGAATTCGGCGTGGCCACGAAGGACTGTATCGAAGCGACGTTCAGCACGCAGCCGCGCGTGGCCTTGAGCTGTTCCAGAAACGCCAGCACCATGTGATAAGGACCGCTCAGGTTGACGGCCAGCGTTCGCGACCAGTCGCCCAGTGAATCGCCCTCGCCAAAAGCCTCTCGGATCAGGATGCCGGCGTTGTTGACGAGAACGTTGACCGGGCCCAGCCGGGCGTGGACGGCGCCCGCGAGTGCCGCGCAGGCGGCGGCGTCCGAGACATCGAGCTCGAACGGCACAGCCGAGCCGCCGGCCGATTCGATCTGCGCCGCGACGGCTTGCGCGGTGTCACGGTTGCGGTCCACCACGGCCACCTTCGCGCCGGCCTGGCCGAAGGCGCGCGCGATCGCGGCGCCATTGCCCTGCCCGGAGCCGGTCACCAGCACCACCTGGCCGTTGAAGTCGAGCTTCATGACTGCGCCAGCCGGGTGGCGATCATCGCACGCAGGTCGCGCTTGATGAGTTTGCCCGAATAGTTGATCGGCATCTCGGCGTAATCGATGACGACCACGCGCTTGGGGGCCTTGTAGGAAGCCAGGTTCTGCTTGGCGAAGGCGATCAGCTCGTCCTCGACCACCTGCTGTCCGTCGCGCGCCACGACGACAGCAACCACCTCCTCGCCCCAGCGATCGCTGGGCAGGCCGATGATCGCGACTTCGCGCACGCAAGGGTGCTTCTGCAGGACCCTCTCGACCTCCTGCGAATAGACGTTGAGCCCGCCGGTCTTTACCATGTCCTTCAGGCGGTCGCGGAAGTAGACGTAGCCGTTGGCGTCCATCGCGCCCATGTCGCCGGTGCGCAGCCAGCCATCGAGGAACACCGCCTGGGTGGCATCGGGCCGCTCGAAATAACCGTCCATCACCGAGGGGCCGCGCACCAGGATCTCGCCGGACTCGTCGACGTCGGCCTCGGTGAGATCGTCGCGCACCACTTTCACCTCGAAGTTGACGAACGGGCGTCCGATGGAATCGGGCGCCTTGTCGTAGTCCTCCTCCTTCAGCACGGTGACGATAACGCCAGCTTCGGTGAGGCCGTACTGGTAGAAGATCTTCATGCCGGGGATGAGGGCGTGCATGCGGTCCCGATCCGGGCCGGCCAGCACGGCGCCGCCGACATACCAGCGCTTGAACGAAGACAGCCGCTCGGGTGACTTCTGCGCCGTCAGGCACATTTCGCGCGCCATCGAAGGCGGCGCGAACCCGTTGGTCACCTTGTGTTCGAAGATCATGTCCAGCATCTTCTCGGCGCTGTAGTCGGTCATGATCGTGGCGCAAGCACCCAGGTACAGGTGCGGCAGCAGCCAGCAGTTGAGCGCGGCCGCGTGGTGCAATGGCGTCGCGAGGATGGTGTTGTCGCGCTCGTTCATTTCGGTGTCGAGCGCCTCGTGCACCGAGTTGCAGAACACCTGGCTGTTGCGCAGCATCACGCCCTTGGAGCGGCCGGTGGTGCCCCCGGTGAACATGATGAGCTGCAGGTCGTCGTCGCTGTAGTCCTGCGGAGCGAGCGTATCGGGTTGCGCGGCAAGAATCGTTCGCAGGCCGTTCGGGCCCGCCGATTCGTCGAGCAGCGCCGCGGGCAGTTTCACAGACGCGAGATGGCTGGCCAGGTAATCGGCTGTCGTCAGGACGAAGCGGCACTCCGCGTCAACCACGCTGTTGACCACGTCCTGCTCGGTCAGGCGATAGTTGAGCGGCACGCAGACCGCGCGAATCTTCAGCGTAGCGACGTAGCCCACAACCCAGTTGATGGATGACTTGGCAATCAGCGCGATCTTGTCGCCCGCGCCGAGACCCTGCGCCAGCAGGTAGTTGGCAAGTCGGTTGGATTGCGAGTTGAGTTCCGCATAGGTCATGCGGCTGCCGTTCTCGCCGATCAGCGCCGTGCGAGCCGGAAACTTGCGCGCATTGCGCTCGATATGCACCGCAACCGACGACGCGGCCGGCATGTTGCGCTCGCCCGCCTTCATGACAGTTCGAACAGTGCAACGCCGTCGTCGACCACTTCGCCTTCGGCAACCAGGATCTTCACGATCGTGCCGGCGCTGTCGGCCTCGACCGGGATTTCCATCTTCATGGATTCGAGGATGGCCACGGTGTCGCCGTAGTCCACCGTGTCGCCAACCACCTTGACGATTTTCCAGACCGTGCCGGCCATGGGGCTATGGATCGCTTTCATGCTTTGTTTCCTATCAGACCGGATGAATGGGGTTGCGCTTTTCGAAGGCCGCGGGCACCTTGAGCGAATACGCACGGAAGCGTTGGATCAGTTCCTGTCGCAGATGGTTCGGGTCAACCACGGCCTCGACTGCGAGCGGGTCCGCCGCTGTCCTGAACACGTCGACGTCCTCGGCGTACTCTTCCCGCTTCTGCGCGATGAAGACATTGCGCTCGGCTTCGGGCAGCGACTGGATGTGGTGGAAGTGCATCGCATTCACGGCGGCCTCGGGCCCCACCAAGGCCGGCATGGCTGTTGGCAGCGCCAGCATGGCATCAGGTTGCGTCGGTGCACCCGACATACCGAGGTAGCCGCCGCCGTAGGCCTTTCGCACGAGCACGCAGATGCGTGGCACGGTTGCCTCGCACACCGCGGACAGCAGCTTGGCGCCGTGGCGGATGATGCCGGACTTCTCGGCAGAGCTGCCAATCATGTAACCGCTGATGTCCTGCAGAAACAGCAGTGGAATGTTGAACGCGCTGCACATCCAGATGAAGCGCGCGGCCTTGTCGGAGGAGTCGTTGAACAGCACCCCGCCCTTGAACTTCGAGTTGTTGGCCACCACGCCCACCGGCATGCCGCCCAGTCGGATCAGCGAGGTGACCATCTCCTTGGCGAACAGGGCCTTGATCTCCATCACGCTGTCGTCGTCGGCGATGGCTTCGACCAGCAGCTTGATGTCGAAAGGCACCTTCTCATTGGCTGGGATGAGCTGGCGCAGGTCGGGCTGCGATGACTTGGTCGCACCGGACGGAACCGGCGGCTTCTCGAGGTAGCTCTGCGGCATGTAGCCCAGGTAGCGCTTGGTCACCTCGATGCCTTCCTGGTCGCTCTTGACGAGTATGTCGCCCAGGCCGCTGACGGCACAGTGCATCCGCGCGCCGCCCAGTTCCTCCTCGCTGATGTCCTCGCCGATGGCCATCTGCGCCATGCGCGGCGAACCGAGGTACGCCGTGGCTTGCTTGTCGACCATGATGACCGTCTCGCACAATGCCGGCACATAGGCGGCGCCCGCCGGCGACGGGCCGAACAGCACACAGACCTGCGGAATGGCACCCGACAGCTTCACCTGGTTGTAGAAGATATTGCCCCAGGCTCGGCGGCCGAGGAAGCACAGCTTCTGCTCGTCGATGCGGGCACCGGCCGAATCCACCAGGTAGATAAGGGGGATCTTCAGTTGCAGCGCGAGTTCCTGGAAGCGGGTGATCTTCAGGAAGGTCTGGTAGCCCCAGGTGCCCGCCTTGGACGTGAAGTCGTTGGCGATAACGGCCACTTTGCGGCCGTTGATGG
>JAQZBU010000030.1 GCA_029237735.1 Ramlibacter sp. | reverse complement strand
CCGCAAAGCGAAGGGATGTTCGACGCCGTTCGGCTGGCACTGATGCGCCCGCGCGCGCTGTTCGTGAACATCGGGCGCGGCGCGACGGTGCGGCTCGATGCCCTGACCGATGCGCTTCGCGCCGAACGCCTCGGCGGCGCGGCGCTGGACGTGTTCGAGCAGGAGCCCTTGCCGCCTGACCATCCCCTGTGGCGCGAGCCGCGCGCGCTGCTCACGCCGCACGTCGCCGTCGTCGGCCCACACATCGTAGAGCGCCGCCTGGCGGTGCTGTGCGACAACGCGCAGCGCTTCGATTCCGGTCAACCGCTGCGCAACGTGGTGGACAAGGCGCTCTGGTATTAGGACATCCATGCGATCGATCAAGGCGTCGGCTTATGTGTTCGGGACGGACCTGCTGGGCGAGGGCTATGACGCCGTGCTGGACAACCTGCAGCAGCGCGCCGGGCTGGATGGCGTAGCGCTAGCCGCGGCTTACCACGACGCGCGCGACGTGTTCCCGCACAACCCGCGCAACCGCGTGTACCGGCACGAGGGCGACGTCGCCTGGTTCATGCCACGGCTGGGACAGTACGAGAGCGGGCTCGTGCCGCGCGTCGCCTCGGCCGCCGGCGAGTCCGACGTGCTGGCCACGCTGTGCGAGCACGCGGCGCGGCGCGGCATGGCCGTGGACGCCTGGACGATCTTCCTGCACAACTCGATGCTGGCCACCGCGCACGCTGACTGCGCGACGCGCAACGTCCATGGCGACCCGTACCAGAGCGATCTGTGCCCGGCCAATCCGCGCGTGCGCGCCTACTGCCGTGAACTGGCCGCCGACATCGCACGCTACCCGGTGCGCAGCCTCGTGGCCGAGAGCCTGCACTACCGTCCGCTGGAGCATGGCGAGCACCACGAGCGCTACCTCATCGACCTGCCGGCCGAAGCCCGCACGCTGATGGGCCTGTGCTTTTGCGGCCACTGCCGTGCCGCGGCCCGGAAGGCCGGCGTCGACGTCGACGGCTTGGCCGGCGCGGTGCGCGATGCGCTGGAGCCAGTCTGGGCGGGGCAGTTGCCGCACGGGAACACAGGCCCCCTGCTGGGCCAAGGCGCGCGGGACGAACTCGCGGCCTTTGTCCGAGTTCGCATCAACGTCGTCACGAGCCTCGTCGCGGAAGTTCGGCAGGCGATGGCGGGCTCTGGTGTGGCTCTTTACTTCATGGACCACGCCGGCGCAATGTCGCACGTGATGCTGGGCACGAGTGCCGACGACGACGTGATGCTGTCGTCGCGCAAGCTCGGCATCGACATCAAGGCCGTTGCTTCCGTGTGCGATGAGGTCGGCATGCTCGGCTACGTGGACACGCCACAGCGGCTGCGCAAGATGCTCGAAAGCTACATCGCCGCGCTGGGCGAACGCTCGAACTTCTCGGTGGCGCTGCGGCCCTTGCTGCCCGACTGCCGCAGCGAGGAAAATTTTGTGGAGAAGGTTGCGGCCGTGCTCGACTCGCCCGCAGCCGGCGTCTCCTTCTATCACTACGCCATGATGCCCCTGGACCGGCTCGACTGGATCCGGCATGCATTGGCGCACAGCGGGGCAAGCTCATGAAAGTACTCGTCACAGGCGCCGCAGGGCACGTGGCCACCTTGGCGATGCCAGGACTGGAAGGCCGTCACGCTCTGCTGCTCACCGACGTCAAGGAGCCGCGACGCCTGCCCGACGGCGCGATGTTTCACGCCATGAGCCTGCTGGACGCGAGCGATGCCATGCTGGCCGAACTGTTCGAGGGCGTCGACGCCGTCGTCCACAGCGCCTATATCCCCTCGGCCGAGCGCGATGTGTACAGCGTGAATCCGCCGCACATCGACCGTTTCGACGCCGAGCTGGCCAACGTGCGCATGGCGCAGCGCGTGTACCGCCTCGCCCTCCAGGCGGGCGTGAGGCGTGTTGTCATCGTATCGTCCAACCACGCGGCGGACTGGTACGAGCACACGCAGGTCCACCGGCTCCAGCGCGAGGTGATCTACCCGGACGACCTGCCGCTTTCCGACAATTTCTACGGCTGGTCGAAGGCGTCGTACGAGCTGCTGGCCTATCCCTACGCCTGCGGCACATTCGGCAGGCGGATGGAAATGGTGATGCTGCGCATCGGCTCGCCTTACCCGATCGACGTGTCGCGCTATGAACCCGGCGTGCCCGTACCGCAGTCGGGCCTGCCGCGGCCCGATGGCCCCGCCGCCTTCAAGCGCGCGCTGGGCGCATGGCTCAGCGATGGCGATTGCGCCGTGCTGTTCCGCTGCGCGCTGGAAGCGCCGCTGGCCTTGCCGGCCGACGCCGTCCCCTGGGTCGTTGCGTATGGCATTTCCGACAACACGCGCGCATTCTGGTCACTGGAGTCGGCCCGGCGCGTGCTGGGCTACAGCCCACAAGACGACTCCGAAGCCGCTTATGCGGATGCAGTCACCCGACTGCTCACCGCGCGCCGGCCCGCATACGGCGGGCGGCTCGGGCCGCCCCGTTCCTGACTTCCCTCTTCCATCGCTCCACCACTCCGACTTTTCACGAGGTTCAACATGCTAAGACGACTCCTGCTCCCGCTGCTACTTCTTGCACCCCTGGCCGCAACGCTGCCCGCGCTGGCTGCCTACCCGGAAAAGCCGATCCGGCTGATCGTTCCCTCCGCACCCGGCGGCGCGCCCGATGCACTGATGCGCGCGCTGGGGCAGCAGTTGTCGACGCAGATGGGCGTGCCCGTCGTGATCGACAACAAGCCGGGCGGCTCGTACGTCATCGGCACCATGGACCTGGTGAAGTCGCCCCCCGACGGCTACACACTGGCCTACGGCAACGTGGTGTCCCTGGCGACCAACAAGTCGCTGCTGTCCAACATCCCCTACGACGTGGACAAGGACCTGACGCTCGTGGGCAACGCGCTGCGCGTGTCCAACCTCATGATCGTCAACAACGACGTGCCGGTGAAGACGGTGCAGGAACTGATCGCCTACGCGAAGAAGAACCCCGGCAAGCTGGCGTTCGCGTCCGACGGCAACGGCACGACCGCGCACCTGGGCGTGGAACTGTTCAAGGCCATGACCGGCACGCACCTGCTGCATGTTCCCTACCGCGCCGCGACGTCGGCGGTCACCGACCTCATCGGGGGCGGCATCCAGCTGATGATGGTCAACGCGCCGGTGTCGGGTCCGCTGGTGCAGGCCGGCAAGGTGCGCGCTCTCGGCATCTCCTCGCCGCAGCGCTCGCCGACCTATCCCGACATCCCCACCATCGCCGAATCCGGCTTGCCGGGCTTCGAAGTCACGGCCTGGGGCGGCATCGTCGGCCCGGCCAACATGCCCAAGGACGTTGTCAACCGCCTCAATGCCGAACTGCGCACGGCGCTGGCCGCCCCGGCGGTGCGTGAGCGCTTCCGGATGCTGGGCGCGGAAACGGCGCCGAGCTCGCCGGAGGAATTCCTGGAACTGTCGCGGCGTGAGTCCGTGAAGTGGGCCAAGATCGTCAAGTTCTCCGGCGCGCGCGTCGACTGAGGGACAACACATGAGCCCCTGGAAAGCCGCCCAGCCCGGCGACCCGCTGCACAAGGTCGACACGCCGGCGCTGATGCTCGACCTCGATGCGTTCGAGCGCAACCTGCAGCGCATGGCCAACGCGCTGCGCGGCCGCAACGTGCGGCTGCGTGCCCACGCCAAGAGCCACAAGTGCCCCGAGATCGCTTTGCGCCAGGTGGCACTGGGCGCGGTGGGCATCTGTTGCCAGAAGGTCAGCGAGGCGGCCGTGTTCGTGGAGGCAGGAATCAAGGACGTGCTGGTGACCAACCAGGTGATGGGCGGCGCCAAGCTGCGACACCTCGCATCACTGGCGCGCAAGGCTCGCATCGGCGTGCTGGTGGACGATGCACTGCAGGTGGCGGCTCTGGCCGCGGCGTCGGAGGCGCATGGGGTCACGCTCGATGTGTATGTGGAAGTCAACGTCGGCGCCAACCGCTGCGGCGTGGAGCCCGGCGACGCGGCAGTGGAGCTGGCGCGGCAGATCGACGCGAGCGCAGGCTTGCGTTTCGCCGGCCTGCAGTGCTACCACGGGCCGGCACAGCACCTGCGCTCGCCTGAAGCACGCATGGCCGCGATCGCCGCGGCCTGCGAAGCCGCGGGGATGACGCGCCGTGCGATCGAGGCAGCGGGCATCGCGGTCGAGCGGGTCACGGGCGCGGGCACGGGCACCTTCGTGCATGAGCGCGACAGCGGCGTCTTCAATGAGATCCAGGCCGGCTCCTATGTATTCATGGACCGCGACTATGGCGACAACCTGCGTGGCGAGGGCGACGTAGCCTTCGAGCACGCCTTGTTCGTCCGCACGGCCGTGATGAGCCGGGCCAATGGCGAGCGCGCCATCGTCGACGCCGGGCTGAAGGCATCGAGCGTGGACTCGGGCATGCCCACGGTCTGGCAGCGCCCGGACCTGTCGTACGTGAAAGCGGCCGACGAACATGGCGTGATCGCCACCCCCGCCATTGCGGCTCTTACGCTCGGCGACGTGCTGATGCTCGTGCCGGGCCATTGCGATCCCACTGTCAATCTTTACGACGAGCTGGTCTGCTTTCGCGGCGACAAGGTCGAGACGATGTGGCCGATCGCCGCGCGCGGTGCACTGCTCTGAGCCCGCCCATCACCAACGAAGGAATCGAAAATGTCTGAAAGAAAGAACCTGGGCTTCATCGGCGTCGGCCTGATGGGGCACGGCCTGGCCAAAAACCTGATGAAACACGGGCACGCGATGACGCTGCACGAGCACGCAGGCAACCAGCCTATGGAGGACCTGATCGGCATGGGTGCGCGCACGGCAAAGACGCCGCGCGAAGTCGCGCAGGGCGCCGACGTGGTGTTCATGTGCGTCACAGGCTCGCCGCAGGTGGAGGCCTGTGTCTACGGGCCCGATGGCCTGCTCGAAGGGCTGCGCGCCGGCGCCATCGTGGTCGACGCCACCACGGCCGATCCGGTGTCCACCGCCAAGGTGGCTGCCGCCGTGCAGGCGCGCGGCGGGCGCTATGCGGACGCGCCCATGACCCGCACCTCGCAGCACGCCGAAGACGGCAACGTGAACGCGATGCTGGGCGGTGACCCTGACACGATCGGCATGATCCGCCCGCTGGTCGAGACCTATGCGGAGAACATTTTCGTGGGTGGCGGCGTGGGCTCTGGCCACCGTATGAAGCTGCTGCACAACTACATCTCGCTGGGCACGCTGGCTCTGCTCGCCGAGGCATACACCTGTGCCGGCAAAGCGGGCGTCGACCGCCATGTGCTGACCCAGGTGTTGGCAACGGGGGGAGGCGACAGCGTCGTACTCAAACGCCTGCAGCCCTTCCTGGACAGCGGGCAGCCGGGCAGCATGCTGTTCTCACTCGTCAATGCGGGTAAAGACTTGCGCTACTTCACACACATGGCCGAAGACCTGCAGGTCGGCGCCTTCGTGGGCGAAGCGGTGCACCAGACCTTCATGACCGCCGCCAACGTCGGCGGTGGCGAAAAGATGATTCCCGAACTGCTCAACATTCTTTGCGGCATGCACGGCGCGCCGCTCTGCGGGCAATAACCAACTCCATTCAGGGATTACTTCAATGCAGGAAACGTTTGACCTTCTGATCCGCAACGCCAGCATCGTCGACGGAACGGGCGCGCCGCGCTACGCCGGCGACATCGGCGTGCGAGGCGATCGCATCGCGCGCATCGGCGACCTCGCGGCATCGCGTGGCGCGGTGGAGATCGACCTGGGCGGCCGCATCGCAGCGCCGGGCTTCATCGACGCGCATACCCACGACGACCGCCTGATGCTCTCCAGTCCCGACATGGCGCCCAAGGTGAGCCAGGGCATCACCACCGTGGTGGCGGGCAACTGCGGCATCTCGCTCGCGCCGATGCCGCGGCCCGTGCCGCAACCCGTCACGCCGCCGCTCAACTTGCTGGACGAGGAGGGCGGCTGGTTCCACTTCCCCACCTTCGCCTCCTACATCGCGAAACTGCGCGAAGAACCGGCGGCGACCAACTGCGCGCTGCTCGTGGGCCACACCACCTTGCGCGTGGCCACCGTGGACGACCTCGGCAAGCCCGCCTCGCCCGAGCAGATCGGGCAGATGCGCGCCCTGGTGCGCGAGGCGATGGAAGCGGGCGCCATCGGCGTATCCACTGGCCTCTTCTACGAGCCTTCCGTCGCCGCTCCGTGCGAGGAAGTAATCGACGTGTGCGAGCCGCTGAAGGAATTCAACGGCATCTACTGCACCCACATGCGCGACGAGGCCGACCGCGTGATCGACTCGCTGGAGGAGACCTTCCGTGTCGGCCGCGAAGTCGGTGTGCCGGTGGTGATCTCGCACCTCAAGGTGGTGGGCGAGGCCAACAAGGGGCGCTCGAAGGAAGCGCTCTCGTTCATCGAGAAGAACATGGCGAACCAGCCGATCTGCATCGACTGCTACCCCTACACGGCAGGATCCACGGTGCTGTCGGCCGACCGCGCGGCAAGCTCCACTCGCGTGATCGTGAGCTGGTCGAAGTCGCTGCCCGAATATGCCGGGCAGGATCTCGATGTCATCGCGAAGAAGCTCGGCGTGAGCCAGGAAGAAGCGATCCGGCGCCTGAGCCCTGCGGGCGGCATCTACTTCCGCCTGGACGAGGCCGATGTGCAGACCATCCTCAAGCACGACAAGGTGATGATCGGCTCGGACGGACTGCCGCACGACGCCTCGCCGCATCCGCGCCTGTGGGGAAGCTTTCCGCGCGTACTGGGCCACTACGGTCGCCTGCTCGGGCTGTTCCCCCTGGAGATGGCTATCTACAAGATGACCGGCCTCACGGCGAAGAACTTCGGGCTCAAGGACCGCGGTGTGCTGCGCGAAGGTGCGTATGCCGACATCACGCTCTTCGACAAGGACACCGTCGATGAGACGGCGACCTATGAGAAGCCGATAGCGCCCGCGCGCGGCATCGACACTGTCATCGTCAACGGCGTCGTGGTGTGGGGCGGCGGCAAGCCGACGGGCGCGCATCCGGGCCGGGTGCTGGCGCGCGAAGCGCAGGCCGCGGAGGCCTGAACATGAGCATGCTGCTAGAACAACTGGAAACGCCGGCGCTGCTGCTCGACAAGGCGCGGATGGACCGCAACATCGCCCGCATGCGGGAACAGGTGCGCAGGCTCGGTGTGACGTTCCGCCCGCACGTCAAGACTCACAAGTGCATCGAGGTGGCCCGCCGGATGATGGAAACCCCCGAGGGGCCGATCACCGTGTCTACGCTCAAGGAGGCCGAATACTTCGCGCAACAGGGCGTGAAGGACATCCTCTACGCGGTGTGCATTTCGCCCAACAAGCTGGACCACGTGGCGGCGCTGCAGGACAGTGGGGTGAGGATGCAGATCATCCTGGACAGCGTGGAAGCCGCGCGCTTCGTCGGCGAGCACGCCAACAAGACGGACCGGCACTTCGACGTGCTGATCGAAGTCGATTCCGACGGTCACCGCTCAGGCGTCGCGCCGGATTCGCCGGACCTGCTCGACATCGCGCAGACGCTGCAACGCGCAGGCCTGCCGGTCAAGGGCGTGATGACGCACGCGGGCAGCTCGTATGATTGCACCAGCACCGATGAAATCCGCGCGATGGCCGAGCAGGAGCGCACCGCCATCGTCAGGGCCGCCGAACGCATCCGCGCGGCCGGCATGGCCTGCCCCGTGGTTAGCCTGGGCTCCACGCCCACGGCGCTGTTTGCAAGCAACCTGGAAGGAGTGACCGAGCTGCGCGCCGGCGTATTCGTGTTCTTCGACCTTTTCATGGCCGGCCTCGGGGTCTGCCGCACGGACGAGATCGCGCTGTCGGTGCTGGCCACGGTGATCGGGCACCAGAAGGACAAGGGCTGGACCATCCTGGACGCGGGCTGGATGGCCATGTCGCGGGACCGTGGCACCGCCAAGCAGCGCGTGGACCAGGGCTACGGTGTTGTATGCGACATCGATGGCACGCCGCTGACCGACTTCATTTTGGTGGATGCCAACCAGGAGCACGGCGTCATGGCGCGCCGGACCGTCACGACAGGCGAGCCGCTGCACCTGCCCGTGGGCACGCAGGTTCGCATCCTGCCCAACCACGCCTGTTCCACCGCGGCGCAATACGGCTACTACAACGTGACCGGACCTGGCCACGAGATCATTGATTGCTGGCATCGCATCAGCGGCTGGTGATCGATCCAAACATGAGGAAATGCGCATGATCGTCATATCGGAACAGGACGCGATGGCGCTGGTGAGCGTCGTGGACGCTATCGACGCCGTCGAGAAAACCTTCGCGGCCATGGCCCGCGGCCAGGCCCGCAACTATCCGGTCGTGCGCGAGGCCGTGCTCTACCAGGACGCGGTCTTCGGCGTCAAGACCGGCTGCGACGTCAGTGCGCCGATCCTCGGCCTGAAAGCGGGTGGCTACTGGCCGCACAACCTGCCTCGAGGGTTGACCAACCACCAGTCGTCCACCTTGTTGTTCGACGCGGACACGGGCCGCGCCAGCGCGCTGGTCAGTGCCAATTACCTGACCGGCGTTCGCACGGGCGCGGCCAGCGCGATCGCCAGCAAATACCTGTCGCGCCGCAACAGCAACGTGCTGGGCGTCATCGGCACCGGCGTGCAGGCGCACTACCAGTTGAAGGCCACGCTGGCCGTGCGCCCGATCCGCACGGTGCATGCGTGGGATCCGTCGGCCGACAACCTGGCATCGTTCGGCCGCGTGGTGCGCGGGCTCGGCCTCGACTATGTGCCGCAGACCGAGCGGCAGGCCGTGGCCGAAAACGCCGACATCCTGGTCACGGTGACCCCGTCGCAAAAGATGCTGGTCGAAAAATCGTGGGTGCGTCCGGGTACCCACATCAGCGCCATGGGCGCGGACACCAAGGGCAAGCAGGAACTCGATCCGGCCCTGGTGGCCTCGGCTTCCCTGTTCGTGGACGAACTCGAGCAGGCGATCACCATCGGCGAGTGCCAGCACGCGTTCGCCGCCGGGCTCATCACGCACCGCAGTTTTCGCGGCAGCCTCGGCGCAGTGATCGCCGGGCTGTGCGATGGCCGGCGCAACCAGGACGAGATCACGATCTTCGACGGCACCGGTGTGGCGCTGCAGGACCTGGTGGTGGCCGACCTGGCCGTGCGCCAGGCGGTCAGCCGCAGGCTCGGATGCCATGTCGATTACTGAACCCTTTACTGAACCTTCCCCCCCACCCCACCTTTTAGCCTCAAAGGAAATACCCATGTTCAATCGCAGAATCATGGCCGTGTTCGTGGCAACCGCCGCGCTCTTCACGGCGACGTCGAGCTTCGCCCAGTACACGGAACGAACCATCAAGTGGACCAACGGCGTCAACGAGGATCACTCGGTCGCCATCGGCGTGCGCAAGATGCAGGAAGTGCTCAACGCCAGGACCGGCGGCAAGCTGAAGATCAACGCCTTCTGGGGCGGCTCCGCAGGCGGTGACCTGGTGGCCGCGCAGGCCACCCGTGCCGGTACGCAGGAGATCGTCTGTACTTCGGGCTCGGCCCTGGCGGGCTTCGTGAAGGAGCTGGGCGTGTTCGACCTGCCGTTCCTGTTCGCCAACGAACAGGAAGCGTACGCCGTGCTCGACGGCCCGGCCGGCCAGTACTTCAACAAGAAGCTCGAGGCCGCGGGCCTGGTGAATCTGGCTTACTGGGAAAACGGCTTCCGCAACCTGACCAACAGCCGCCGCCCCATCGGCAAGATCGAGGATTTCGACGGCGTGAAGGTGCGAGTGATGCAGAACTCGATCTTCCTGGACACGTTCAAGACGCTGGGCGCCAACCCCACGCCGATGGCATTCGGCGAGGTGTTCACCTCGCTGGAAACAAAAACCATCGACGGCCAGGAGAACCCTTTCTCGACGATCGAAACCGCGAAGTTCTATGAAGTCCAGAAGTACCTTTCGGTAACCCGCCATGCGTATTCGCCGTTCTTCGTGCTCTACAGCAAGAAGCTGTGGGACCAGTTGAGCGCGCAGGAGCAGGCGGCGCTGCGCGAGGCTGCACTGGCCGGCCAGACCGTGCAGCGCGACGCCAGCCGCGCCCAGGACGAGAAGTCGCTCGCCCTGCTCAAGTCACGCGGCATGGTGGTCACCGAGTTCTCGCCCGCCGAGAAGGCCAGGGTGGTCGCCAAGCTGAAGCCCGTGTACGACAAGAACGTGCCCCTCATCGGCGCGGAGGCCGTCAACGTCATGCTCGACGCGCTCAAGAAGGCGCGCGGGGGCTGATCGGCGTTTGTGGAATCTCAAAGGGAGGCGCAAACGGATGGCATAGCATGGGAAGCAGGGCACCCATCGCCCCGACGCATTCCCATGCCGCACGACATCACCGACCTGCGCTTTTTTATCTCCATCACCGAAAGCGGGTCGCTGGCGGAAGCGGCGCGCCGGCTGGACGTGACGCCATCGGCGGTGTCGCAGCGGCTGCGGCACCTGGAGACCCGCCTGGGCATGCAGTTGGCGCATCGCAGCACGCGGCGTTTCACGCTGACGGAGGAGGGCGAGTTGTTCCACGCGGGCGTGGTGCGGTTGCTCGCGGATCTCGATGGATTGGTAGACACTCTGCGAGAGCGCTCGGGCGAGGTCGCCGGCACGCTGCACGTGGGCGGGCCGCTCGGTTTCGGTCGACACTACCTCGCGCCGGCGATCGCCGACTTCCACACGCTTTATCCGAAGCTGATGGTGTCGTTGACGCTCAGCGACGTGGTGGCCGCGGCCGATGCCAATCGTTTCGACCTGATCGTGCACATTGGCACCCTTTCCGATTCCAGCATGGTGGCGTACCCGATCGCGCCGAACTCGCGCTTCGTCTGCGCGGCGCCGCGCTATCTGGCCAAGCGGCCCGCGCCGGTGGAGCCCAAGGACCTGGCTGGCCACGATTGCATCGTGCTGCGCGAGAACCATGAGGACGTGACGCTGTGGCGCTTCAGCAAGAAGCGCAGCGAGATGGCTGTGCGGGTGCCGGCAATCCTGAGCAGCAACGATGGCGAAGTCGCAAGGCAATGGGCACTCGCTGGCAAGGGTGTGGTGTTGCGCTCGGAATGGGACGTCGCGGAAAGCCTTGCCGCGGGACGGCTCGTGCGGCTGCTGCCGGACTGGAGCCTGCCGGACGCGGATGTCGTGGCGCTCGTCGCGAGCCGCGCGGGGATGTCGGCGCGGGTGAAGCTGTTCCTGGCGTTTCTGCAGGCACGTTTCAAGCCGTTGCCGCCGTGGCGGCGGTAGTTTCTATCGACTACCTCGCTGGCAAATCCGCGTGCGGGTAGGCTGTGCCGCGCGACGAGGCGGTCGGCCCTATGGGCCGACTGAACCTGTGATGAGCGGTTTTGCGCTCGGATTGCGCGTCACAGCCTACCCGCACGCGAATTTGCCAAAACAATGTTGGCGAGCCACCGGTGGAATACCAACACTCCTCGCGGCGCGGCGCGCAGTGAGTTCTACGGCGCCGTCCCCAGGCCAAGCCGCTTCGCGAAGTCGTAGCAACGCTGCGACCGCCACAGTATGAGCCGCTGCCGGGTACCGTCCGCCGCGCCGCGAGCGCCCGCCAACAAACGCGCCCCGCCAACAACCGCGGAACGCAACGCGCGCTAAGCGACGCAAACGTGATGCGCCCCTACTGACAAGAGACGCGCGCACCACCCGGCGCCCGCTAATCGATGTAGTCGATTGTGTCCGGGTCCGGCACTTCGCCGACGGTCTGGCGAGTGGCTTTGGCTTGCGCCATCAGCCACTCGCAAAAGGCCTTGATTTCCGGCCGCTGCGCGCTGCGCGGGCCGATGATCAGCCAATACGCCATGGGAGAGTCCATGCGCGCATGCGGCAGCGGCTCGACCAGGTCGCCGTTGGCCAGGCTCTCGGCCACCATCGGCAGCCTCGCGAGCACCACGCCCTGGCCGGTGAGCGCGGCCTGCACCATCTGGTAGGCGTAGTTGAAATAGAGCCAGCGCTTGGGCTGCAGCTTGGGGAAGCCGTGCTCATCGAACCAGCGCCGCCATGTTAGCCACTCCAGATGGGTCTGGTGCGCGTCTCCGGCTTCGATCAGCGCGAACTGCGTGAGGTCGGCGGGCTTCTTGAGCGGCGCGCCACTCTTGAGCAACCAGGGGCTCACGACCGGCGTGAGTTGCTCGCCGAACAGGCGAATCGCGTGCGGAGGCATGTTCGCCATCGGACCGTAACGCAGCGCCATGTCTACGTCGGCGATTTCGAGGTCGAGGCTGGCGTCGGACGCGTCGATGCGGATGTCGATTTCGGGGTTGTCGCGTTGGAACTGCTCGAGCCGCGGGATCAGCCACATGGAGGCGAACGAGGCGAAAGTTGTGAGGGCGACTGATCGGCGGCCCGCGCTCTGGCGGATCTGCCGCACCGCGTTGTCGATGCGCGGCAGCGATTGCGACACTGCCATCAGCAACTGAGCCCCCGCGCCGGTGAGCTCGACGGCACGGGTGTGGCGCAGAAAGAGGCTCACTCCCACCTCTTCCTCCAGGGCCTGGATCTGCCGGCTCACGGCCGATTGGGTCAGCGCCATCTCCTCGGAGGCGGCGCGGAAATTCAGGTGCCGGGCCACGGCCTCGAAGGCGCGCAGGTGGCCGGCCGAAATCGGCCGCGTCCGCAGGTGCGTTTGTGAGTGCTGCATATGCCAGTCTTTGTCAGGAGCGATGCGTCCATTGATGCGAATTGGGAATCAATAGGGTAGCTGCATTTCATTGGACTGCCAAGGCTTCCTCCGCGATCATTCACTGCCGAACTGCCTCAATTGGAGAAATCTCATGGCCTCGCAAACGCTCACGCAAATGCAACAATCATCCTCCGCCCCGGCACTGCCCGGTACGTGGAAGCTGGCTGCCGGCCGCGCCATCACCCTGGAGCCGCGCGAGGCCGGCACGTTGAAGGTGGCGCATGGGCAGCTGTGGGCCACGTACGACGGTCCGCACAGCGGCCCCCTGAACGATCTGGGCGACCACGTCGTGGGTGTGGGCGAGCAGTTGCGGCTGCGCCGGGGCCAGCGCATGGTGATCGAGGCCGCCAATGGCGGGTATCCGGCTTATTTCAGCTGGGACCCGCTGCCGCAACCGGTTGCCGCCCCGCGCATGGCCCGCGTGCTTCAGCCCTTGGCTGACTTGCGGCTGGCCTTGGCCTTGGGCGCCGGCGCCGCCGGTCGGCTGGTTGCGGGCCTTGCCGGCTTGGCCTGGGACTTGGCTGCCGGCCGCGGCCGCGAAACCTTGGCCGATTGCGCCCTCAACGCACAGTCGAATGCCTGCCGCGCCCACGGGGCCATGAGTTGAGGTGATTCCAGCGCTTCCTCAGGTACTGTGTAGTAGTTCATGCTGCGCGCAACGCCCTGCATGAGATAGGTAAACCGCTCGCCGCCTGCTTCCTCGAAGCGGCGGCGGGTTGCTTCGTCGGCCTTCAGCCACAGCCTTTCACCGGACCCCAGGTCGGCCACGATTGCGATGGTCAGGCCACCGGTGCTGATGCCGTAACCGCCGAACATCCTTTTCGCCCGGCACGGCCCCACGCTGGCGAGTAGTTCGCAGCAATAGTCGGCAAAGCGGGAGTCGGCAGCCATGAAGGGGAGCGTAGCAGCGCGCCCTCATAATTCCAAGGAAGCTCCCTCCAACTTTCCAATGGCCCGGCCCAGATCCTCCCAGCACGAACTCAAGCGCGACGAAATCCTCGACGTGGCCGCGCAATGCTTCGCCGACCGCAGCTACCCTGCGGCCAGCATGAACGACATCGCGGCGGCGTGCGGCGCCTCGAAGGCCCGGCTCTACCACTACTACGAGAGCAAGGAGGCGATCCTGTTCGACTTGCTCGACCGGTACACGCAGCGGCTGCTGGCCATGATCGGGCAGGCCGAGGCCACCGCGCAGCGCCGTAACCTCGACGATCGCGCTGCGCTGCACGAGCTTGTGCGGGGCTTTCTGGAGGAGTACGAGACCTCCGCGACACGCCATGTGGCGTTGTTGCACGACACGAAGTTCCTCAGTGACGCACAGCGCGAGCTGATCCTGAACCGGCAGCGGGACGTCGTCTCGGCCGTCACGCGGTTCCTGCGCCGCGCCTACCCCGCGCGCGTCACCGCCGCCAACCAGACTCCGGTGGCCATGATGCTGTTCGGCATGATCAACTGGACATTCACCTGGCTGCGGCCCGGCGGGCCCATGAGTTATCAGCAATTCGCTGAAGAAGTGATCGCGATGCTCGAAAAAGGATTGGCGAAATGACAGGTATGCATGTTGTCGTCATGGGGGTGGCCGGTTGCGGGAAATCGGCCGTTGGTGAGCGGATCGCGCAATCGCTGGGCCTGCCGCTCATCGAAGGCGATGAATTCCACCCCGCCGGCAACATCGACAAGATGAGTCGGGGGTTGCCGCTGGAAGACGAAGACCGTGCCGGCTGGCTCGACCAGCTGGCCGCGGAGCTGGCGCGGCATCCGGCAGGCGCCGTGCTGACCTGCTCGGCGCTCAAGCGTGCTTATCGCGACCGGCTGCGTGCGGCGGCACCCGGGCTTCAGTTCGTACACCTGCAGCTGACGCAGGACGAAGCTTTGCGGCGCGTGCAATCGCGCGGTGGCCACTTCTATCCGCCAAGCCTCGTGGCAAGCCAGTTCGAGGCGCTGGAGGACCCGGCTGGGGAGCCTGGCGTGCTGGGCGTCGACGCCGGCCTTCCGCTGGACGCGGTGGCTACGCAAGCACTCCGCTGGCTGCGGCCGGCGGGGACGACGTGATTCAACAATCCGTAATTGATTACGATTAGGTAAAATCGTCGTTTCCCTCCGCAAGCCGTTCCAGGAGACACGATGTCCAAAGCCTTCGCCAGCCAGGCCGACCTGGCCGACAAGAAAATCACGTTCGAGCAGCTCAGCGCGCATTGCTGGGCCTATACCGCCGAGGGCGACCCGAACTCCGGCGTCATCATCGGCGACAAATTCATCATGGTGAGCGACGCGACGGCCACGCCCGCGATGGCGCAGGACTTGATCGCGCGCATCCGCACCGTCAGCGACAAGCCGATCAAGTACGTTCTGCTCACGCACTACCACGCGGTGCGCGTGCTGGGCGCCAGCGCCTATGCGGCCGAGGGCGCGACCGAGGTGATTGCCAGCCAGGGCACCTATGAGCTGATCGTCGAGCGCGGCAAGGAGGACATGCAGTCGGAGATGGAGCGTTTTCCGCGCCTGTTCCGCAACGCCGAGAGCGTGCCCGGGCTCACCTGGCCGACCCTGGTGATCGGCGGCGGCAACCCGGTCAAAGGCGAGGTGCCGGGCAAGCTCACCCTCGACCTGGGCGGCGTCAAGGTGCAGATCTGGCACCCCGGCCCCGGCCACACGCGCGGGGACACGGTTGCGTGGATCGAAGAGGAAAAAGTGCTGTTCTCGGGCGACCTGGTCGAATACGAGGCCGGCGTGTATACGGGCGACGCGCACCTGGAAGAATGGCCGGCCACGCTGGAAGCCTTGCGGGCCTTGCGCGCCGAAGCGATCGTGCCCGGGCGCGGCGAAGCGATGAAGGGACTGGCCGAGGTGAACAAGGCCCTCGACTACACCAAGCGCTGGGTCGAGACGCTCTACGCCTGCGGCAAGGAGGCGGCAGCCGCCAACATGGACCTGAAGGCCGCGATGGAGCACACGCGCAAGCGCATGGACCCGATCTTCGGCCACGTGTTCATCTACGAGCACTGCCTGCCGTTCGACGTGAGCCGCGCCTACGACGAGGCGCGTGGCATCAAGAACCCGCGCATCTGGACCGCCGAGCGTGACAAGGAGATGTGGTCGGCCCTGCAAGCCTGAGCGGGGGCGGGTGTAGGTAGCGGCCGACACAGCCGCCCCGCGCCGGACGACACAACCGTAGTGCTCGGCCTCCTAAGCTGGTGCCACTTCCACACAGGAGTTATCCGATGGCATCCAGCAAATCCACGCCGCGCGTGCTGCAGCAGCAGCCCGCGCGCGACAGCGATTCCGAGCAGCAGCAATCCGGCTCGAACGAGTTTCAGCAGAAGCCCGGCGGCCAGAAGATCGGCGAGGGCAGCTATGAAGCCACTCGTGATTATCAGAAAGACATCAAGGAATACCTGAAGGACGCGGACGTCCAGAAGGATGCCGAGGCCGCGAAGCCGCGCTCCGAAAAGGAAGCGCGTGACCTGGAAGAGGCTGAGAAGGAAGGCCGCTCCCACTCAAAAGGCGAGCGCTGACCTGCCATCACTGTTGCGCCGCCAGCTCCTGCAGGTCCCGCTGGTAGGCACGCAGCCGCCGCACGGCCGAATCGCGCTGAGCGGCGTTTGTGCTGTTGTGCAGGGCCGCGACCGTGGCGCAGCCTTCGCTGATCAACGCATGCTGGTACGCGTGGGCGGCCCGCTCCGGCGGATCGCGTACCCGGTCGAGGTAGCCGCGCAACAAGGCGCGCGCTTCGCTCAATGAAATCGGAGTGCCTGCAATTTTTCGCAGCGTTTGAACGAGATCCCGCTGTCGCCGCTGGCGTTCGCCGAGGATGTTCTTCGGATCGAACACCGAGTGCTGAAGTTCGCGCCGCAACACGGCGCGTTGCGGCTCTTCGAGCTTGCCGTAGACCATCTCGCTACGTTCCACGAACTGTTCGAAACGCTTTTCGGCCTGCGCTGCCGGGGTGGGAAGAATCCAATCCTTGCGGAAGTTGGCGTTGTTCTTCTCGTATTTGCGCTCCAGGTGCACGACTTGTTCGGGCGCGAGGCCGGTAGCCAGCGTCACGACAGCGGGTTCGGCGCGGACCGCCAGGGCGTCAAGCCGTTCGCGAAACCGGTTAAAAACGGCGCAGGCCTGATCGGGGGTGATGTTGCCGGGCGCGATCTGCTCCATGCCTTGCAGCAGGGATGCGAAGTGAGGCAATTCGTTGAAGCGGTGCCATTGGTGCAGACGCCTCAGATCTTCCCGCGCGCGCGGTGACTGCTCGTCGCTGAAGTCTACGTAGCTGTCCAGCCACCAATAGGCGACGTCGTCGAGGGTGTTGTAGCCCAGCTTGATGGCGCTGCAGGCGGCCAGCGCCGCGGCGAGGCCCAGCAGGCCGATAATCCGTGCCAGTCTTGATGCGAAGGTCATTGAATGGTTGAAGGAAAGTCCATGACATCTGTCGACGTGGTCATCATGGCCGCCGGCAAGGGCGTGCGCATGAAAAGCCGCCTGCCCAAAGTGTTGCACCGTTTGGCCGGGCGTGCATTGTTGCAGCATGTCCTGGTTGCTGTGGACGCCCTGTCGGCCCGCCGCGTGGTCGTGGTGACAGGCAACGGCGCGGAACAGGTCGAGGCGGCCGTCGCGGCCTGGCGCGAGCCGGGTGTGCCGGGGCCTGTCTTCGTTCGGCAGGAGCCGCAGCTGGGTACCGGCCATGCCGTGCAGCAGGCCGTGCCCGTGCTGCCCGACGACGGCACCACGCTCATCCTTAACGGTGACGTCCCGCTGATCGAGCCCGCGACCTTGCAGGGCTTGCTCGACGCCAGCGCCGGGGTGCGGCTTGCCTTGCTCAGCGTGGAAATGCCCGACCCGACGGGGTACGGCCGCATCTTGCGCTCCGGCGATGCCGTGCGGGCGATCGTCGAACACAAGGACGCGAGCGCCGACGAGCTGGCGATCCGCGAGGTGTACACCGGCTTCATGGCGGTGCCCAACGCGTTGCTCAAGCGATGGCTGGCGCGCCTGACCAACGACAACGCGCAGAAGGAGTACTACCTGACCGACATCGTGGAAATGGCCGTGGCAGACGGCGCCGGTGTGGTCGCGGTCAATACAGGCGACAAGGTGCAGGTCGACGGCGTCAACAGCCCGCTGCAGTTGGCTGAGCTGGAACGCGCCTTCCAGCTGCGCCAGGCACGCGCGCTGATGGAGCGAGGCGTGCGCATCGCGGACCCGGCACGCTTCGACGTTCGCGGAGAGCTCGAGTGCGCGCAGGATGTAGAGATCGACGTCAATTGCGTTTTCGCGGGTAAGGTGCTGCTCGGCGAGGGCGCGAAGATCGGCCCCAACTGCGTCATCGCAAACGCAGTCATTGCGGCCGGCGCCGTGATCCATCCTTTCACATACATCGACGGCGAGAAGCTGGGCGTGCGCATCGGCGAGGGCGCGCTCGTCGGCCCGTTCGCGCGCTTGCGGCCGGGCGCGCAGCTCGGGCCCGAGGTGCACGTGGGCAATTTCGTCGAGATCAAGAACTCCACGCTGGCGCGCGGCGCGAAGGCCAACCACCTCGCGTACCTGGGCGACGCCACCGTCGGCGAGCGCGTCAACTACGGCGCCGGTTCTATCACCGCCAATTACGACGGCGCCAACAAGCACCGCACGGTGATCGAGGAAGACGTGCACATCGGCAGCAACAGCGTGCTGGTGGCTCCTGTCACGATCGGCCGCGGCGGCACCGTGGGCGCCAGCTCCACGATCACCAAGGACACGCCGGCCGGCGCGCTATCGGTCGCCCGCGGGAAGCAGGTGAGCATCGCGAACTGGGCGCGGCCGAAGAAGGCGCCGAAGTAGCGAACAGAGCGCAGGATGCGGGCGGCGGGCCGTGGACGACGGGTAACCGACTCCGTTCGTGTCCCCCGCCGCGGGAGGCGGCTCCTCCTTGACCTCACTGCGTCGGCTACCCGCCATCCACGGCCCTTAGGCGGCGTTTCTTCTTCGACGCCTCGAACACCCTCACTGGTCGGGGCGGGGCGCTCTAGACGTCTATCCGCGCGCGGGCGCCAGCGGGATCTTCGGCTGGAACTTGGCGCGCTTCACCGAGAAGAACGCCTTCACGTTGCGCACGTTCGAGTCGCTTGTGAAGAGCCGCTGCGCCAGCGCAAGGTAGCCCGGCATGTCGGCCGCGTGGACCACCAGAACGAAGTCGGGGCCCGGCGAGACGCGGTAGCACTGCTGGACGGCGTCGTCGCGAACGACGCGGGCTTCGAACGCCTGCTGCTCCTCGTCGCCCTGCCGGTCGAGCGTGATCTCGATGATGGCCTGCAGGCCGTGCCCGAGCAATGTGGCAAGGCGGGCGGAGTCCAGGATCGCGATCTGGCGCTCGATCAACCCCGCATCACGCAACCGCTTGACCCGGCGAAGGCAGGTGGGAGGTGAGACGTGGACGAGCGCCGCGAGATCCTGGTTGCTCAGGGACGCGTCGTCCTGAAGCTTCTCGAGCAGCGCAAGATCTACAGCGTCGAGGAATAGTTCATCATAATATTGAGCCATGGGGAAATTATATTTCGTAGTTAATGAGTGTAGAAATAATATTTCATTCATTTCATAATTTAGATCGCATATTTCTCTCGTGCCATCCTACAGTCGCTGCTCCAACAAGGAGCTTTCTCATGTGTGGCATCGTCGGCGCCGTCTCCACTCGCAACATCGTTCCCATCCTCGTGCAGGGCCTGCAGCGGCTCGAATACCGCGGCTATGACTCCTGCGGTGTCGCGGTGTATGCCCCAGGCGGACTCAAGCGGGCACGCAGCACCGATCGCGTGGCCGAACTGCTGACGCAGGTGGAGCAGGACCACATCACCGGTACGACCGGCATTGCGCACACGCGCTGGGCCACGCACGGCGCGCCGGCGGTGCACAACGCGCACCCGCATTTCAGTCACGGCGCCGGCAAGGAGGCAGGCGGAAAGCCCGGGCGGATTGCGCTGGTCCACAACGGCATCATCGAAAACCATGACGAGCTGCGCGCAGTGTTGCGCGCAAAGGGTTACGAGTTCGCGAGCCAGACCGACACCGAAGTCATCTGCCACCTGATTGACAGTGTGTACGACGGTGACCTGTTCGAGGCCGTCAAGGCCGCGGTGGGGCAGTTGCATGGCGCGTACGCCATTGCGGTGTTCTGCAAGGACGAGCCGCATCGCGTTGTGGGAGCGAGGGCGGGATCGCCCCTGATACTGGGCGTGGGCCTGGAGGGTGGCGAGAACTTCCTGGCCAGCGATGCGATGGCGCTCGCGGGCGTGACGGATCAAATCGTGTATCTGGAAGAGGGCGACGTGGTCGACGTCCAGCTGGGTAAGTACTGGGTGATCGACAAGTCGCACAAGCCCGTGACCCGGCCGGTCAAGACCGTTCAGGCGCACAGTGGCGCGGCGGAGCTGGGGCCTTACCGCCACTACATGCAAAAGGAAATCTTCGAGCAGCCGCGCGCGGTGGCGGACACGCTCGAGGGAGTCCAGGCCATCGTGCCCGAGCTGTTTGGCGACGGGGCTTTTCGCGTCTTCAAGGAGATCGATTCGGTACTGATCCTCGCGTGCGGCACCAGCTATTACAGCGGGTGTACCGCCAAGTACTGGCTGGAGGGCATCGCGAAGATCCCGACGCAGGTGGAAATCGCGAGTGAGTACCGCTACCGAGAGAGCGTGCCTAGCCCGTCCACTCTGGTCGTGACGATCAGCCAGTCCGGTGAGACGGCCGACACGCTGGCGGCGCTGCGCCATGCGCAAGGGCTCGGCATGACGAAGACGCTCACGGTGTGCAACGTCGCGACTTCGGCGATGGTGCGGGAGTGCAAGCTGGCCTACATCACTCGCGCCGGTGTCGAGATCGGCGTCGCCTCGACCAAGGCGTTCACCACGCAGCTCGCGGGCCTGTTCCTGTTGACGCTGGTGCTGGCACAGGTCAAGGGACGTTTATCGGAAGCCGAGGAGGCCGCGCATCTGAAGGCGATGCGCCATCTGCCGGCAGCGCTGTCGGCAGTTTTGGCGCTGGAGCCGCAGGTGATCAGCTGGTCGGAGGATTTCGCCGGTAAGGAGAACGCGCTGTTCCTCGGTCGCGGCCTGCACTATCCGATTGCCCTGGAAGGCGCCCTCAAGCTCAAGGAGATCACCTACATCCACGCCGAGGCCTACGCAGCCGGGGAGCTCAAGCACGGCCCGCTCGCGCTGGTAACCAGCGAAATGCCGGTCGTTACCGTCGCGCCCAACGACACACTGCTGGAGAAGCTCAAGAGCAACATGCAGGAGGTGCGGGCGCGTGGCGGCGTGCTGTATGTGCTGGCGGACGCCGACACGCGCATCGAGAGCGAAGCGGGCATCCACGTGATCCGCATGCCCGAGAACTACGGCCCCCTGAGCCCGCTGCTGCACGTGGTGCCGCTGCAGCTGCTGGCTTATCACACCGCCTGCGCGCGTGGAACGGATGTCGACAAACCGCGCAATCTTGCGAAGAGTGTGACGGTGGAGTGACAAAAAATAGATGGGAGTGGCGGAGCTCCTGGGGGTTCTCCTCGACGTCCTCGGCTCACTACGTCGTCTAGGAGTTCCCGACGAGGGCCAATTGGCCGCCAAGGCTTTCGGCAAGCCTCACTCCGGGCCGCAGTTTCACAAGGCCCCCCGGCCGCCATCCCGGCCACTTTGGTCGAGGGCCTTGCCGGCTGGCGCAGAACTTCGCGTGGTGCAAGTTGACGACAACTGGAAGGTTGACGATTCCATTTGGGCTGGCGACTTGCTCGTCCTAGCACCGGCGGAACAAGTTGAACTCAGCCATTTGCTGGTCCGGCGGCGCGGAAGCACTTTCATGCTTGCAAACGAGCCGCGGGCTGGGTGGCGGTCACAAGTCGTAGTAGTGGGGCAGTAACCGGCAAAATCGCCTCAAAACCTGAGCTTCGGAAGCCGGGAGACGGGATTTCTCTAACTCGTCATCCGCATGTCGGCTATTTTTTCAATAGCTGACATGCAGATATTAAGCAAATATCCGAAATGCAGCTATAATATAGATAGCCGAATATCGGATATCTCCTATGCCTATACCCCCGCCCTCCCAGCCCCTTGTAACGGCCTTGCAGCTCGGTCAACTCCTAAAGGCTGCTCGCAGGCGCCGCAAGCTCACGCAGGCGACGGTGGCAGGCCGGTTGGGCCTGAGTCAGAACCGTGTCTCCTACCTGGAACTGCACCCGGACGAACTGAGTTTCAAGCAACTACTGGGCTGGTGCACAGCCGTCGGGCTGGAACTGCGGTTGGGTGAGCGCCCAAGCCTCGAATCGACCAACAAGGCGGAGTGGTGAGATGGGCCGGCGCTCGCACAGTCAAACCCTGACGCTTTGGGCTAACGGCGAATACGTGGGTCGCTGGACCATTACGGCCCGTGGCGACATGGAGCTGCAATACGACGCGGACTGGCTCGCCTCTCCGCGTGGACGACCAATGTCCTTGTCGCTGCCCTTCAACCTCAACAACGAACTATTGAAGGGCGATAACGTTGCCCACTACTTCGAAGGCCTGTTGCCCGACAGCGACGCCATCCGCAAGCGCGTTGCCGCCCGCTTCAAGACAGGGTCCACCGAAGCCTTCGACCTGCTGGCTGCCATCGGGCGCGATTGCGTTGGCGCACTGCAACTGCTGCCAGAAGGCGAAACACCTACTGGTTTCGACCGCATCGACGGCGTCGTCGTGGACGAAAGCGCCATCGAGCGCCATCTGCTTGAAGTCGTGTCCCCGGACCGCTTCGCCGGTGCTAGGGACCCTGACGACGACTTCCGCATCTCGCTGGCCGGTGCTCAGGAGAAGGATGCTTTCCTGTGGTGGGATGGCAAGTGGATGAAGCCGCGCGGCGCGACACCCACCACGCACATCTTCAAGCTACCGCTTGGCTTGGTCGGCGGCCGGCAGGCGGACTTCAGCACCTCGGTGGACAACGAGTGGCTGTGCCTTCGCCTGTTCAAGGCGTACGGCCTGCCCACGGCGGAAGCTCGCATCGCCACGTTCGGCAAGCAGCGGGTACTCGTCGTCGAACGATTCGACCGCGCAGTGTCGTCCGACGGCACTCGACTGTTTCGGCTCATGCAGGAAGACTTCTGCCAAGCCACCGGCACATCGCCGCTCGTAAAGTACGAGAATGAAGGCGGGCCTGGGCTCAAGCAACTTTTCACCCTGGTGCAGCAGTCGCTGGATGCCGAGCGTGACCTGCGCGTCCTCATGGCTTCGCAAATCCTGTTCTGGATGTTGCGCGCGCCGGACGGTCATGCCAAGAACTTCAGCATTCAGTTGCAGGCCGGCACGGCCGGACGCTTCCGGCTCACGCCGATGTACGACGTGATGTCGGCCTATCCGGTCCTCGGTGAAGGGCCGAATCACTGGGCCGCGCAAGACCTTAAGCTCGCCATGGCACTGCTGGGCAAGAACCGGCACTACCACATGCACAACATCCAGCGCCGGCACTTCAATAGCACGGCCAAGAAGGTCGGCTATGGAGAAAACGCCGAGCCGCTGCTTCGGGAGCTGGCCGCGCGTACACCGCAGTCTCGGCAAGGGGTAACTCACCCATAATGCCGCCCGTATCGGGCCCAGGGACGCTAGGGCTTTCGGCCCGCTCTAGGTGATTCGCTGTCCGATTTTTTGTAGCTAATCGCTTGGGGGAGACCTGTCTGTCGGCTTTATTGGAGCAAAGTCGCCTCGCCTCGGTGCCGCCGCCCGGACCTCAGCCAGTTCTCAATTGAATCGCGAGCTGCCGCGCGAGCCAGTTGATTTCAGGCTCAGTCAGGTCCCAATCCGTTGTGCGAAGTGAGGCGGCCATCTTCGCGAAGCGAATGATCTATGGCAACTTGAATACGACGCTGCCTGGCGCGAATCGCCGCAGGCCTTCGACAAAGAGGCCGCGCTGATCCCCGAGGACGCGTTCGGTCTGCTGGCGTACTTCGGCGCCAAGTCCGCGGGTTCTCTGGTGTTGAGCGACCCCGGCAGGCCGCTTTCTGCCGAGCACGGGCTCAAGCCGCTTTCACTTGAAGTGCTCGATCAGAATCCGGAATCTGTCTAACGCCTCACTCACGAAGAACGCCCCGAAGCGCATGTCGCTGGCGGGAGCTCAGCACAAGATGCTCGTAGTCATGCGGGGTGGCGAACTGTTCGAGCCTCTGGCGGCAACGCCCTCGACGCACATCCTCAAGCCGAACCATCAAAGTAGTGATTACTCGGCGTCGGTGATGAATGAATTCTTCACCATGCGATTGGCGAAATCCCTTGGCCTGGACGTCCCGGCCGTGCACCGCCTCTACGCGCCGCAACCGGTCTACATCGTGGAGCGCTTTGACCGGGTGCGGGTTCAAGGAAGTGCGGCGGATCCGGATGGAGTGGGGCGCCGCCACGTGATCGACACCTGCCAGTTGTTGAACAAGTCGAGGGCGTTCAAATGCGCGGCCGCGAACCTGCAAACCCTCGCGGCGCGGCGGGCATCACGAAACGCCCCGTAACGATATTCAGTTAACTGTCGCGCACACACGCGCGCGGCTGGGCGATAGATTCAAGTCGTTTACACCGGAGGCCCCGCACGCCTTCGGCTTTGGCGCTGGCCGACGCACGACAAGAAAAACTTGGTGATGCACGATCGTCAGAATCCGCGAAACGCCGGTATCTCAAAAGCTGCGCGCGGTCGTGTGCTGTCCATCTGGACACCCGAAGACAAGGCCTTCTGGGAGCGCGAGGGCGAGGCCGTCGCCAAGCTCAACCTGTGGATCAGCGTGCCTGCGCTGTTCCTCGCGTTCGCTGTATGGCAGGTGTGGAGCGTGGTGGCCGTGGGGCTGCCCGCGCTGGGCTTCAAGTATTCGACCGACCAGCTCTTCTGGCTGGCCGCGGCCCCCGCGCTGTCGGGCGCGACGCTGCGCATCTTCTACTCGTTCATTGTGCCCGTGATGGGCGGGCGGCGCTGGACGGCCATCTCCACGGCCAGCCTGCTCATTCCGGCCATCGGCATCGGCATCGCCGTGCAGGACAACACCACGAGTTATCCGACCATGCTGATGCTGGCCTTGCTCTGTGGATTCGGCGGGGGCAACTTCAGCTCGAGCATGGCCAACATCAGTTTCTTCTTTCCGAAGGAGCGCAAAGGCTCCGCGCTGGGCGTCAATGCGGGCCTGGGCAACCTCGGCGTGTCCGTCGTGCAGTTTCTCAGTCCCCTGGTCGTGACGGCGGGCGTGTTCGGTATCTTCGGCGGCGATCCGCAGACCATCGTGAGGAATGGGCAGCCCGTGCAGGTGTGGACGCAGAACGCGGCCTTCATCTGGGTGCCGCCACGATCTTCCGGCGCAAGCACAACTGGCTGATGTGCATCCTGTACCTGGGCACCTTCGGCTCGTTCATCGGCTACGCAGCGGGCTTCCCGCTGTTGATCAGGAGTCAGTTCCCCGGCGTGAACGCGCTCGCTTACGCCTGGCTTGGGCCCTTGATCGGCGCCGTGGTGCGACCCTTCGGTGGCTGGCTCTCCGACAAGCTCGGAGGGGCGAGGGTCACGCTCTGGAACTTCGTGGTGATGGCGTGCGCCGTGGGCGGGGTTCTCTACTTCCTGCCCAAGGGTGGGACGGGCGGCAGTTTCACCGGCTTTTTCCTCATGTTCCTGGTGCTGTTCCTGACCACCGGCATCGGCAACGGTTCCACCTTCCGGATGATCCCCGTCATCTTCCTGAACCAGGCGCTCGCACGGGCGAAATCGAGCGATCCCCAGGCGCGTGCCAACGCCATCAGGGAAGGCAACACCGAAGGCGCCGCCACGCTCGGATTCACCGCGGCGATGGCGGCTTACGGCGGCTTCTTCATCCCCAAGAGTTACGGCACTTCCATCACCCTGACCGGCGGGCCGGAGGCGGCGCTCTACATCTTCATCTCGTTCTATCTGCTGTGCATTGCCATCACCTGGTGGTTCTATGCCCGTAAAGGGGCCGAAACGCCCTGCTGAAGCTCACCCAACAACAACCTGGAGCGCCCCTCGATGAGCCACTTTCTCGACCGATTGACGTACTTCAACCAGCCGCGCGAGACCTTCTCGGGCGGACACGGCCGCGTGACCGGGGAAGACCGTACATGGGAGGATGCCTACCGCAACCGCTGGGCCTCCGACAAGATCGTGCGCAGCACGCACGGGGTGAACTGCACCGGCTCCTGCTCGTGGAAGATCTACGTCAAGGGCGGGATCGTCACGTGGGAGATTCAGCAGGTCGACTACCCGCGCACCCGCTGGGACATGCCCAACCATGAGCCGCGCGGCTGCGCGCGCGGCGCCAGCTACAGCTGGTACCTGTACAGCGCCAATCGCCTGAAGTACCCGATGGTGCGGGGGCGGCTGCTCAAGTCATGGCGCGCCGCCCGCCAGACCCTGGCGCCGGTGGAGGCCTGGGCGTCGATCGTCGGCGACGAGGCCAAGCGGCGCGATTACCAGCAGATCCGCGGCTTGGGCGGCTTCGCGCGCTCCACCTGGGACGAAGTCAACGAGATCATCGCGGCGGCGAACATCCACACCATCAAGCACCACGGGCCGGACCGCATCATCGGCTTCTCGCCGATACCGGCGATGTCGATGGTGAGCTACGCGGCCGGCACGCGCTACCTGTCGCTCATCGGCGGCGTCTGCATGTCGTTCTACGACTGGTATTGCGACCTGCCGCCCTCGAGCCCGCAGGTGTGGGGCGAGCAGACGGACGTGCCGGAGTCGGCCGACTGGTACAACTCCAGCTACATCATCGCGTGGGGCTCCAACGTGCCACAGACGCGTACGCCCGATGCGCACTTCTTCACCGAGGTGCGCTACAAGGGGACGGCCACGGTGGCGATCACGCCCGACTATTCAGAAGTGGCCAAGCTGTGCGACATCTGGATGCATCCCAAGCAGGGCACGGACGCGGCAGTGGCGATGGCCATGGGGCACGTCATCCTCAAGGAGTTCTATTTCCCCGATGGCGGCGCGCGCAGCCCGTACTTCGACGAGTACGTGCGTCGCTACACCGACATGCCGATGCTGGTGACGCTCCGGGAACACACCCTTCCCAACGGCCAGGTGGTGCATGTGCCCGATCGCTATGTGCGTGCCTCGGACTTTCGGGACGGACTGAGGCAGGACAACAACCCGGACTGGAAGACCGTTGCACTGGACGAAGAGGGCAATGAAGTCGTTCCGCAGGGGGCCATCGGCTTTCGGTGGGGGCCGGACGGCCGCGCCGACAAGGGCCAATGGAACCTCGAAGACAAGGAGGCCGGGAAAGGCCGCGTCGTGCGGCTCAAGCTGTCGCTGCTGGAAGGGCGCAGCGGGACGGGCGATACGGCGCGGGTGGGCTTTCCGTATTTCGGCGGCATCCGCAGCGAACACTTCCCCGCCAACGACCAGGCGGGCGACGTGCTGGTGCGCACGGTGCCGGTCCGGGAGGTCGCGCTGCGCGACGGCAAGGCGCTGGTGGCCACCGTCTTCGATCTGCTCGTGGCCAACTACGGCGTAGCGCGCGGCCGGGAGGGCGAGGACGCGGCCAGGTCATTCGACGACGACGTTCCCTACACGCCCGCCTGGCAGGAGCAGATCACCGGCGTGCCGCGCGAACAGCTGATCGCCGTGGCGCGGGCGTTCGCGCAGAACGCGCACGACACGCGCGGCCGTTCGATGGTGATCATCGGCGCGGCCATGAACCACTGGTACCACAGCGACATGAATTACCGCGGCGTCATCAACATGCTGATGATGTGCGGCTGCATCGGTCAGTCCGGTGGCGGCTGGGCGCACTACGTGGGCCAGGAAAAGCTCAGGCCCCAGACAGGCTGGACCCCCCTTGCCTTCGCGCTGGACTGGGTTCGCCCGCCGCGCCAGATGAACTCCACGTCGTTCTTCTACGCCCACACCGACCAGTGGCGCTACGAAAAGCTGGGCGTGGAGGAGATCCTGTCGCCGCTGGCGGACAGGAAGGCGTTCGGCGGCAGCATGATCGACTACAACGTGCGCGCCGAGCGCATGGGCTGGTTGCCTTCGGCACCGCAGCTGCAGACCAATCCGCTGCAAGTCGTGCGCGACGCGCGGGCCGCGGGCGCGGACCCGAAGGACTATGCGACGAAGGCGCTGAAAGACGGCTCGCTCAAACTAAGCTGCGGCGACCCCGATCACCCGGACAACTGGCCGCGCAACATGTTCGTGTGGCGTTCCAACATCCTGGGCTCCTCGGGCAAAGGCCACGAGTATTTCCTCAAGCACCTGCTGGGCACGAGCAACGGCGTGCAGGGCAAGGACCTGGGTGCCGATGAGGCCAAGCCCGAAGAAGTGGTCTGGCACACCAAGGCGCCCGAAGGCAAGCTGGACCTGCTGGTCACGCTCGACTTCCGCATGAGCACCACGTGCCTGTACTCGGACATCGTGCTGCCGACCGCCACCTGGTACGAGAAGAACGACCTCAACACCAGCGACATGCATCCCTTCATCCACCCCTTGGGCGCGGCGGTGGATCCGGCGTGGCAGTCGCGCAGCGACTGGGACATCTACAAGGGCTTTGCGCATAAATTCAGCGAGCTGTGTCCTGCCCATCTCGGGGTAGAGCAGGACCTGGTGCTGACGCCGCTGGCCCACGACTCGCCCGCCGAACTGGCGCAGGCCTTCGGCGTCTCGGACTGGGCGCGCGGCGAATGTGAGCTGGTGCCCGGCAAGACCGCGCCGCAGATGACTGTCGTCGAGCGCGATTACCCCAACACCTACAAGCGCTTCACGGCCCTGGGTCCCCTGATGTCGAAACTGGGCAATGGCGGCAAGGGCATCGGCTGGAACACGCAGGACGAAGTCACCCAGCTGGCGCAGCTCAATGGGGCCGTGCTGGACGAGGGCGTCACCCAGGGAATGCCCAGCATCCAGAGCGACATCGATGCCTGCGAAGTGATCCTGCAACTGGCTCCTGAAACGAACGGCCATGTGGCCGTGAAAGCCTGGGACGCACTTTCAAAGCAGACCGGCCGCGAGCACGCGCACCTGGCGCTGCACCGCGAGGACGAGAAGATCCGCTTTCGCGACATCCAGGCACAGCCACGAAAGATCATTTCCTCGCCGACGTGGAGCGGGCTGGAGAGCGAGAAGGTGTCATACAACGCCGGCTACACCAACGTCCACGAGCTGATCCCGTGGCGCACGCTGACCGGGCGCCAGCACTTCTACCTGGACCATCCGTGGATGTTGGCTTTCGGAGAAGGGTTCTGCAGCTACCGGCCGCCGGTGAACCTGAAGACGACGGCCGCCATTTCCGGCTCCAAGCCCAACGGCAATCCCGAGATCGCGCTGAACTTCATCACGCCTCACCAGAAATGGGGCATCCACTCCACCTACACCGACAACCTGATCATGCTCACCCTCAGCCGGGGCGGGCCGATCGTGTGGATCAGCGAGGAGGACGCAAAGAAGGTGGGCATCGAGGACAACGACTGGATCGAGCTGTTCAACGTGAACGGCGCGCTCACGGCACGGGCCGTGGTGAGCCAGCGCGTGAAGCCGGGCATGGTGATGATGTACCACGCGCAGGAAAAGATCGTGAACACGCCGGGCTCGGAGATGACTGGCGTTCGCGGCGGCATCCACAACTCTGTTACGCGCGTCGTGCTCAAGCCCACCCACATGATCGGCGGCTACGCGCAGCTCAGCTACGGCTTCAACTACTACGGAACCATCGGCACGAACCGCGACGAGTTCGTGATGGTGCGCAAGATGAACAAGGTGGACTGGCTCGACACGCCCGTGGCCGAGCAGCTGATCCGCCCCACCCTTGACCAAGGGGAGACAGCATGAGAATCCGCGCGCAAATCGGCATGGTGCTGAACCTGGACAAGTGCATCGGCTGCCACACCTGTTCGGTCACTTGCAAGAACGTCTGGACCAGCCGGCCGGGCATGGAATACGCATGGTTCAACAACGTCGAGACCAAGCCCGGCATCGGCTACCCGAAGGAATGGGAGAACCAGGACAGGTGGAATGGCGGCTGGGTTCGCCATGCCGACGGTTCGATCCACCCGCGCCAGGGCGCGCGATGGAAACTGCTGATGCGCATCTTCGCCAACCCCAACCTGCCCGAGATCGACGACTACTACGAGCCATTCACCTACGACTACGCGCACCTGCAGTCCGCTCCGGAAATGCAGGCCTCGCCCACGGCGCGTCCGCGCAGCCTGATCGACGGGCGCCAGATGGACAAGATCGTCTGGGGGCCGAACTGGGAGGAGATCCTGGGGGGCGAATTCGCCAAGCGAAGCCGCGACCGTAACTTCGACGACATCCAGAAGGACATGTACGCGGAGTACGAAAACACCTTCATGATGTACCTGCCCCGCCTGTGCGAGCACTGCCTGAACCCTTCGTGCGTGGCCTCGTGCCCGTCCGGCTCGATCTACAAGCGCGAGGAGGACGGCATCGTGCTGATCGACCAGGACAAGTGCCGCGGCTGGCGCATGTGCGTCTCGGGCTGCCCCTACAAGAAGATCTACTACAACTGGAAAAGCGGCAAGGCCGAAAAATGCATCTTCTGCTACCCGCGCATCGAGGCGGGCCAGCCCACGGTGTGTTCCGAGACCTGCGTGGGCCGCATTCGCTACCTCGGCGTGCTGTTGTACGACGCGGACCGCATCCAGGAAGCGGCCAGCGTGGAGAAGGACCGCGACCTCTACGAAGCACAGTTGAACATCTTCCTGAACCCCCACGACCCGAAGGTCATCGCGCAGGCGCGCCTGGACGGTGTGCCGGACAAATGGCTCGAAGCGGCCCGTAACAGCCCTGTGTACAAGATGGCCGTGCAGTGGAAGGTGGCGCTTCCGCTGCACCCCGAGTACCGCACGCTGCCGATGGTCTGGTATGTACCGCCGCTGTCTCCCATCAGCGCGGCGGCCAACGCCGGCCACCTGCAGGCCAGCGGGCAGATCCCGGACGTCAGCCAGCTGCGAATCCCGGTGAAGTACCTGGCCAACATGCTGACGGCCGGCGATACGGGCCCGGTGATACGGGCGCTCGAACGCATGCTGGCCATGCGTGCCTACCAGCGCGGCAAGCATGTGCACCAGCGCGTCGACACGACGGTGCTGCGCCAGGTGGGCATCAGCCAGGAAGACGTGGAGGAGATGTACCGAGTGATGGCCATCGCCAACTACGAGGACCGGTTCGTCATCCCGACCGCGCACCGCGAATATGCGGAGAACGCGTTCAACGTACGCGGCGGATGCGGCTTCTCCTTCGGCAACGGCTGTTCGGACGGCGTGTCCAACGTCAGCCTGTTCGGCCAGGAGAAAAAGAGAACCATCCCGATCAAGGCGGAGGTATGAGCATGGCCTTTGGAACTGGACAAGCAGGCGGTGGGGCGCGGCGCAAGGGCGCAATGACCCTGCGTGTGCTGGCGGCCCTGCTGTCGTATCCCGACGCCGACCTGCGATCCCACCTGCGCGAAATGAGCGAGCTGCTCGCCTCCGACGCGTCGCTTACCCACGGGCGCATGGCCGAACTGCTCGCGCTCATGCGGCAACTCGCGGACAGCGAACCCGTCGACGCGGAGGTGGCCTACGTGGAGCTGTTCGACCGGGGCCGGGCGACATCGCTGTATCTGTTCGAGCACGTCCATGGCGACTCCCGAGACCGCGGGCCCGCGATGATCGACCTGGGGGAGATGTATGCGAAGGCGGGCTTGCTCCTCACCCACGACGAACTCCCGGATTACCTGCCCGTCATGCTCGAATTCATCTCGACCCAGCCATCGCGTGAGGCGCGGAATTTCCTCGACGAAATCGCCCACCTGCTCAACGCCATTTTCGCCGCGCTCCAACAGCGCCAAAGCGCCTATGCCAGCGTGCTGGGGGCGCTGCTGGATCTGGCAGGACGCAAGGCAGAGCCGGTCGAGACCGCCGCCGATGTGGAACTCGACGAGAGCTGGAGCGAGCCGCCGGCCTTCGACGGATGCTCTTCACAAGGGCAGGCCCGGCCTGGCCAGCCCCAGCCCGTGCGCATCGTTCGCAAACCCGACAACCCCCGCCAAGGAGCCGCCCGATGACCACACTGCATGGATTCCTGTTTCAGGTGTACCCCTACGTCTGCTTCGTCGTATTCATCATCGGCAGCCTGATCCGCTTCGACCAAAACCAGTACAGCTGGAAGAGCGATTCCTCGCAGATGCTGCGCGGCCGGCTCCTGCGATGGGGCAGCAATCTCTTCCACATCGGCATCCTGTTCCTGTTCTTCGGGCACCTGGTGGGCCTGTACACCCCGCACGCGGTGTACGGCGTGTTCCTGAGCGCAGCGTCCAAGCAGGTGCTGGCCGTCACCGCTGGCGGCATCGCGGGCGCCATCTGTTTCGTCGGGCTCACCATGCTGCTGTACCGGCGCCTGGCCGACCCCCGTATCCGCTACACGAGCCACCCGAGCGATATCGCGGTGCTGGTCGTGCTTTGGGTGCAGTTGGTGCTGGGGCTGGTCACCTTGCCACAATCGCTGCAGCATGCCGATGGCAGTGTCATGCTGATCCTGTCGGATTGGGCACAGCGCATCGTGACACTGCGCCCCGTCGACGCCACGGCCATCGCGGCGATCCACTGGTCGTTCCAGGTCCACGTCATCCTCGGGCTGACGATCTTCCTGCTCTTTCCCTTCAGCCGGCTGGTGCACATCTGGAGCGGCTTTGCTGCCGCCGGATTCCTCTTCCGTCCCTACCAGGTCGTGCGTTCGCGCCGATTGGAAGTGCCGCCGGGGCACAACGAGCCGGGGCAGGCGAGCGCCGTGCCCTCGCAGGACGTCGGGCGGGCCATGGACAACCCGAGCGCAGCCCGATAGGAGAACGCATGGACCAAGCCACCAAGCCGGTCGCCAGGGTGAACGGGGTTGACCTGCACGCGCCGGGCGAGGATGTCGCGCCGGATGAGTTGCGACAGCGCGCGTGCACCGAGTTGATGCGCCAGGCAGCCATGCGGGACGGTTTCCTGCAAGCAGGCGATCCCGCTCCCGTGGGCGGGGCCATCAGCCAGGCCGCCGCGGACGCGATCGATGCGTGGATGGAGACCGCCCTCAAGGTGCCGGAACCATCGGAGGAGGCCTGCCGGCGGCACCATGCCGCCACTGCGTCGCGGTGGCGCACCGGCGAGCGGGCCCGGCTGCGCCACATCCTGTTTGCGGTTACCCCCGGCGTCGACGTCGCTGCGCTGCGCCAGCGCGCCGAAGCCTGCCTGCTGGACGTACGCTGCCACGACGGCCGGGGCTCGGAAGCATTCGTGCAGGCAGCCCGCGAGCTGTCCAACTGCCCGACCGGGGCGGAAGGCGGCGAGCTGGGATGGGTCACCCCTGCCGATTGCGCGCCTGAAATGTCCCGCGAGCTCTTCGGCCGCGCTGAAATCGGCGTGTTGCCGCGCCTGGTGCACAGCCGATTTGGCTTTCACGTCGTGGAGGTCATGGAGCGCGAAGCGGGCATCGACCGGCCGTTTGACGAGGTTCGGGGGGCTGTCGTGTTGTCCCTCAAACAGCAGGCCTGGGTGACAGCGCTACGGCAGCTTCTGCAAGTGCTTGCCGGGGAAGCCTCGATCGAGGGCGTCGCGCTGGATGAGGCGGCAACGCCGCTTGTTCAGTGAACGTGCCCGGCCCATAGCTGTCGAGCAGCCACGGACCGGCGCATTGACAAGCGGGCGGCCTGTGAAATACTCTTCCAAACGATGACTCACGCAGCACAGCAGGGGCCTGCATCTTCTTCGGCCGAAGCGGCGCGGTATGCGCTGCTGCGCCGGCTTGCTCCGTCGATGCGGCATCATCTGGTCGTGAACTTGCAGCCTATCGGCATGATCTACGAAGTGATGGATCGGCGCCTGCGCGCAGCGGAACCGGACCTGGCAGAAGTCCATCAAAGCGCGCACAAGATCAATGGCTTTGCGCGTGCGGCCCTCAATTCCTGCCTCGACGTGGTGACCTGGCTGGCCCCCGACGAGGATGTCACCATCACCGCCGCCGATGGCGTACGCGAATGCCTGGGCCTGCTGGCCACCAGCCTCACCTTCCGCGGTTACGCACTTCGCAACGAGGCCGGCGCTGTGGCCGGTGAAGTGAGGCGTTCAGCGATCCGCAACGTGCTTACGGCGTCATTGATCAACGTTACGGACGAGAACCCGGCGCCCGCCGAGATTGTGCTGGCCACCGAGCCAAAGCCGGACGCGCTGGTGTTGAGCCTCACGCTGCGCCCAACCGACGGCGATCAGGGCTTCTCGCCGGAGCCCGTGTACCGCCGCATCGAGTGGAGCGACGTCGAGGCGCTCGCCGCCGCCGAATCCGTGCGTGTGAGCCGCGAAGGCCGGCAGCGGCTGCTTATTTCCATTCCGCTGGCCGCAACCGCGAAAGCCTAGGGGATCACTTGCGCTTGAAACCAAGCGCCTTCATCGCCGCCGACAAGCCGACCCGGCTGCCCTCGTAATCCGCCCACGGCTCGTTGCCTTCGTCCAGCCGCGAGTGGGCGGAGCGCACCGTCCAGTGGGCACCGCCCTTCAGGCTGTCCAGTTCCTCCCAGCGCACCGGCACCGAAATGCCCATGCCCGGCCGTGCGCGAGCCGACCACGCGCAGACGGTTGTCGCGCCATAGCCGTTGCGAAGGTAGTCGATGAAGATTTTGCCCACGCGGTTGCTGCCGCCGCTCTTGGCCACGAAGCGCTGGGGAATGGTGCGCGCCAGGTGCTGTACGACAGCCATCGAGAAATCCTTGACCGTGTCCCAGTCCAGCTGCTTCTTCAGGGGGACCACAAGGTGCAGCCCCTTGCCGCCGCTGGTCTTGAGGAAGGCGGGCAGGCCCAGCTCCTGAAGGAACGCGTGCACCAGGTGGGCGGCTTCGCGTACCTCCGCCCATCCCACACCCTCGCCGGGGTCCAGATCGAAGGTCATGCGGTCGGGCTTGTCGATCGCGCTCTTCACCCCGTTCCACGTGTGGAACTCGATCACGTTCATCTGCGCGGCCGACAGCAGCCCCTCGGGCTTGATCACCTCCAACATTGCCTGGTGCCCGGGATAGAGCGCAGGATCGAGCTGCTCGATGCCGGCCATCTTGTAGCGCTCCAGACGCTTCTGGAAGAACATTTCGCCACTGATGCCCGAAGGCGCGCGCACCAGCGCGACGGGCCGACCTTTCAAGTGCGCCATCATCAAGGGACCTACCAGCGCGTAGTAGCGGACAAGGTCGATCTTGGTCACGCCCGATTCAGCGTCGACGACCCGCTCGGGATGTGTGACGCGCAGCGAGGCGGGCAGGCGCACCTCCGGCGTCGCCCCTTTCGAGGCGGCCGGACCGGCCGCGACGGCCTTCGCGGGCTTGTCCACCGGCGCCGTGTGACGCGGCTCCTCGCGCACGATGTAGCCGGGTTTCTTGTCTTCGCGCAGGCCGTGGAACACCGAATGGCGGATCTTGTTGTCGCGCGTCCATTCGCCGAAAGCCACTTCGCAGACCAGCTCGGGCTTGACCCAATGCGCGCCTCGGGGGATCTCGTTGTCGGCGGCGAACGGGCGTGTTTCGGTCGCAAGTTCATCCAGCCGCGAGTTGAGTTCGCGCAACGCCTTCTCGTTGAAGCCCGTGCCCACGTTGCCCGCGAACTGCAGGTGTCCATGAGCGTCGTGCACGCCCAACAGGAGCGAGCCGATGCCGGTGCGCGAACCCTTGGGGTCGGTGTAGCCACCGATGACGAATTCCTGGCGCAGCCCGCACTTGAGCTTGACCCAGTCCGACGATCGGCGCAGCACATACGCCGAGTTCCTGCGCTTGGCGACGACGCCTTCCAGCCCGAGGCGGCAGGCGGATGCAATCACCTCCTCGGGCGGCGCATCGAATACCGCGCTGAAGCGTACCTTTTCGTGGGGCGTGCGCTCCACAATTCGCTGCAGGACGGCGCGCCGCTCGATCAGCGGGACTTCCCGCAGGTCATGGCCTGCGCAATACGGCAGGTCGAACAGGTAATAGACGATGTTGGCAGTGCGGGCGCTGTCGAATGCACCTTGCAGCGCCTGGAAATCCGCCGGCACGCGGTTGCCCGGCATGATGATCTCGCCGTCGTACCAGCCGTCGGGCAGGTCCATGGTCTTCAGCGCCTGCTCCAGGTGCGGCAGTTTGCGCGTCCAGTCGTTGCCGTTGCGAGTGACGAGCTGGATGCGTCCGCCTTCGGCGCGCGTCAACATGCGGTAGCCGTCGAACTTGATCTCGTAGATCCAGTTCTCCGCGTCCTTCGGCGGCGCGTCCACCAGGGTGGCCAGCTGGGGTTCAAGGTGCTGCGGCAGCACCGCCTTGCGTGCGCCCGCGGGCGGCCCGGATGCTGCGGCCGCGGTGGGACCGCGCGCCTTCGACATCTGCCGCGCCGGGCGATTGGCGAGGGTCTTCACGCTGTCGGGCATTTCGTCCACCACGCTGTATTCCGATGCCAGTCGCACGAATTCATCTTTCTCCTTGATCAGCAGCCACGGGTCCTGCTTGCCTTGGCCGCGGCCCTTCATGCGCACCAGAGTCCAGCGGCCGTGCATCTTGTGGCCCCGCAACTCGAACTTGAGCTTGCCGTCGTGATAGCCCTTGTGCGGATCTTCCAGCGGAATCCACACACCCTTGTCCCAGATGATGACCTTGCCTGCGCCGTAGTTGCCCGGCGGGATCGTTCCCTCGAACTGGTTGTAGGAGATCGGGTGGTCCTCGACGTGCATGGCCATGCGCTTGTCGGCTGGGTCGTAGCTCGGGCCCTTGGGCACGGCCCAACTCTTCATCGTGCCCTCGAGCTCGATGCGGAAGTCATAGTGCAAACGCGTCGCCCAGTGCTTCTGGATGACGAATGCGCGTGCATCTTCATTGGGCACGCCACCCTCCGCGGGTTCAGGCGTGGCGTCGAAGTTGCGTTTATCGCGATAGGTCTTGAGGGCGCCGGGGGAACGCTCGTCCATGGCGTTGTAGCCTTTCTTCATCCACCATAGAAACTGCCGCGCGTGCCGGGTGTAGGACAAGCTGCCTTCTTGCGCGGGCCGCGGGTCGGGCGCCTCTTTGCCCGTCGGGGAAGCGCCGCAAGGCGCCTCGGGGGTGGACTTCAGATGGCGCGGAACTGGTCGCGCAGCATCTTGATCTGGTCGTGGTTGCGCTGCACGCCCTGCATCTGCCGCTCGACGATCAGCTTCACGCCGGCGGGCAGGGGTTGCTTCAGCGCCTTGCGATAGCGAGCCATGGCGTTGTCTTCACCGCGCTCGGCCTCTTCCAGTACGGCCTTGTCGTCGTATGTGGAGAGCGTTGCCTTCACAGCGACCCAGCCGCGGTGAATCGCGCCTGCCGCGCTGCCGCCTTCGTCAATCGTGCCGCCCAGCGCGCGGATTTGCTCGTACAGCTCCTGCGCGGCACCGCGGCAGTCGTCGGCGCGTTGCAGGAAAACGGACTTAAGGTCGGCGCGCCTGGCTTGCTCGGCGCAGGAGCGGAAGCCGTATTCGCCGTCCTTGCAGCACTCTGCAAGGTCATTCAGCGCATCGATCACGTCGTCCCGGTCTCCGCTCTCGTTGCCAGCGCTCTGCATGGTGCCTACGGCTGCGCCCGCACCGCCGGTGCGCATGCCGTCAGTCATTTTCATTCGGCTGGAATCGATGCGTTCCCACGCGGCGCGGCTGGCCGGCTGGGCCCGTTGCCAGTCAAGGCTGGAACCGGCGCGGGCCGACTCCCATTCCGAAGCCAGCAGCGGCTCGGCGGTAGTCCAGTCGCCCTGGAAGCGGGTGCGGCCGGTCAGGCCCAGCCGATAGGCAGGTGCATAGTCGTCGAACGTGCGGCCCTGCTCGTAATACGGCTCGCGCGAATAGTTCTCGCGCCAGTACGCCTCTTCGGCCGTCGGGTTGACGGCTTCGCCCGCCGCCTTGCCTGCCAGGCCACCTACTACGGCGCCGACCACGCCGCCCACTGCCGCGCCGATCGGCCCGCCGATCGCGCCGGCCGCAGCGCCCGCGACAGCGCCCCCGGTAGCGCCGATACCTGTGCCCACGGGGTGAGCGCCGGGCTCATCGGTGATGGGATCGCGATTGAGGTCCTTGTCTTCTGCAGCCATTGCTTGCTCCTTGTCTGTTGGATTGAAATGCGTTGATCGTTTCTTATCTTCGGCCGCACGATCGGGCGGGCAGTCAGTCAAACGGGAGATTGGCTGTAGGAAAAGGCCCCATGCGCGGCGCGCGTTCCCGAACGGGCCAACCCACAGGCGAATGCAGCGTTGTCCTACAGCTGCGCCATGCGACCTGCCGCAATCTAAACCTCGAACGCCATGAGATATTCCCTGCGCAAGACTCCCTCCCACCTCCATCTCGCCTATAAGTACGGCGAGGCGAGCGACGGCCTGCTCGGGCGCAACTTCACGCTTGAAGTGGAAGACCGAGTGCTGACGCTCAGCATCGACCTCACCCCGAATTTCCACACGCGCAACAAGAGCGCCGCAGCCTACCTGGACGCGGTGAGCCTCGCCCGCAACCACCATAAGCTGCGCTTCCTGCAGTGCAGCGACAACCTGGTGCGCACCCGGCTCATCCGGGCGTGGGAACAGGTGCATAACCCCGAGTTGAGGCTATGCCTCGAACTCGGTCAGCGCGGCCACTTCCTGTATGCGGTACAGCCGCATTCGCTGTTCATGGGAGGGATCCAGTTCGACGTCGAAGAGGCGATTGACGAACTTGTGCCGAACGGCCGCCCCCATACGCCAGCACCCCACCATGTGAGGCACCACGCATGACCACCTTGTGCCAGGCAACCGCCGTGTTCCGCCGCCTGCTGCGATGGGGGATGGCGCTGGTTCTCGTCGCGGCCGGCGTGGGCGCGATGGCGGGCGACGCCTCCGCGCTGCGAGCGAAACACGACGAGTTGCGCGACGAATTGCAGAACAACAACTTTCAGCGCCCGCTGCACATCGTGTCCTCGCAATCGGGTGACACGCTGCGCGGCGACGTTTATGCCGTGCTGGAGCATCCGTTCAGTGACCTCAGTTCTGCGCTGAAGGATCCGTCGGACTGGTGCGACATCCTGATCCTTCCGTTCAACACCAAGTACTGTCATGCGCTCGACGGTAACGGCGCAGCCACGCTCAAGGTTCGCATTGGACGCAAGTACGACCAGCCCGTGCAGGACGCGTATCGTGTGGACTTCGCGTTGCGCCAGGTGGCAGCCACGTCCGACTTCTTCGAGAGCCGGTTGAATGCGGAAACCGGCCCCGTCGGCACGCGCGATTACCGGATCACCCTCGCAGCGGTGCCGCTGGACAAGGGGCGGTCATTCATGCACCTGAGTTATTCGTACGGCTTCGGCGCGATGGGACGCCTGGCGATGCAAGCCTACCTCGCGACTGCGGGAGCGGACAAGGTAGGCTTTACGGCGACCGCGAAGGACGCCGGTGGACAGCTGGTCTACATCGGCGGAGTGCGCGGCGCCATCGAGCGCAACGTGATGCGCTACTACCTGGCCGTCGACGCCTATCTGGCGTCGCTGAAAGTGCCGCCCGATCAGCGGGTGGAAAAGCGCATCCAGACGTGGTTCAACAACACGGAGCGTTATCCGCGGCAGCTGCGGGAGATGGACCGCTCAACCTATGTCGCGATGAAGCGCGGCGAGCATGTCCGGCAACAGGCGATGATCGAGTAGTCCCGCATGAACCACCCCACAGCACGCCAGGAGTCAGAGCCTACTTGAGGCCGGCGGCAGCGCGCAGGGCGGCTGCCTTGTCTGTGCGTTCCCACGTGAATTCCGGCTCTTCGCGGCCGAAGTGACCGTAGGCAGCGGTTTTCTCGTAGATCGGGCGCAGCAGGTCCAGCATCTGGATGATGCCCTTGGGGCGAAGGTCGAAGTGGTCGTGCACCAGCGAGGCGAGCTGGTCGTCGGGGATGACGCCCGTGCCTTCGGTGTAGATGGTCACGTTCATCGGCTTGGCAACGCCAATGGCGTAGGCCACCTGGATCTGGCACTGGCGCGCCAGGCCGGCGGCGACGATGTTCTTGGCGACATAGCGCGCTGCGTAGGCGGCCGAGCGGTCGACCTTGCTCGGGTCTTTCCCCGAGAACGCTCCGCCGCCGTGGGGGCAGGCGCCGCCGTAGGTGTCGACGATGATCTTGCGGCCGGTGAGGCCGCAGTCGCCTTGCGGGCCGCCAATGACGAAGCGGCCGGTCGGGTTGATCAGGTAGCGCGTGTTTTTCAGCCAATCCTTCGGCAGAACGGGCTTGATGATCTCCTCGATCACGGCTTCGACGAACGAAGGCTTCATGTGCTTGCCGTCGCTCTGCTCGGGGCTATGCTGCGAAGACAGTACCACGGTGTCGATGCTGTGGGGCTTGCCGTCCACGTAGCGCATCGTGACCTGGCTCTTGGCGTCCGGGCGCAGGAAAGGCAGGCGGCCGTCTTTGCGCAATTGCGCCTGGCGCTCCACCAGCCGGTGCGCGTAGTAGATCGGCGCGGGCATCAGCTCGGGGGTCTCGTCGCAGGCATAGCCGAACATCAGGCCCTGGTCGCCGGCGCCGGTATTGAGGTGATCGTCGCTCGCATGGTCCACGCCCTGGGCGATGTCATTGGACTGCTTGTCGTAGGCCACCAGCACGGCGCAGCCTTTGTAGTCGATGCCGTACTCGGTGTTGTCGTAGCCGATGCGCTTGATCGTGTCACGCGCGACCTGGATGTAGTCCACGTGCGCGTTGGTGGTGATCTCGCCGGCCAGCACCACGAGGCCGGTGTTGGTCAGCGTCTCGGCGGCAACGCGGCTGCGTGGATCCTGCTTGAAGATCGCGTCGAGGATTGCATCCGAGATCTGGTCGGCGACCTTGTCGGGGTGGCCCTCGGAGACGGATTCGGAAGTAAAGAGGAACTCGTTCGCCATTTGAATAAACTCCGTAGGTTTGCTTGAAGGCGCGTTGCCTTGTGCCGGAGCTTGGGGCGAACGCTTTAGCAGTTCTTTTTTAACGTCGCCCTGCAAGTAGTTCATAACTCGGCGACCAAGTCATTCTAAACGCTTGTGAAGACCCTTTTCCGCGTGCTAGCGCTGCTGCCGCTACCCGTCCTGCACGCGGTGGGCGCGGCATTGGGATGGGTGTCGTTTCTCGTGTCGGGCACCTACAGGCGCCGCTTCCTCGAGAACGCGCACCAGGCGGGCTACGCGCTGGCGCAGGTGAGCGCGGCCGTGGCCGAGGCGGGCAAGCTGGTTTTCGAGGCGCCTCGCCTCTGGTTCGGAAAGGCCCCTCCGGTCGAGTGGGATGGCGCGCCATTGATCGAAGCCGCGCGCGCCGCAGGCCGGGGCATCGTCTTTCTCACGCCGCACCTCGGCTGCTTCGAGGTCACGGCCCAGGGCTATGCGGCCCGCTTCGGGCGCATCACCGTGCTGTACAGGCCGGCGCGCAAGCCCTGGCTGCGGGAGCTGGTGGACACTGCGCGCAGCCGCGCCAACCTCGACACCGTCCCCACCACGCTCGCGGGCGTCAAACAGATGCTCAAGGCGCTCAAGGCGGGTGAGGCAGTCGGCCTGTTGCCTGACCAGGTGCCCCCGGACAAGATGGGTGTCTGGGCCCCGTTCTTCGGCCGCGACGCGTACACGATGACGCTCTCGGCGCGGCTGGCGCACCAGACCGGCGCTGCCGTCTTGCTCGTCTGGGGTGAGCGTCTCCCGTGGGGCCGCGGCTACCGCGTCCACGTGCGAGCCTGGCCAGGCGAGCTCGCGGGCAATACGGCCGCGGCTGCTGTGCAGGTCAATGCCCAGATGGAGCGGCTCGTGCGTGAGTGCCCGCAGCAGTACTTGTGGGGCTACGCGCGGTACAAAGCGCCTACCGGGGGGCTCGCACAGTGAGCCAACTTGGTGTCCTGTTCATGCGCGCGATCGCACATCTTCCGCTGGCGTGGGTGCGGGCGATCGGCTGGCTGCTCGGCCGGGTGCTCTATTTCGTCGTGGTTCCGCGCCGGCGTGTGGTGCGGCGCAACCTGGAATTGTGTTTCCCGGCATGGACGCGAGCGCAGCGCAAGGCGCTCGGCCCGCGCATCTTCGTCCACGTGGCGCAAGCCTGGCTGGACCGCAGCTGGCTGTGGCATGGCGACCCGGCGGCGGTGCGCGAGCGCCTCAGGATCTCAGGCGCGGTGGATGAGCTGCAGGGCTCGCAGCCCACGGTGATCTTCGCGCCGCACTTCGTGGGAATGGATGCCGGGTGGACGGCGCTCACGCAGCAGTTGTCCCGCGCATTCACCACCATCTACACCGACCAGGCCAACAAGGTGGTTGACACGTGGATCCTCGGGGGCCGGCGCCGGTTCGGCTCCGGCCGTCTCTTTGGCCGAGTGGATGGGGTCAAGACCATCGTGTCCGCACTGCGCGAAGGTGCACCGCTGTACCTGTTGCCGGACATGAATTTCGGACCGGAGGAATCGATCTTCGTGCCGTTCTACGGCGTGCAGGCGGCCACCGTGCCATCTCTCTCGCGCTTCGCGAAGCTGGGGCGCGCGAAGGTGGTGCCGGTGACCACGCGCATGACGCGCTCTGGCTATGAAGTGCAGGTGTGGCCCGCCTGGCCCGGATTTCCGTCGGACGACATGGAGGCCGATACAGCGCGCATGAACCGGCACCTGCAAGAGTACATCGACGCGATGCCCGAGCAGTACTACTGGGTGCACAAGCGCTTCAAGAGCCGGCCGGCCGGCGAGCCATCGGCGTACTGACGCTCAGGACTGCCGCAGGAAATCGGCGAGTCGCTCCGCGACGAACTGCGGGCGCTCGTGGATGATCCAGTGGCTCGCGCCCTCGACCCTCTCCAGGCGCAGCTGCGAGATGTAGTCGCCCAGGCCTTCGATCAGTTCCGCAGGCAAGGCCGCGTCGTTCATGGCCCAGAGCACGAACGTTGGCACGTCTACGGTGAGCATCTCGCGCGGCAACTCGATGGCCGCGGCGCCCGGGTCTTCGGGGCGAGGCGGACGTACCGGCGATGCACGGTAATAGTTGCAGCCGCCCTCCAGGCTCGCATCCCACACCTCGCGGTATTGCTGCTTGACCGACTCGGTCAGCCACGGCGCCCCGCCCCAGTTGGTGAAGAAGGCCCACAGGCGCCGGTAATCGTCCTCGCGCAGCAGTTTCACCGCGTCGGGGCGGATCAGGAAATTCATGTAGGCGCTCGCCTGTTGCTGCCTGGGATTGGACTTGAGCTCGCGAAGGAATGTGCCCGGGTGCGGCGAATTGATGATTACCAGCTTCTTGATCAGACTGGGCAGCTGGTTGGCCAAATTCCAGGCGACGGCCCCGCCCCAGTCGTGCGCTACCAGGCATTCCAGCGGCGCGCCTTCCAGCGCGATCAGTGCCGCGATGTCCTGCACCAGCAGCTTGGCGCGATAGTCCTTCACCTGCGCGGGCTGGGTTGATTTCTCATAGCCGCGCAGATTCGGCGCCACGCAACGGTAGCCGCCATTTTCCGGGCGCGCAAAGTGTTCCAGGATCTCATCCCACACGAAGGCCGCTTCCGGAAAGCCGTGCAGGAACATCAACACGGGCCGGCCGCGCTCGCCGGCCGCGCGGCAGCTGAGGGTGATGCCGTGCGGCAGGGCTTGCTGGAAGGTTTCGATCATTCGGTGGTTGGGTGCGCCCACTGCCACAGCAGGAGCGAGGTTTCTTCGACGCCCTGTTTCTTCAGGGCCGAGAAGAGTTTGACCTCCCCGCCGCCGGCTTGCAGTCGCGCGATGGACAGCGCCTTGGCCTGCTCGCTTCGGTTGAGCTTGTCGGCCTTGGTCAGGAGCATCAGGAATTTCAGGCCCTGCTCGACGCGGGGGCGAATCACTTCCAGCAGGATTTCGTCCAGTTCCGTGACGCCGTGGCGAGGGTCGCACATCAGCACCACTGCCTTGAGGTTCTCGCGGGTGACGAGGTAATTGGCCATGACCTGTTGCCAGCGCAGTTTGTCCTGCTTGGGCACGGCCGCGTAGCCGTAGCCGGGCAGGTCGGCCAGGATAGCGTCCGTGACGCCCTGCTTGCCCAGGGCGAACAGGTTGATGCTCTGGGTACGCCCCGGCGTCTTGGAAGCGAATGCGAGTCGCTTTTGCTGCGTCAGCGTGTTGATGCAGGTGGACTTGCCCGCGTTGGAACGGCCCACGAAAGCGATTTCGGGCACCTCCACGGTAGGCAGGAACTCGAGCTTGGGGGCGGTGGTGAGGAAGCGCGCGGTATGCATCCAGCCCGTGGCGACAGCCACCGAGCCTGTCGAGGGGGTGGACGTGCCGTCCTGGGGTTGGCCCGGAGCCGGGTTCATGAGGTGCCTTTTGGTTTGCGGGGAAACCCGAGTGGGGCCATTGTAGAATCACGAGGTTTTGCGCCCCTAAACCGACCCCCCGAATATGAAGCCGTTTGCCTCTTTGTTGATGGCTGCCCTGCTGGCAGTTCCCGCCGCCACAGCGTTCGCGCAAGCCCCGGCACCTGCGCCGGCCGCCAGCGCCGCGCCTGCCGCGGCCAAACCGGACCTCACGCAAGGCAGCGCCAAGTTCACGGCGGTCTGTGCGGCCTGCCACGGCGCTGACGGCAACTCCGCCGTGCCTGCCAACCCCAAGCTGGCGCAGCAGCACCCTGAATACCTGGTCAAGCAGCTGCAGGAGTTCAAGGACGGCAAGCGCACCAGCCCCATCATGCAGGGCTTCGCGGCGCAGCTGACTGAGGCCGACATGAAGAACGTGTCGTACTGGGCAGGCTCGCAAAAGGCCAAGCCCGGCTTCGCCAAGGACAAGGACCTCGTCACGCTGGGTGAACGCATCTACCGCGGCGGCATCGCCGACCGCCAGGTAGCGGCCTGCGCCGGCTGCCACAGCCCGAATGGTGCCGGCGTGCCCGCGCAGTACCCGCGCCTGTCCGGCCAGCACGCCGATTACACGGCGGCTCAGCTCATTGCATTCCGCGACGGCGGCCGCAAGAACAGCCTGCAAATGTCGCAGATCGCCGCCAAACTCAACGATCGCGAAATCCGCGCCGTGGCGGACTACATCGCCGGCCTGCGCTGATATCCCGCCGCGCTAAAGTTGAACTAACCGCCGCGAACCAAACCTAAGAATGGCGGGCGCCTCCGTGGAGGGCCCGCCTTTTTTTGTTTCGCTCGTCGGGGCAACACGGCTACGGGGAATTCTGAAAACTGGTTGAATCCCTGTAAGGACGCATCGCGTATCCAGACCAACGGCGAGATACAAGGAATTAACCATGCTGATCAAGAGCTCTCGTGACGGCTTCATCCACCCCGCTTCCAGCGAAATCACGCCGCGCGCCCTGTACCGGGACCGGCGGGATATTTTGAAGCTCATGGCCTCCGGCGTCGCCGGCTCCGTGCTGGCCTCGTGGGCTTCGCGCGAAGCGTTCGCCCAGCAGGCGCAACGGCCCGGCAAGGGCGCAGTGCTTGCGGGCGCGAAATCGAACGTGCCCGGTGCGGTGACCATGGAAAAGCTGACTGAGTACAAGGACGCCACGACCTACAACAACTTCTACGAGTTCGGCACCGACAAGGCCGACCCTGCGAAGAACGCCCATACCCTTAAGCCGACGCCCTGGGTCGTCGAAGTGGATGGCCTGGTCAAAAAGCCCGCAAAGTTCGCGCTGGAAGACCTGCTCAAGCTGAGCGCGCAGGAGGAACGCATTTACCGCCTGCGCTGTGTCGAAGGCTGGTCGATGGTCATCCCCTGGGTGGGTTACTCGATGAGCAAGCTGATCGAAAAAGTGGAGCCGCTGGGCAGCGCGAAGTTCGTCGAATTCATTACGCAGGCCGACCCCAAGACCATGCCCTTCGTGGGCTCGCGCGTCCTCGACTGGCCCTATGTGGAAGGCCTTCGCATGGACGAGGCCATGCACCCGCTGACGCTGCTCTCATTCGGCATGTACGGTGAAGTGCTCCCCAACCAGAACGGGGCTCCGGTGCGGTTGGTCGTGCCGTGGAAGTACGGCTTCAAAAGTGGCAAGAGCCTGGTGCGCATCCGCTTCACCGACTCCGAACCGAAAACCGCATGGAACAAGGCGGCGGCGAACGAGTACGGGTTTTATTCGAACGTGAATCCGAACGTGGACCACCCGCGCTGGTCGCAAGCCACCGAGCGGCGAATCGGCGAGGACGGGCTGTTCGCCAAGAAGCGCAAGACGCTGATGTTCAACGGCTACGAGGCGCAGGTCGGCCAGCTGTACGCGGGCATGGACCTGAAAAAGCACTTCTGATGGTTGCGGCCAAGGCGTTGCTTCACCCGGCCGCGAAGCCGGTTCTGTTCGCGCTCGCCTTGCTGCCCTTCGCCTGGCTCGTGTACGGCGCCATTACGAACAACCTCGGGGCGAACCCGGCCGAATACCTGATCCGTTCCACCGGCGACTGGACGCTGCGCTTCCTGTGCATAACGCTTGCCGTAACGCCGCTTCGGGTAATCACCGGAACGCCCGCGCTGGCACGCTTCCGCCGCATGCTGGGGCTGTTCGTCTACTTCTACGTGGTGGTGCACTTCCTGAGTTACAGCGGCTTCGACATGGGCTTTGACCTGGGCGAGATCGCCAAAGACATCGCCAAGCGGCCCTTCATCCTGGTCGGGTTCACGGCGTTTGTGCTGCTGACGCCCCTGGCTGCCACCTCGTTCAATCGCGCGGTGAAAGCCCTGGGCGCCAGGCGCTGGCAGATGCTGCACAAGCTGGTGTATGTCATCCCCGGGCTGGGCATCCTGCACTTCTTCTGGATGCGCGCGGGCAAGCGCGACTTCGCCGAGGTCGCGGTCTACGCTGCGATCGTGGCGGTGCTGCTGGGATGGCGCGTGGCGCAGGCCTGGATCAAGAGGCGAGCCGTTCGGAGCGCATCTGATCCGCGGCGCTCTCCCGCTCACGGATAAGCAAGGCTTTGTCTCTGTCGACGAGCACTTCCGCGGCCCGGCCGCGTGTGTTGTAGTTGCTCGCCATGCTCATGCAATAGGCGCCGGCGGACATCACCGCCATGAAGTCACCCGGCTGGACAGCCAGTGCGCGGTCGCGCCCGATCCAGTCGCCGCTCTCGCACACCGGGCCCACCACGTCGTAGGTTTGCGCAGCGTCCGGGCGCGGCTTCACCGGCACGATCGCGTGATATGCCTGGTACATCGCGGGGCGGGGCAGGTCGTTCATGGCGGCGTCGACGATGCAGAAGTTCTTGCCTTCGCCCGGCTTGAGGTAAAGGACTTCGGTCACGCACACACCGGCATTGCCAACGAGCGATCGTCCCGGCTCGATCATGAACTGCCGGTCGCCATAGCCCCTGGCGTCCAGCCGCGCGAACAGCTTGTGCCAGAGTGCATCCGCGGCAGGGGGCTTGTCGCCGTTGTAGCTGATACCCAAACCGCCGCCGAAATCGATATGGTGCAGCGGTATGCCCGCGGCTTCGATGGCCTCGACCAGGTCGATGATGCGGTCCATTGCGTCAAGATAAGGCGCCTCGTCGGTGATCTGCGAGCCGATGTGGCAGTCGATACCGACCACTTTCAACCCGGGCAGCGAGGCCGCCCGCTGGTAGGCCGTCAGCGTGCGCTCGTGGGCCACGCCGAACTTGTTGCCCTTCAGGCCGGTGGAAATATAGGGATGGGTTTTCGGGTCGACGTCCGGGTTCACGCGGATGCTCACCGGCGCGACCTTGCCGGCGGCCACGGCGATGCCGCTGAGCACTTCCAGCTCGGCTTCACTTTCGACGTTGAAGCAGCCGATGCCCGCGTCCAGTGCGCGGCGCATCTCGGCGCGCGTCTTGCCGACGCCGGAAAAGATGATGTCCCCGGCCGCGACGCCCACGGCCAGCACCCGCTCGAGCTCGCCGCCCGACACAATGTCGAAGCCGCAACCTGCCTGGGCAAACACTTGCAGTATGCCGAGCGAAGAGTTCGCCTTCATCGCGTAGCAGATCTTCGCCTTGCGCCCGGCGAAGCCGCGCTGGTAGGCCGCCAGCGCGGTCAGCATCGCCGCCTTGGAGTACACGAACAAGGGCGTGCCGTGTTCACGGGCGAGATCGCCCAGCACGCGTTGTTCAACGCACAGCTCATCGCCGTGAAAGGCGAAATGCGGATGGCCAGGCAAGGTAGTGAGGGTCATGGGGTGCGGATGGGCGAAGCGGTGCCAGTGGTGGTGGGCGCGGAAGCGGGGGGCGACGGCATGACGGTCTGCGGCAAGGTGGCTCTTGCGGCCGCCGCCTCGCCAGTTGGAAGAAACAGCGGGCCTCTTTGCCCGCATCCGCCCAGCGTTGCGACCACGCCCACGGCAAGGACAAGCCGCCGCGCGGTGGCGCTGACTAGAATTTGGAAAACACGCAACATGGTGAAATTGTAATGATGACCCCCACGCTCTCTACGTTCGCTGGCCCCCGAGGGGGCCTCAGTGCCCTACGGGCGGCCGGGCGGGCTCTGAAATGACCGACCCTGAATACATGGACCGAGCGGAGGCGCTGCTCAAGCGGATCGAGGCCTGTTGCGACCGCATCAACGATGAGACCGACGCCGACATCGACAACCAGCGGGTTGGGGGAATGGTCACGCTGGTCTTCGCCAACGGCAGCCAGATCATCGTCAACCTGCAAAAACCGCTGCATGAAGTTTGGATGGCGGCAAGGGCCGGTGGTTTCCACTACAAATTCGATGGCGAGAAGTGGATGGACACCAAGGGCAACGGCGAGTTCTTCGCGAACCTCTCTCGTTACGCAGCCGAGCAGGCAGGGCAGCCGCTGCAGTTCGCCTGAGCGCGAGTGTTTAATTCCTGAAAAGGTCCAGGATGCTCTTGCGCTCGTCGCCGGGCGGGGATGGTGTGCGGTTGGGCGGCAGTCCGTCCGAATTCATGAGGCTCTTGTCCTCGGGCGCTCGCGGGACCGCGGGCAACGTGGGGATGCCCGGCGCGGGTGTCGTGGTGCCGCTGTCCACGGAGGTGCCGCCCAGGTTGCTGACACCGCCGCCACGCGCGTATTCCTCGTAGTACCACTCGCCGCCCATGTTGACTACGCCTTCGGGCGCGCTGGGCTCCATCACGGGCACGCCCTTCAGTGCCTTGTCCATGAAATTGATCCACACCGGCAGGGAGAGCCCCCCGCCCGTTTCGCGGTCTCCCAGCGAGCGCGGCGCATCGTAGCCCATCCAGACGACGGCCACCATGGTCGGCTGGAATCCGGCGAACCAGGTGTCGATCGAGTCATTGGTCGTGCCAGTCTTGCCATACAGGTCGGTACGCTTGAGCTCGCGCTGTGCCCGCGCTGCTGTGCCGGAGCGCGCGACTTCCTGCAGCAGCCGGGACATGATGAAGGCGTTGCGCGCGTCGATGGCACGCACCGATTCATTGGGCAGCGGCGGCTGGCTCTCAACCACGGTCTTGCCCTTCTGGTCGGTGATCCGGGTGATCAGCCACGGGTTCACGCGGTAGCCGCCGTTGGCGAACACCGCGTACCCGGTAGCCATCTGCATCGGCGTCACCGCGCCGGCGCCGAGCGCCATGGTGAGGTAGGGAGGGTGTTTCTCGGCATCGAAGCCAAAACGCGTGATCCAGTCCTGCGCGTTCTGCGTGCCCACCGCTTGCAGCACGCGGATCGATACCATGTTCTTGGACTTGGCCAACGCCGTGTGCAGCGGCAACGGACCCTCGAACTTGCCGTCGTAGTTCTTCGGCTCCCAGGGCTGGCCGCCCGTGACGCCGGCGTCGAAAAAGAGCGGGGCGTCGTTGACGATGGTGGAGGGCGTAAATCCCTTTTCCAGGGCTGCCGAGTAGATGAACGGCTTGAACCCCGACCCGGGCTGGCGCCAGGCCTGGGTGACATGGTTGAACTTGTTCTTGTTGAAATCGAACCCGCCCACCAGGGCGTGGATCGCACCGTCGCGCGGATCGATTGCCACGAAGGCGCCTTCCACTTCGGGCAGTTGCGTGATCTCCCAGGTGTTCTTGGGCGTCTTGGCCACACGGATCACGGCGCCTCGGCGGATGCGGATTTTGGGGGGCGCCTTCTCGGACAGGCCGGACTGGGCGGGGCGAAGACCTTCGCCGGTGATTTCAATGTGCTCGCTGTTCAGGCGCACCGCCACGATCTTCTTGGGGGTGGCCTCCAGCACGACGGCGGACATGACGTCGCCGTTATCGGGGTGTTCGGCCAGGGCATCGTCGATCGCGTCGTCGGCGTCCTTGGCATCGGCCGGCAGTTCGATGAACTCCTCGGGGCCGCGGTAGATCTGGCGGCGCTCGTAATCCATGATGCCCTTGCGCAGCGCCTTGTATGCCGCGTCTTGCTGGGCCGCATTCACCGTGGTGAAGACGTTCAGGCCGCGCGTATAGGCTTCGTCGCCGTACTGGGCATAGACGAGCTGGCGCACGGTTTCGGCCACGTATTCCGCGTGTACGCGCGTGGTGTCCGCGCCGCTCTTGATCTTCAGCTCCTGCTTCTTCGCGGCTTCCGCCTCCTCAGCGGTGATGAAGCCGTTGTCTTGCATCCGCTCGATGATGTAGAGCTGCCGGGCGCGAGCGCGTGTGGGGTTGCTGATGGGGTTGTAGGCTGAGGGTGCCTTGGGCAGGCCGGCCAGCATGGCCGCCTCGGCGATTGTCAGGTCCTTCATGGGCTTGCCGTAGTACGCGTCAGCGGCCGCGGCAAAGCCGTAAGCCCTGTTCCCCAGGAAGATCTGGTTCATGTAGATCTCGAGGATCTGGTTCTTGCTCAGCTGGTGCTCCAGCTTGAAGGTGAGCAGCACTTCATATAGCTTGCGCGTGAATGTCTTTTCGGACGACAGGTACACGTTGCGTGCGACCTGCATGGTGATCGTCGAGGCGCCCTGGCTCTTCACCCGCCCCAGGTTGGCCAGCGCGGCGCGCAGCAGCCCGCGATAGTCCACCCCGCCGTGGGAATAGAAGCGCGCGTCCTCGATGGCCAGCACGGCGTCCTTCATGACCTTGGGTATGTCGGCAATCGGGGTGAGGTTGCGGCGCTCCTCGCCGTACTCGCCGATCAGCACGCCTTCGGCCGAGTACACGCGCAGCGGAAGCTTGGGCCGGTAATCGGACAGCTCAGAGATGTCGGGCAGGTTGGGGTAGGCGACCGCCAGCGCAACCGCAACGATGATCACGAGTGACGCGAAGCCCGCCGCGGCCAAGCCGACAGTCCAGAGCACGAAGTGCACCAGGGCGCGTTTCCACCCAGTGAGGCCGGAGCGGGGACGGCGCGAGGACGGGCCGGGAGTCCCGGAAGAAGAGTCAGAAGGCATCAGGTTTCCACGTAGCGTCCCAGTGCCACATTATAAAAAATGGCGGGCACTGGACCGGCTGGCACGTCAGATCAAAAAGTCAGCAGTTGGTTTGATCGGGGAACTCGGGACTAACCAGTATGGCAGGTTCACTCGTCGGTTTTTGGCAACGGTTGGTACTGGTAATTGGGAAAAAACCTTTGCGTGACAAGGATGTTACGGCTAGCATTGAAGTGAAATCTTAAGTTTGTTACGCCTTGAAATACGGTGTTTCTGGAGACCGAATTGAGCTCTTTGGGGTCGTTGTTTAGCCGCCAGCCGGCGCCAATGCTGGGCTTGGACATCAGCTCATCCAGCGTCAAACTGGTTGAGCTCGGGCGTGACAAGGAGGGCAACCTCGTACTGGAGCGCTGCGCGATCGAGCCCCTGGAGCGGGGGTGGATCACAGACGGCAACGTCGAGAAATTCGATGAAGTCGCGCAGGCGATGCGCCGGGTCGTGAAGAAAAGCGGCACCCGCACCAGGAATGTCGCCATGGCGCTGCCGCCTTCGGCCGTGATCACCAAGAAGATCATCCTGCCCGGCGGGCTGACCGAGCAGGACCTGGAAGCCCAGGTGGAGGCTGAAGCCAATCAGTACATCCCTTTCTCTCTGGATGAGGTGAGCCTCGATTTTTGCGTCGTCGGCCCCAGCAGCACGTCCTCGGGCGACGTCGAAGTGCTGATCGCCGCGTCGCGCAAGGAGAAGGTGCAGGACCGTCAGGGGCTGGCGGAGGCCGCCGGCCTGAAGCCCATGATCCTCGACGTCGAGTCGTACGCCTCACGCCTCGCGGCCGGGCGGCTGATCCAGTCCCTGCCGAACGAAGGAGTGGACACGATGGTCGCCCTGTTCGAGGTGGGCGCCTTTACGACCAGCATGCAGGTCATCCGCAACGACGAAGTTCTCTACGACCGCGACCAGGCTTTCGGCGGGGCGCAACTGACCCAGCTCATCGTGCGCCAGTACGGCTTCTCCCCGGAGGAGGCTGAAAACAAGAAGCGCAACGGCGACCTGCCGGAGGACTACGAGTCGGGCGTGCTCAAGCCGTTCATGGAAAGCATGGCCCAGGAAGTCGCCCGCGCCATGCAGTTCTTCTTCACCAGCACGCCGCACAACCGAGTCGACTACGTGATGCTCGCCGGCGGCTCGGCGGCGCTCCCGGGCCTGACGGACGCCGTCACCATGCAGACGTCCTTTCCGTGCAACCTTGCGAATCCTTTCGAGGGCATGCACGTGGGCGACGGGGTTCGCGAGAAGAAGATGCGGCGGGAGGCCCCGTCGTACCTGACCTCCTGCGGCCTTGCCATGCGGAGGTTCATGCAGTGATCCTTATCAACCTGCTCCCGCACCGCGAGGCAGCGCGCAAGCGCAAGCGCGAGGCTTTCTATGCCGCCCTGGGTGCTTCGGCGCTGGCGGGCGGGGTGATGGCCGGCATCATCTTCCTCTGGTACGCCGCCCAGATCTCCAACCAGCAGGACAAAAACGTGGTCCTGCAAACCGAGATCAAGCGCCTCGAGGGTCAGATCAAGGATATCGCCACGTTGCAGGCCGAAATCGCGGCCCTGCGAGCACGTCAACAGGCGGTGGAAGACCTGCAGGCCGACCGCAACATGCCCGTGCACCTGCTCAATGAACTGGTCAAGCAACTGCCCGACGGTGTTTACGTGAGCAACCTCAAGCAGGACAACCAGGTCGTCTCGCTCACCGGCACGGCGCAGTCCAACGAGCGCGTGTCGGAACTCCTGCGTAACCTCGGCAACAACAGCCCGTGGTTGACGCGGCCCGAACTCGTCGAGATTACTTCGGGCAACGTGTCCCTGAGCCCGCGTGACCAGCGCCGTGTCGCCAACTTCAAGATGACCGTGCGTCTGCTGCGCGCCAGCGAAGCCCAGAAAGCCGCGTCCGCCGCCAGTGGCGCTTCGGCCGCCCCGGCCGCAAGCGCTTCCGCGCCCGCCAAGACCTGAACAACATGGCAACCACTCCCAAAATCAATACCTCTGCGCTTCAGCAGGCGCTGGTCGGGCAGTTCAAGGGCCTGAATCCCAACGACCCGGCTTCCTGGCCCGTGTTGCCACGGATCTTGCTGTGCCTGGTGCTCATGAGCGCCATCGTCGCGGGGCTCTGGTTCGCGTGGCTCAGCACCTCGGACGAGGAGCTCGAAGCTGAACGCGCCAAGGAAGTGACGCTGCGCGCGGACTACACGAAAAAACTGGCTCAGGCCGTTAACCTCGAGGCCCTCAAGAAACAGCGCGAACAGGTTCTGACTTACGTGACGCAGCTCGAAAAGCAGCTGCCGAGCAAGGCCGAAATGGACGCGCTGCTCTCGGATATCAACCAGGCAGGCCTGGGACGTAGCCTGAACTTCGACCTGTTCCGGCCCGGACAGGTCGGCGTGAAAGAGTACTACGCGGAATTGCCGATCGCCCTGAAGGTCTCCGGCAAGTTCCATGACGTGGGCGCGTTTGCCGCCGACATAGCTCACCTGTCGCGTATCGTGACTCTGAACAACATCAGTGTTGTACCGACAAAGGACGGTGGACTGGTAATGGACGCCACGGCCAAGACGTTCCGCTATCTGGACCACGACGAGGTCGCGGCGCAACGCAAGGCGGCCCCCGGAGCCAAGAAGAAATGACCCCGAAGACCGCAGCCTCGGCAGTTTCGATCGTGCTTGCGCTCACGGCCTGCGCCCCGTCCGGCCAGGAAGAGCTGCAGGCGTGGATGAACCAACAGCGGCAGCTGACCAAGCCGCAGGTGACGCCAATCCCCGAGCCCAAGAAATTCACGCCCCAACCCTATACGCAGGAGGCCGCGACGGACCCCTTCAGCAACCAGAAGCTGACGCAGGCCCTGAAGCGGGAATCCGCCCAGTCGACCTCGAATGCGGGGCTAGTGGCGCCAGAGTTGGCCCGCCGCAAGGAGCCGCTCGAAAGCTATCCGCTGGACAGCATGGCCATGGTGGGCAGCCTGTTGAAGGAGGGCAAGCCGGTAGCCCTGGTCCGCGTCGACAACCTGCTGTACCAAGTGCGGCCGGGCAATTACCTGGGCCAGAACTTCGGAAAGATCGTCAAGGTCGCTGAAACAGAGGTCGTCATGCGCGAAATCGTGCAGGACGCCGCAGGTGAATGGATTGAGCGCAGCGCCACGCTGCAATTGCAGGAGAGGTCAAAATGAACAAGAACCACATCACATGGCGAATGGCGTGGGCCTTCGCCGCCCTCTTGGTCACCGCAGGATGGTCATCCGCGCTGCGAGCGCAAACCGTCGTCGAATCCGTCACCAGCTCGATGCAGGGCGGCGTCGAGGTGGTGCGTATCGATTTCTCGCAGCCGCTCACGGCCGTGCCTGCGGGCTTCGCCATCCAGGCGCCCGCGCGAATTGCCCTCGACGTGCCCGGCGCGACTAACGGACTGGGTCGTTCCACAGTGGACATCAACCAGGGCAACCTGCGGTCCGTCAACGTGGTGCAGTCGGGTGACCGCACGCGGCTCGTGTTGAACCTCAAGGCCGCAGCCGCATACAAGGCGCAACTGCAGGGCAAGTCGCTGCTGGTCGTGCTCGACCCGGTCGGAGTCGCTGGCCCGGCGAGCACCACAGCGCCCGTGTTCGCCGAAAGCCGAAACGTCGAAACCCAGCCAATCCGCGACCTCGACTTCCGCCGCGGCAGCGACAGTTCGGCCAAGATCGTCGTGGACCTGCCCAGCAACCAGGTGGGCGTCGATATTCGCCAGCAAGGCCAGAACCTGGTCGTCGAATTCCTTAAATCGTCGCTGCCCGAGGGCCTGCGCCGCAAGCTGGACGTGTCCGACTTCGGCACGCCCGTCCAGACAGTGACGACTTTCCAAACCGGAGACCGGGTCCGCGTAGTGATCGAGCCCCGCGGCGCGTGGGAGCACAGCGCCTACCAGAGCGACAACCAGTTCGTGGTGGAAGTGCGCCAGCAGAAGATCGACCCCAGCAAGCTCACGCAGGGCCCGGGCTTCAGCGGCGAGAAGCTCTCGCTGAACTTCCAGAACATCGAGGTGCGCTCGCTGCTGCAGGTGATCGCCGATTTCACCAATTTCAACATTGTCACTTCGGATTCCGTGACGGGTGCCGTGACGTTGCGCCTGAAGGATGTCCCGTGGGACCAGGCGCTGGACATCGTCCTGCAGGCCAAGGGCCTGGGCATGCGCAAATCGGGGAATGTGTTGTGGATCGCGCCCAAGGACGAGATCGCGGCCAAGGAAAAACTCGACCTGGAGTCCCGCAACGCCATTCAGAGCCTGGAGCAGCTGCGCACGCAATCCATCCAGCTCAACTACACCAAGGCTGTGGACATCGCGGCGCAGCTTACCGCCGGAACCGGTGCGGCCCGCATTCTCAGCACGCGCGGCAGCGTGATCGCCGAGCCGCGCACCAACCAGATCTTCGTGACCGACATCGCCTCGCGTCTGGAACAGGTGCAAGGCCTGATCACGAAGCTGGACATCGCCGTGCGTCAGGTGCTGATCGAGGCGCGCATCGTCGAAGCCTCGGATACATTCGGCAAGTCGCTCGGCGTGCGTTTGGGGGGCAGCGACCTGCGCGGCATCCGCGGCGGCGATCCGGGATATTCAGTCGGCGGCAGCAACCGGCTCGCACTGGGCGGCACTTACAACGCCGTCTCAGGCACCACGGGCGAGAGCGAGAACAACCTCGACACGGTCAACACGACATTCGTTAATCTGCCGGCAGCCGGCCAGGGCGGGTTCAGCGCCTCGTCCTTCGCCATATCGCTGTTCAGCGCCGCGGCCAATCGCTTCCTTAACCTCGAACTCTCCGCACTCGAGGCCGACGGCAAGGGCAAGCTCGTGTCCAGCCCACGCATCGTGACGGCCGACCAGACCAAGGCGCTGATCGAGCAGGGCACGGAATTCCCCTACCAGCAGGCCACTTCCAGCGGCGCGACATCGGTATCGTTCCGCAAGGCGACGCTGAAGCTCGAGGTGACGCCGCAGATCACCCCCGAGGGCAACATCATCCTCGACCTGGACATCTCGAAGGACAGCCGCGGCGAAACAACAGCCGCGGGCATCGCGATCAACACCAAGCACATCAAGACGCAGGTGCTCGTCGAAAACGGCGGCACCGTGGTGATCGGCGGGATCTTCGAACTCACGGAAACCGAGAACGAAGCCAAGGTTCCGCTGTTGGGCGACCTCCCTGGCGTTGGCAACCTGTTCAAGAACAAGAGCCGCACCTCCAACAAGCAGGAGATGCTGGTGTTCATTACCCCGAAGATGATCGCCGACCGCGCCGCCGCACGCTGATCGCCACAAGCAAACGCAACCAGGAAGAGGACCCGAGA
>JAQZBU010000161.1 GCA_029237735.1 Ramlibacter sp. | reverse complement strand
GCTCGTCTGGGTGAGCTGTGGCCCCACCAGCAACTCCATCTCCAGGAACTGCTCCAGGCTGGGCGTGATGCAGCTGGCGAACAGTTGCTTTGCCATGCCGAACGCCAGCGTCGGGCCCTCGGCATACTCGCGCGCCTGCTCCAGCGCTTCGTCCAGCACCTTGTCTTCCGGCACGATGCGCTGGATGAGCCCGAGCGACAGCGCCTCTTCGGCTTCCACCGTGCGCGCGCTGAACACCAGCTCCTTGGCGCGCGTGAAGCCCATCTGACGCGCCAGGAACCAGATGGCGCCGCCGTCGGGTGCGAGGCCGATGCGCTTGAACACCTGGGCGAACTTCGCGCTCGGCCCCACGACGGCCAGGTCGCAGGCCATGGCGAGGCCGAAGCCGACACCCACCGCCGGCCCGCGAATGGCCGCGACGACCGGCTTGTCCAGGCCGTGAACCGCACGGATCATCGCGTGCATCGTCTTCATGCGCACGCGCGCACCCGCCAGGTCGCGGCCGCCCATGGCTTGGACGTCGGCGCCGGAGCAGAAGGCTTCGCCCGCGCCCGTCAGCACCACCGCCCGGATGGCGTCGTCGCCGACGAAACCGCGGAAGGCGTCCAGCAACGCCTGGCGCATTTCCAGCGTCACCGCGTTCTTGCGCGCGGGATTGTTGATCGTGACGAGGGCCACGGCCCCGCGCCGCTCGACGTCGATCGTCGTCATGGCAGTTTTTCCTTTCGAAAGCTGTTCCCGAACCTTGCCCCGGATGATACGAGTTTCGCTTGACGGAATCAATTCCGGAATTTAGACTTGCGGCCATGGCTAGCGAAAACTACTCCGTCCAAGGCGGCACAGCCGTCATCTACCTGAACAATCCGCCCGTCAACGGCATGGGCCACGCCCTGCGCGAGGAGCTGGCGGCACACCTGGATACGGCCTGGGCCGATCCAAACGTCGACGCGATCGTGATCACGGGCGCGGGCAAGCTCTTCTGCGGCGGCGCCGACATCAAGGCGTTCAACACCCCCGCGTCACGGGCGGAGCCGAGCTCCCGCACCATCGTGCGCCGCATCGAGGAATCGGCCAAGCCGGTGATCGCAGCCATCCATGGCAGCGCACTGGGCCTGGGTCTGGAATTCGCGATGGGCTGCCATTACCGCATTGCACAGCGCGGAGCCCGGCTGGGCTTGCCGGAAGTAAAGCTCGGCCTCTTGCCCGGCGGCGGCGGCACGCAACGCCTGCCGCGCCTGGCCGGCGTGGAAGCGGCGGTGAAGATGATCGTGGAAGGCAATCCCGTCAGCGCCGACGAGGCGCTGGCGATGGGCCTGGCGGACGAAGTCGCGGCCGGCGAACTGCTGCCCGCGGCACTCGACTTCGCCAGGCGCGTCGCGAAGGGCGCCACGCACCCCGTCGCCTCGCAACGCCAGGCCAAGGTCCCGGCGGATGCCAACTTCTTCGAGGCGCAGCGCCAGCGCATCGCCAAATCAAAGCGCGGCCAGCCCGCGCCGCTGGAGTGCCTGGCCTGCATCGAGGCCGCCACGACGATGCCCTTCGACGAAGGCATGAAGTTCGAGCGCGAACGCTTCGACGTGCTGGTGAACGGCACCGAGTCCAAGGCCATGCGCCACCTGTTCCTGGCCGAGCGCGCAGCCGCCAAGATCCCCGGCATCCCGGCCGACGTCGCCCCGGCAAAGATCGCCAAGGTCGCCGTGATCGGCGCGGGCACCATGGGCAGTGGCATCGCGATGAGCTTCGCCAGCGCGGGCATCCCGGTCATCCTGTTCGAAGCACGCGACGAAGCACTGCAGCGCGGCCTGGCCACCATCCGCCGGAACTACGAAGGCACGGTATCCAAGGGCAAGCTCAAGCAGGAAGAAGCCGAGGCACGCATCGCGCGGATCGAAACCACGCTCGACATGGCCCGCATGGCCGATGCCGACCTCGTCATCGAGGCCGTGTTCGAGGACATGGCCGTGAAAAGGGACCTGTTCGCAAAGCTCGATGCGCTGTGCAAGCCCGGCGCCGTGCTGGCCACCAATACCTCGCGCCTGGACGTGAATGAGATCGCTGCGGCAACAAGCCGCCCGCAATCAGTGATCGGCCTGCACTACTTCAGCCCGGCCAACGTGATGCGCCTGGTCGAAGTCGTGCGTGGCGCCGCCACGTCGCCCGAAGTGGTCGTGACTTCGATGAACGTCGTGCGCCAGACCGGCAAGCTGCCGGTGCTCGTGGGCGTGTGCGATGGTTTCGTGGGCAACCGCATGGTCGCGCAGTACGCGCGCGAGGCGGAGTTCCTGCTCGAGGAAGGCGCGACGCCGGCGCAAGTCGACGGCGCGCTGCAGAAGTTCGGCCTGGCCATGGGCCGCTTCGCGATGGCGGACCTGGCGGGCCTGGACATCGGCTGGGCCGGCCGCAAACGCCTGGCGCCCACGCGTCCCCAACACCTGCGCTATTCCAAAGTCGCCGACCGGATCTGCGAAATGGGCCGCTTCGGCCAGAAGACCGGCGCCGGCTTCTACCGTTACGAGGCGGGCAGCCGCACACCGCTGCCAGACCCGATCGTCAATGACCTGATCATCGAGTGCGCGCGCGAGGCCGGCATCGAGCGCCGCACGATCACCGACGAAGAAATCGTGGAGCGCACCATCTACGCGCTGGTGAACGAGGGCGCAAAAATCCTTGAAGAAGGAATCGCCCAGCGCGCATCCGACATCGACCTGATCTACGTGAACGGCTACGGCTTCCCGGCCTGGCGCGGCGGCCCGATGTTCTACGCCGACACGGTGGGGCTGGACAAGGTCTACGCGCGCGTCCTCGAATTCGAGCGCCAGCACGGCGAATTCTGGAAGCCGGCGCCACTGCTCAAGCGGCTGGCCGAATCCGGGAAGACTTTCGCCAAGCCGGAATGACAGAGGGGGCCCGCCTTTTCCCGAGGTGACTGCGCGGTTCGAAGTGAGCAAGCGTGGTGTGGCGGGCGGCGGGGGACAGTCGCGGAGTAGAGCGCACCGTCGCCCTGATCCCGCCCGCCCTCACGTACACGATGCCCGGTGCTACTGCGACGCTTCAGGCAGCTGCCTTGCGCGGCTTGGCGGCAGCCTTGCGCGGGGCAGCGGCCTTCTTCTCCGCCCGCAGCGGTTTGTCGGCGCTCTCGTCGTCCATCATCAGCTTCAGGTCGATCGCGTGCTCGGGGCTGGCGCCCAGGCGCGTGGAGATGTCGCGGCCCGCGGTCATCATGATCTCGGCCAGATCCAGGTCGATGGGGTCGACGCGGATGCTGGGGCCGGTGAGCGAGAGGCTGTTGCGGACTTTGCCGTTGATGTCGAAGAGGGGGACGGAGATGGCAGTCAGGCCGGGGACGCGCTGTCCGCGCGAGAGCGCATAGCCCTGCTTGCGGAATCGGGCGAGCTCGCGCTCCAGTGCAGGGCGGTCGATCTCCGCAACCGAGGCGTTCGCCTTCAGCACACGCTCGAGCTCGTCGGGCTCCATGTACGCCATGATCACGCGGGCGCTGGCGCCGAGCAGCAACGGCATATGCTGGCCGAGCCGCGCCATCGACATCAGGGGCGACGGCGTGTCGACGACTTCCAGCACCATGCGGTCGGTGCCCATCACCGTATTGAGCGTGATCGTCTCGTGCGTCTGCCGGTTCACCTCCAGCATCACGGGCCGCGCGATCTCGCGGATGTTCAGCGTGCTGCGCACCAGCCCGCCCAGCCGCGCGACCTTGAGCGACAGGCAGTACTGCTGGTTGTCCATGCGGATCAGGAAGCCGGCGCGCTCCAGCGTGTTGACGAGGCGGAACGCCGTCGTCTTGGGCATGCGGATGCGTTCGGCGATCTCCTGCAGCGACAGGCTCAGGTGCTCGTTGTCGAACGCGTCGAAGATGGCCAGCGCTCTGCCGACGGCACGGATCATGAACACATCCCGGTTCTGGTTTCGATGGGTGGAACTATACCGTAACCACCCCGCCGGTCAGGCGGGCAAAGCGCCGGCGATGCGCACTGCTGTTGCCCAGCCATCCCGACAGCACGAGGGCGCGCTTGAGATACAGGCCGGCGTCGTATTCGTCGGTGTAGCCGATGGCGCCGTGCAGCTGGATTACTTCCCTCGTGACGCGCAGGCCAGCGTCGCTCGCGCGGCTCTTGCAGCGGCTGGCAAGCTTGGCTTGTTCCTCACGCGAGCTTCCGGCGTCGAGTTCACGCACGGCGTCGTCCAGCACGGCTCGGGCCAGTTCCTGCTGAACGTAGAGATCGGCCGCCTTGTGCTGCAGCGCCTGGAAGCTGCCGATCGGCTTGCCGAACTGCACGCGCGTTCGCATGTAGCCGAGCGCCATCTGCAGCGCCGCCTCCATCACGCCCAGCATTTCGGCGCTGGCCATGACGGCGGCTTCGTCCACGGCACGCTCGAGCGCCGCGGCCGCTTGCGCGCCCTGCGGGCACAACGCGTCTTGCGGCTGCACACGGACGCCCTTGAGCTCCAGCACGCCGGAAGGTGTTTCGTCGGCGCGCCACTCGTGGCGCAGCGCCACGCCTTCGGCCTTCGCGTCGACCCAGTACAGGCCCAGGCCCTGCGCACCACGCGCGCTGACGATGAAGCCCGCAGCGCCCGCGGCTCCTGCCACGAATCGTTTGGCGCCGTCGAGGACGACCGACTCGCCGTCCTGCCGCGCCGTGGTCTGGATGTTGTCGACGTCCAGGCCGCCCACACCTTCCTGCCATGCCACGCAGGGCAGCGCGCTGGCATCCACCAGCCCGGGCAGCAGGCGCGCCTTGAGGTCTTCATTGGCGCCGTGCTGCAGCAGCCGGGCCGCCAGCACCGTGGATGCCAAGGGTTCGCCTAGGAGGCCCTTGCCGAGCTCTTCCAGCACGACCGCCATTTCAGCGAACCCGAGCCCGAGTCCGCCGTGGTCCTCTGCGACGAGGATGCCCAGCCAGCCGAGCTCCGCCATCTGGCGTAGCAGTCCTGGCTCGTAGCCGGGCAGCGTGCCCCGCCGCTCGCGCAGCTTCTTCATGTCGGTGCTGCCGCGAACGAAGTCCGCGGCGCTCTCGCGCAGCATCTGGGTCTGCTCCGCGGCTTCAGTAGTCAATGTTGCCTGCATGGTGTTCTTTCACGGCGCGGGTCAGGAGGGAAGTTCGAGCACGTTCTTGGCCAGGATGTTGCGTTGCACCTGGCTGGAGCCGCCGTAGATGGTGAAGGCGCGGCAATCGAGGAACGGGTAGAGAACGTCCACCACCTCCCCTTGCACATCGACTTCACCGGAGAGCGTGCCGAGATCGCCGGCTGCTTCGACCATCAACTCGGTCACACGCTGACAGGTTTCGGTCGCCCAGATCTTCAGCATCGAGACCTCGAAGCCGAAGCTGCCGCCGGTGCGCATGATCTGCGCGAAGTGCTCGTAGGCCGAGGCGCTGTCGAGCACGTCCATCGTGACCTGCGTGTACTTGTCGACGAAGGCCGGATCGTCCATCTTGCCGTTGGCGCGGGCAAGCTGCTCCAGGCGCAGCAACGCGAGCGTCGACTGGCGTGGCGAGCCGGACCAGATGCGCTCGAAGCCGAGCAGCGCCTTGGCCACGTCCCAGCCCTTGTTCAACTCCCCGACGAGGTTGGCGAGCGGTGTGCGCACGTTGTCAAGGAAGACCTCGCACAATTCCTCGTGGCCCGCGATGTTGCGGATGGGGCGCACCGTCACGCCCGGCTGGTTCATGTCGATCAGCACGAAGCTGATGCCGGCCTGCTTCTTGACGGTCTTGTCGGTGCGCACGAGCGCGAACATGTGGCTCGCGTCGAAGGCGACGCTGGTCCAGATTTTGGAACCGTTGATGACGAATTCGTCGCCGTCAATGACAGCCTCGGTACGCAGGCTGGCCAGGTCGGAACCGGCATTCGGCTCGGAGTAGCCCTGGCACCAGGTGTGCTCCCCGGACAGGATCTTGGGCAGGAAGCGCTTGCGTTGTTCGTCGGTGCCGCGGGCGATGAGCAGCGGGCCGATGTTCATCAGGCCCTGGTCCATCACGCGCGGTGCGCCGCTGCGCTCCAGTTCTTCCAGGTACACGAGCGACTTGGATTGCGACAGGCCCATGCCGCCCCATTCCTTCGGCCAGGCCGGCACCAGCCAACCGTGTCGCGACATCGTGAGGTACCAGTCCTTCACCTCGGCCCAGCGCGGGCGGCGGCTCAGGTGGCGCAGGTGCTGCGGCACGTGCGTGGCGAAGAAGTCCGCCGCCGCGCGGCGGAACTCCCCGTCGGTGATGGCGTTCCAGTCCTTCTGTTGCGCGTTCTCGGCCATGACAGTCCTTACATGCCCTTGTAGACGGGCGGGCGCTTCTCGAGGAAGGCCTTGGCGGCCTCGTGGTGATCGCGCGAATTGATCGACAGCATTTCGTAGGCGATCGACGCGTCCAGGATCAGGTTGAGTTGCTGCTTGATGTACTTGTTGACCGAGAGCTTGGTCCAACGAACGGCGAGCGGCGGCAAGGCGTTGAGCTCGCGTGCGATCTTCATCGCCTCTTCCATCACCTGGTCGACGGGAACCGCGTGGTTCACCAGGCCCATGGCGTGCGCTTCGGTGCCGCTCACCAGCTTGCCGCGCATCAGGAACTCCTTGGCGCGGTTGGGGCCGACGAGGATCGGCCAGATCACGGCCCCGCCGTCGCCGGCCACCAAGCCCACCTTCACGTGCGAATCGCCGAACTTGGCGGTGTCGGCGATCACCGTGGAATCGGCGAACAGGGCGAGCGTCGCACCCAGGCCCACCGCATCACCGTTGATGGCGGCGATGATCGGCTTTTCCACCTCCAGGATGTTCTGGAACAGGCGCTTGGTAGACGCCGGCGTGTCGATCGAGAACTGCCAGCCCTCGTCGGTGCCATAGCGATTGACCATGCGCTTGATGTCGCCGCCGGCCGAGAACATCTTGCCCGCGCCCGTGAGCACGATGACGTTGACTTCCTTGTCGGCGGAGAGGTCCAGCCAGACGTGTTCCAGCTCGGCGTGCATCTCGGCATGGATGGCATTGCGGTTCTCCGCCTGGTTGAGCGTGAGGGTGGCGATGCCGTTGTCACGCTGGATGGCGAGGAAGCGGTAGCGCGCGTAGTCGGGGGTGGTCATGAGTGGGCCTTCTCGGTAAGGTGGAGGGGGAGCCGCTGAATTGCGGAACGTGTTCCATTTTCTTGTGGTATTCTCGTTTTATGGAACAGATCTGTCAAGCCGACCTGCAGGCCCTGCTCGACCGCGAGGCGATCCGGGATTGCCTGAACCGCTACTGCCGCGGCATCGACCGCGCCGACGAAGAGGCGTTGCGCTCCGCGTACTGGCCGGATGGCAGCGATTGTCATGGCGCGTATCGCGGCAGCGCGACGGGCTTCATCGAGCAGGCACTGCCTCGCCTGAAGGCGGGCGGGCGGCGCGTGCACCAGATCACCAACGTTTCCATCGAGCTGCATGGCGAGGTTGCCGCGGTCGAGAGCAGTTTCATCGCGCTGCAGTCGGGCGCCGCAGCGCCGACGCTGGAGACGTTCCTGTGCGGACGTTATGTGGACCGGTTCGAGAAGCGCGATGGGCAGTGGCGGATCGCCGATCGCACCGTCGTGTACGACTGGATCGAGGAGCGCACCCGGCCCGAACTCGCGCGGGACGACGATGCGATCTGTGCCGGCGTCATGCCCAGGCGCTCAGACAGGATGGCCTGCGTGTCCTGGCCCAGCGCGGCGCTGGGCCGGTAGGGCATCTTTTCCTCACCCGCGAAGCGCAGGGGGCTGGAAGGCACCACGATGCGGCCGTATTCCGGGTGGTCGATCCACTGCAGCGAGCCGCGCGCATGCAGGTGCGGATCGTTGATGACCTCGGGGACGGTGCGCACCGGCGCACATGGAACGCGGTTCTTGATCAGCAAGTCGAACAGCTCGGTCTTGGTGAAGCGGGCGGTGACGGCGCCAATGGCTGCGTCGACTTCATCCATGTTCTCGCAGCGGCCCTTGACCGTCTGCAGCCGCGGGTCGGCGGCGAGTTCCTTGCAGCCGAGCGCTTCCACCAGCCAGTTCCAGTGCTGGTCGTTGTTGGTGATGATGGCCAGGTAGCCGTCGGACGTGGGGTACACGTTGTACGGGCACAGCGACATGCCGCTGTGGCGATTGCCGGTGCGCATCGGCGCCGTGCCGGCCGAACCGTAGTACAGGCCGAGCGCGGAGGCGAGCGTGGGGTACACCGCTTCCATCATCGAGACTTCGACGGTCTCGCCCTTGCCGGTGCGCTCGCGCGCGAACAGCGCTGCGGAAATGGCGCCGAACAGGTGCACGCCGGCTAGCAGATCCGCCATGGCCGGGCCGGCCTTGACTGGGGGGCGATCCGGGTAGCCGGTGGAGTCGATCACGCCCGTCATCGCCTGGACTGTGAGGTCCATGGCCGGGTAATCACGATAAGGGCCTGTTTTGCCATAGCCGGAGCTGGACGCATAGACGAGCCTGGGATTGGCTTCGCGCAGGACGGCCTCGCTCAAACCCAGCCGCTCCATCACCCCGGGGGCGTAGTTCTCCACCAGCACATCGGCCTTGGCCACGAGCTGCAGCAGCACGGCGCGGCCCTGCTCCGTCTTGAGGTTGAGCGTCATGGTGCGTTTGTTGGCGTTGAGCATCGCGAACGGCATGGCCGCCCCACTCGCGCCCTGGCGCTTGCGCAGATGCTCGCCGCCGGGCGGTTCGATCTTGATCACGTCGGCGCCGGACTGGGCCATCAGGAAGGTGGCATAAGGACCGTTGTAGATCTGGGTGAGGTCAAGGACGGTGACGCCGGAAAACGGATGGGACATAGGGGCACTCATGGGCACTGGGGCAAAGGAGCTTGCATCGTACCAGCATGTTCCATACAATGCAATTCAATTCATCTAGTGGAACTTGTCGAAACACATGACCACCGCAGCCCAACCCCTTCGGGGATGCCTCTCCCATATCCGTGTGCTGGATCTCAGCCGCGTCTTCGCCGGTCCGTGGAGCGGCCAGATGCTGGCCGATCTGGGGGCCGAAGTCATCAAAGTGGAACGGCCCAAGACCGGCGACGACTCGCGCCGGCTCGGCCCGCCCTTCCTGCGCGACGACGAAGGCCGGGAAACGTCCGACACCGGCTTCTATCTCAGCGCGAACCGCAACAAGAAATCGGTCACCGTCGACATCTCCCAGCCCGCGGGGCAGCAGGTGATCCGCGACCTGGCGAAGACATGCGACGTGCTGATCGAGAACTACAAGGTCGACGACCTCGCGCGCTACGGCCTCGACTACGAATCGATGCGGGCGGTGAACGACCGGCTCATCTACTGCTCCATCACCGCGTTCGGGCAGACGGGGCCACTGCGCAAGCTCCCTGGCTACGACTCGATCTTCCAGGGCATGGGCGGCCTGATGGCGGTCACGGGACATCCGGACGACCAGCCCGGCGGCGGCCCGCAGAAGGTCGGACTGATCGTGTCTGACCTGATGGCGGGGATGTACGCGTCCGTCGCGATCCTCGCGGCGCTCAACCACCGGGATGCCGTCTCGGGCAAGGGCCAGCAGATCGACCTCGCCCTGCTCGA
>JAQZBU010000029.1 GCA_029237735.1 Ramlibacter sp. | reverse complement strand
CCCGGCCAGGCGCGGCGCCACGTTGGCGCGCAACGTGACTGCGTTGTTGTGCGCCACGTCGCCCTGCACCGAGATACCAGAGATCGCGAAAAGCGGATGTCGCAGCGCCCACCAAAGCACCGCCGCCAGCAGCAGCACGATGCCGACCGTGAACAGCGCAGTGGCGGCGATGTTCATCAGCTTGACATCCATGGGCAGCGGTGGCTTGGCTTTCATGGCCGTTGCGCCCCTTTCTCCTGGTCCAGCGCGGCCGAGGCCAGCAACTGCACGCACAGGTCTTCGTAGCTGATGCCGGCGGCACGTGCCGACATGGGCACCAGCGAGTGCCCGGTCATGCCCGGCGAGGTGTTGATCTCCAGCAGGTAGGGCTTGCGCGTGGCCGAGTCGATCATCACGTCGAGGCGGCCCCAGCCTCGGCAGCCGAGCACGCGGTAAGCCTTCAGCACGATTTCCTGAATCGCCTCCTCTTCGCCCTGCGGCAGGCCGCAGGGCACCAGATACTTGGTGTCGTCAGTGAAGTACTTGTTCTGGTAGTCGTAGTTGCCCTCGGGCGCCACGATGCGGATGACGGGCAGCGCACGCGCCTCGTCGCCGGTGCCGAGCACCGGGCAGGTCACCTCGTCGCCGCTGATGAACTGCTCGCACAGCACGTCGGCGTCCAGTGCAGCCGCCTGGTCCACGGCGTCGGCCATCTCGGAGTAACCCTGCACCTTGGCCACGCCGATGGACGAGCCCTCGCGCGCGGGCTTCACGATCAGCGGCAGGTTCAGGTCGTCGGGTACGGCGCGGACCTGTTCGCGTGTGTAGGAACCGCGGCGCAGCAGTACGTACTTGGGCGTGGGCAGCCCTTCGGCCAACCAGACGCGCTTGGTCATGACCTTGTCGATGGAAATGCTGGAGGCCATCACGCCCGAGCCCGTATAGGGAATGCCCAGCAGCTCCAGCGCGCCCTGCACCGTGCCATCTTCACCGAAGCGGCCGTGCAACGCGATGAAGCAGCGCTTGAAGCCCTTGCGCTTGAGCTCGGACAGGTCGCGCTCGGCGGGGTCGAACGCATGCGCATCCACGCCCTTCGACTGCAGGGCCTTGAGCACGCCGCTGCCAGACATGAGGGACACCTCACGCTCGGCCGAGCGGCCGCCCATCAAGACGGCGACTTTGCCGAATTCGTTAGTTGGTTTGCCCGCCGTCATGTGCCGCCTCCTGTCTCCACCAGCTTCGCCGGCACGCCGCCGATCGAACCGGCGCCCATGCACATCACAACGTCGCCGTCCCGAGCCATCTCCAGGATGGCCTCGGGCATGGCGGCGATGTCGTCGACGAACACCGGCTCCACCTTGCCGGCCACACGCACGGCTCGCGCCAGCGAACGGCCGTCAGCCGCGACGATGGGCGCCTCGCCGGCGGCGTACACCTCGCCCAGCAGCACGGCATCGGCGTGGCCGATCACTTTCACGAAATCCTCGAAGCAATCGCGTGTGCGCGTATAGCGGTGCGGCTGGAAGGCGAGCACCAGGCGCCGGCCCGGGAAGGCGCCGCGCGCCGCCGCGAGCGTTGCGGCGACTTCCACCGGGTTTTTGCACGGCTTCGTCGGGAATGTTCAGCTCCACCGCCACCGCGATCGCCGACAGCGCGTTCAGCACGTTGTGCATGCCCGCGAGATTGAGCACGATCTTCAGGTCGGGCAGCGTGACACCGTTACGCCGCTGAGCCGTGAAGTGCATTTGCGGGCCGACGGCTCGCACGTCCACGGCGCGCACCTGCGCGTCCTCGCCGAACCCGTAGCTGGTGATGGGGCACTGCACTTCGGGGACGATCTCGCGCACTGCCGGGTCGTCCGTGCACAGGATCGCGGTGCCGTAGAAGGGCATGCGATGCAGGAACTCGACGAACGCGCCCTTGAGGCGGCTGAAGTCGTGCCCGTAGGTCTCCATGTGGTCGGCGTCGATGTTCGTGACAACGGCCATCACCGGCATGAGGTTCAGGAACGAGGCATCGGACTCGTCGGCCTCGACCACGATGTAGTCGCCGCCACCGAGCTTGGCGTTGGCGCCCGCGCTGTTCAGGCGTCCGCCGATCACGAAGGTCGGGTCCAGCCCGCCCTCGGCCAGCACGCTGGCCACGAGGCTGGTCGTCGTCGTCTTGCCGTGCGTGCCGGCGATGGCGATGCCCTGCTTCAGCCGCATGAGCTCGGCAAGCATCATCGCGCGCGGGACCACGGGGATCTTGCGCTTGCGCGCCGCCAGCACCTCGGGGTTGTCCTCGTGCACGGCGGTGGAAGTGACGACAGCGTCCGCGCCAATCACGTGGCTGGCCGCGTGGCCCACGAAGGTCTTGATGCCCAGCCCTTCCAGCCGCCGCAGCGTCGGGCTGTCGGAACGGTCGGAGCCGGAGATCAGGTAGCCGAGGTTGCGCAGCACCTCGGCGATGCCGGACATGCCTGCGCCGCCCACGCCTACAAAGTGAATATGTTTGATGGCGTGCTTCATGATTTCCTCGCCAATTTTTCGCAGGCCGCGACAACCTCGGCCGTGGCATTTGTCTTCTGCATGGATTTCGCCGCCATCGCACGCTGGATCAGCTCGCCGCGCTCCACTGCCTGCAGCAAGTGGGCCAGCCATTCGGGCGTGAGATCGCGCTGCTGAACCAGCCAGCCGCCGCCCTTCTCCACCAGGAACTTCGCGTTCGTGGTCTGGTGGTCATCGACCGCGGAAGGGAAAGGCACGAACACCGCGGCGCAGCCGACTGCGGCTATCTCCGTCACCGTACTGGCGCCGGCCCGGCATACGATCAGGTCCGCGTCGGCGTAGGCCTGCGCCGTGTCTTCGATGAAGGGAGTGAGTTCGGCTCGCACGCCTGCCGCTTCGTAGCTGGCGCGCAACGCGTCGATTTGCTTCTCGCCGCTTTGATGCAGCACGATCGGCCGGGACGCTTCGGGGATCAACGCCAACGCCTTCGGCACGGTGTCATTCAGGGCTTTCGCGCCAAGGCTGCCGCCCACTACCAGCAGGCGCAGCCGGCCGACGCGCGATCCCATTCGCTCGACAGGGCCTGGCTGCTGCAGGAAACCGGCACGCAGCGGGTTGCCCACCCACATCGCCTTCTTCAGCACATTCGGAAACGCGGTGAAGACGCGGTCGGCGACGCCTGCCAGGATGCGGTTGGCCATGCCCGCCACCGAGTTCTGCTCATGCAGCACCAGCGGCTTGCCCAGCAACACGCTCATCATGCCGCCCGGGAAAGTGATGTAGCCGCCCAAGCCGATCACCACGTCCGGCTTGACGCGCCGCACGACGGCAATGCTCTGCCAGAACGCCTTCAGAAGCCGCAGCGGCAGCAGGAACAGCGTCACCGGGCCCTTGCCCCGCACGCCCGAGAAATCAATGGCCTCGAAAGCAAAGCCGCGCGGCGGCACCAATCGGCTTTCCATGCTGCCAGGCGCGCCAAGCCAGTGCACGCGCCACGCCTTCTCGCGCAGGGCTTCGGCCACGGCCAGCCCCGGGAAGATGTGGCCGCCCGTGCCGCCTGCCATGACGAGCGCGCATCTGGTCATGAACGGCCTCCGCGCATCAGCACTCTGTTCTCGTAGTCCACCCGCAAGACCACCGCGATCGCAACGAGGTTCATGAGGATGGCGGATCCGCCGTAGCTCATGAGCGGCAGCGTGAGCCCCTTGGTCGGCAGCGCGCCGAGGTTCACACCCATGTTGATGAAAGCCTGGAAGCCAATCCAGATGCCCACCCCCTGCGCCACCAGCCCCGCGAACACCCGGTCCAGCGCGATCGCCTGGCGGCCGATGTGCATGATCCGGCGCGTCATCCACAGGAACAGCCCGATGACAGTGATGACGCCGATGAGCCCGAATTCCTCGCCAATCACGGCCAGCAGGAAGTCGGTGTGCGCCTCGGGCAGCCAATGCAGCTTCTCCACGCTGCCGCCCAGGCCGACCCCAAAAATTTCACCGCGCCCGATGGCGATCAGCGAGTGCGACAGCTGGTAGCCCTTGCCGAGCGCGTGCTTTTCGCTCCACGGATCCAGGTACGCGAAGATCCGCTCGCGCCGCCAGTCCGAGAGGGCGATCATGAGCACGAAGGCGATGGTGATCACCAGCGCGATCAGAAAGAACATGCGGGCGTTGACCCCGCCGAGGAAGAGGATGCCCATCGCGATCACGGCAATCACCATGAAGGCGCCCATGTCGGGTTCGGCCAGCAGGAGCATGCCGACGATCGCCACCGCCGCGGCCATGGGCAGCACGGCGCGGAAGAACCGCTCCTTCACGTCCATCTTGCGCACCATGTAGTCCGCCGCGTAGAGCAGCACAGCGAACTTGGCCAGTTCCGACGGCTGGAAACTCATGAAGCCCAGCCCGATCCAGCGGCGCGCGCCGTTCACGCCCTTGCCGACGTGCGGGATGAGGACGATGATCAGCAGGATCAGCGAGGCGACAAAGAGCCACGGCGCCACCTTCTCCCAGGTCGCGATCGGAACCTGGAACGCCAGCAGCGCGGCGACGAACGCCATCACGGTGAAGATGGCGTGGCGAACCAGAAAATGGTTGTGCGCATAGCGCGCGAACTTCGGGTTGTCCGGAAGCGCCACCGAAGCCGAATACACCATGACCAGGCCGAACGCCAGCAGCGCGACCGTCACCCACAGCAAGGTCTGGTCGAAGCCCGTCACCTGCGTGGCCGTCGTGGCGCGGCCGTAGCCCGCGCCGCGAATGGCCGGGCCCGGGTCGCCCACGGGCGACAGACCGCCGAACCAGCCGTTGATGCGCTGCATGAAAACGCTCATGCGGTGCCCTCCAGCTGTACGCCCGCATCATGGGCGATGGCGCGCACCGCAGCGCGGAAGACCTCTGCACGATGCGGGTAGTTCCTGAACATGTCGAAGCTGGCGCAAGCAGGCGACATGAGGACGGCGTCGCCCGCTTGCGCACGCTGTGTGGCCAGCGACACGGCCTGCTCCATCGTTTCCGCATCCAGCAGCGGCACGCCGGCCGGCTCCAGCACGGCGCGGATCGAGGGGGCGTCGCGGCCTATCAACACCGCGGCGCGTGCGTAGCGGGCTACGGGAGCGGCTAGCGGCGAAAAATCCTGGCCCTTGCCGTCGCCGCCGAGGATCACCACCAGCTTGCGCTCGGCCCCGAGCCCCTGCAGCGCCGCCACCGTCGCACCGACGTTGGTGCCTTTGCTGTCGTCGAAATACTCGATGTCGTGGATCACGCCAATCGGTTCGACCCGGTGGGGCTCGCCGCGGTACTCGCGCAGGCCGTAGAGCATCGGGCCCAATGCGCACCCGGCGGCCGTGGCCAGCGCCAGGGCCGACAGCGCGTTCACGGCGTTGTGGCGGCCACGGATGCGCAGTGCGTCGGCGGGCATCAGGCGCTGGAAGTGGAGCTCTTCGTCGTTGTCCTTGCGCTTCTTCAGTGTTTCATCGGCTTCGAGGGCGCGCACCAGCCAGGCCATGCCGTTGACGACCTCGATGCCGAAATCGCCGGGGCGCTGCGGCATGTCGCCGCCAAACGTCACGTACTCGCGCTGTTCCATCTTCCCGCCCTTGAGCCTCATGGGCTCGGGCAGCATCTTCATCACCAGCGGGTCTTCGCGGTTCAGGATCATGAGCCCGCCCTTGCCGAAGACGCGGGCCTTGGCTTGCGCATACGCGTCCATGCTGCCGTGCCAGTCCAGATGGTCCTGCGTGAGGTTCAGCACGGCCGCCGCGGTGGGCTCGAACTCGCCCGCCACCTCCAGCTGGAAGCTGGACAGCTCGATCACCCACACTTGGGGCAAGGCCTGCGCGTCGACCTTCGCGGCCAGCGTCTCCAGGAGCGACGGCCCGATGTTGCCGGCGACGGCCACGGTCCTTCCCGCACGCTCCACGAGCTGGCCCGTGAGCGCCGTGACGGTCGTCTTGCCGTTGGTTCCCGTCACCGCGAGCACGGCCGGCGCGTAGCCGTCCTGCGCTCGCAGCCCGGCCAGCGCCGCGGCAAAGAGGCTCAACTCACCACCGCAGTGGACGCCGCGCTCGGCCGCCTTCGACACGACGGGCGCGACCTGCTCGGGCGACAGCCCCGGGCTGCGGAACACCGCTTGCACCTCGCCGTCCAGCAGCGATGGACTGAATGCTCCACCGATGAACCGCGCCTGCGGCAATTGCTCGCGCAGTGCTTCCAGCTGCGGCGGCGCGTCCCGCGTGTCGGCGACGGTGATCCGCGCGCCGCTGCGCGCGCACCAGCGCGCCATCGCCAACCCGGACAAGCCGAGGCCGAGGATGAGGACGTGGCGGTCTTTCAGGTCTTGCACGATCAAGCCTCCGACGGGCCGCCCCTAGGAGGCTTGGGCCCCCTCGGGGGGCAGTGCAGCGGCGCAGCCGCAAACGTGGGGGTCAACATGTTCATCTCAATTTCAGGGTGGAGAGGCCAACCAGGCACAGCAGCATCGTGATGATCCAGAAGCGCACGACGACCTGCGTCTCCTTCCAGCCGCTCTTTTCGAAGTGGTGGTGCAGCGGCGCCATCTTCAGGAAGCGCCGGCCCTCGCCGTACTTCTTGCGCGTGTACTTGAAGTACATCACCTGCGCCATCACCGACAGCGCCTCGACCACGAAGATGCCCCCCATGATCGCCAGCACGATTTCCTGCCGCACGATCACGGCGATAGTGCCGAGCGCGCCGCCCAGCGCCAGGGCGCCGACATCGCCCATGAAGACCTGCGCGGGGTGGGTGTTGAACCACAGGAATGCCAGCCCCGCTCCCGCCATGGCGGCGCAAAAGATCATCAGCTCGCCCGAGCCGGGGATGTGGGGGAAGAACAGGTACTTCGAGTACACGGCGCTGCCGGTGACGTACGCGAAGACGCCGAGCGAGGAGCCGACCATCACCACGGGCATGATCGCCAGGCCGTCGAGGCCGTCGGTGAGGTTCACGGCATTACTGGAGCCGACGATCACCAGGTAGGTCAGGATCACGAAGCCAAACACGCCCAGCGGGTAGCTCACTTCCTTGAAGAAAGGCAGCAGCAGGCCGGCCTTGGGCGGGAGGTCGACATCGAACCCGGAAACCACCCATGTATAGAACAGTTGCAGCACGCGCCAGTTGGAGCTTTCGGAAATGCTGAACACCAGGTACAGCGCGGCCAGCAGCCCGATCACCGACTGCCAGAAGTATTTCTCGCGCGAGCGCATGCCTTCCGGGTCCTTGTTGACCACCTTGCGCCAGTCGTCCACCCAGCCGATGGCGCCGAAGCCCAATGTGACGGCCAGCACGATCCACACGAAGCGGTTGGTAAGGTCGAACCACAACACGGTAGAGATCGCGATGGCCAGCAGGATCAGCACGCCGCCCATGGTGGGGGTGCCGGTCTTGGTGAGGTGGCTTTCCATCCCGTAGCCGCGCACCGGCTGGCCGATCTTCAGGTGGGCCAGCCGGTCGATCACCCAGGGCCCGGCGATCAAGCCGATCAGCAGGGAGGTCATCGCGGCCATGACCGCGCGGAACGTGATGTACTGGAACACGCGCAGGAAGCCGAAATCCGGCGAGAGTGTCTGAAGCCACTGGGCGAGGCTAAGCAGCATGGCCGGAATCCTTCGTATCTTGTTCTTGTTGTATCGCGTGGGCCATGATCGCCTCGACCACGCGCTCCATCTGCATGAAGCGCGAACCTTTCACCAGTACGCTGGCGACAAGGGGAAGTTCCGCCAGCACGGCGGCCTTGAGCGTATCGATCGCCGTGAAGTGGCGGCCGCGCATTGCCGTGGACTGGTCGCCGATCGTAAAGAGCCGTTCGATCGCGCGCTGGCGCGCATGCTCGCCCACCTCGGCGTGGAACTGCGGGCCTTGGTCTCCGACTTCGCCCATGTCGCCCAGTACCAGCAGGCGCGGCCCGGGAAGTTCGGCCAGCACGTCGATGGCCGCGCGGACCGAATCCGGGTTCGCATTGTAGGTGTCGTCCACCAACGTGATCGCGCGGCCGCCCACCCGCACCGCGAGCGCGCGTGAGCGTCCCTTGACGGGCTCGAACGCCTCCAGGCCTTGTGCGATGGAAGCCAGCGGAGCGCCGGCGGCGAGTGCGCAGGCCACTGCGGCCAGCGAGTTGCGCACGTTATGGCGGCCGGCGATATGGAGTCGGTATGCCACCGGGCCGGCGGGCGTTTTCACGCTCACCTGCCAGAGCCCCTCTTGCCATTCAGTCCCGGCCAAAACGATGTCGGAAGCCGCGGCGAACTCGCCACCCGGCTCCCCGAAAGTGATGCAAGGCCTCGCGCCCGCCAATTGTTTCCATAGCGGCGTGAACTCCTCGCCGGCGGGAAACACGGTCACTCCGGTCGGGCCCAGGGCCGCGAACACCGAGGCGTTCTCCCGCGCCACCGCCTCGACGGTGGCCATGAATTCCTGGTGCTCGCGCTGCGCGTTGTTGACGAGCGCGACGGTGGGCCGCGTGATGCCAGCCAGGTAAGCGATCTCGCCCGGGTGATTCATGCCCAGTTCCAGCACGGCAACGCGATGCTCCGCACGCAGCCGCAGCAATTGCAGCGGCAGGCCGATCTCGTTGTTCAGGTTGCCCTGCGTCGCCAGCATCGCGCCCTGTTGCCACGCACGCAGGATCGAGGCGATCATCTGCGTCACCGTCGTCTTTCCGTTGCTGCCGGTGACGGCGATCAGGGGCAGGTCGAACTGTGCGCGCCAGCCCGCCCCGAGCGCGCCGAGTGCGAGCTTGCTGTCGTCGACTTCGATCCCCGGCAGGCCCGCGGGCAGCTTGCCACGGTGCGCGATGGCCGCAACGGCTCCCTTGGTCTTCGCGTCGGCCAGGAAATCGTTGGCATCGAAACGTTCGCCCTTCAATGCGACAAACAGGTCGCCCGGCTGCAGCGTACGGGTGTCGCTATGCACGCGCAGGACTTCCGTTGCGCCCTCGCCTACCAGAATACCGCCGGGGATCCACTGCAGGGCCTGCGCGAGCGTGAACATTCCGCTCATGCAGCGCTCCTCGCGTCCAGCGCGCGCTGCGCATGGACCGTGTCCGAAAACGGGTGCTTGACGCCCGCCACCTCCTGGTAGTCCTCGTGGCCCTTGCCGGCGATAAGCACGACGTCCTGGGGGCCGGCCGCGCCAATCGTCTCCGCAATGGCCAAGGCCCGATCCGCCTGCACCTGCACGCACTGGTTATGCGACAGTCCGAGCAGGACCTGGCTGATGATGTTCTCGGGCTTCTCGCTGCGCGGGTTATCGCTGGTGACGACCACGCGGTCGGCGTTCTTTTCCACCACCGCCGCCATCACGGGACGTTTGGTCGGGTCGCGGTCGCCGCCGCAGCCGAATACGCACCACAGCTTGCCGCCGCGTTGCGCCGCGAGCGGGCGCAACGCCTGCAGGGCCTTGTCCAGTGCATCGGGCGTGTGCGCGTAGTCGATCGCAATCACGGGCTTGCCTGCTTCCTGCAAGCGCTCCATGCGGCCCGGGACGGGCAGCAGGCTGCCGCAGGCTTCGACAGCCTCGTCCAGCGGCACGCCCAGCGCGCGCATTGCCGCTATCACGCCCAGCAGGTTGGAAACGTTGTACTGGCCGATCAGCTGCGTCGCGAGCTGGCGTCGCTGCTCCCCCTCCGCCACCACGAAGCGAAGGCCCTCGTCGTACCCGATCTCCTGCGCCGAGAGCCGCGCGCCCTGCTGGCAGGACACCGTCCAGATATCAAGTCCGCTGCCCTGTAGCGATTGCGAGAGCGCTTCGCCCTTCTTGTCGTCGATGTTGACGACCGCGGCGTTGAGACCAGGCCAGCGGAACAGCTCGGCCTTCGCCTCCCAGTAGGCCTCCATCGTGCCGTGGTAGTCCAGGTGGTCCTGAGTGAAATTCGTGAAGATGGCGATGCGAACGCGCGTGCCATCCAGCCGCCGCTGGGCGATGCCGACGGACGAAGCCTCGATCGCGCAGGCTTTCAGGCCCTCATCGGCGAAGCGGCGAAACTGCCCCTGCAGCAGTACCGGATCGGGCGTCGTGAGGCCCACGAACTCGACCTCGGGCGGACGGCCGATGCCCAGCGTGCCGATCAGGCCGCACGGGGTCGCGTAGGCGCCTTTCAAGTTCGACAGCGCCTGTGCGAGCCACCAGGCCGTGGAGGTTTTGCCGTTCGTGCCTGTCACCGCCAGCACCTGCAGCTGCCGCGTCGGGTCCCCGAAATAAGCAGATGCGATAGGGCCGGTGGCCGTTTTGAGATGTGTATACGCGGCGATGGCATCGCCATCGAATCCGAAAGCCTCGACCCCTTCGCGCTCGACCAGGCAGGCCGCCGCGCCGCGCGACAAGGCGGAGGACACGTGGGCCCGCCCGTCGGTGGCCGCGCCCGGCCAGGCAATGAAACCGTCGCCGGCGCCGATCTTGCGGCTGTCGCTGTGCAGCGTGCCGGTCACCCGGCGGCGCAGCCATTGCGCGGCTTCCAGGGGGTTGGGGAGTTCGCGCATCAGAACGACTCCTCCACGGCTTGCACCACGATCTGCGGCTTGACGTTCATGTCGGGCTGCACGCCCAGCATGCGCAGCGTCTGCTGCACGGTGGCGCTGAACACCGGCGCGGCCACTTCGCCGCCGTAGTACTTGCCGTTGGACGGCTCGTCCAGCATCACCGCCACGATGATGCGGGGCTTCTCGATGGGCGCGATGCCGACGAACCAGGAGCGATACTTGTTGGTGACGTAGCCCTTGCCCACCTGCTTGTAGGCGGTGCCGGATTTGCCGCCCACCGAATAGCCGAGCGTCTGCGCCTTCGGACCGGTGCCGCCTGGCCCTGCCGCCATCTGCAGCATGGTGCGAACTTCGGCGACGGTCTTGGGCGAAAACACCCGCGTGCCCGTTGCCGGCCCGTCAGCCTTGAGCATCGTCGCGGGGATGATCTGCCCGTCGTGCGCAAAGATGGTGTAGGAGCGCGCCACCTGGAAAAGCGACGCCGACAGCCCATAGCCGTACGACATCGTGGCCTGCTCCACCGGCTTCCAGCTCTTGTACGGGCGCAAGCGGCCCGTCACGGCGCCGGGAAAGGCGATCTGCGGCTTTTGCCCGAAACCCGCCTGCGTAAACATCTCCCACATCTCGCGCGGCTGCATCTGCAGCGCCAGCTTGAGCGTGCCGACATTGCTGGACTTCTGGATCACTTCCTGCACGCTCAGAACGCCATGAGGATGCGAATCGGAGATCTTGCGGCCGCCCATCACCACGAAACCGGGTGCGGTCTGGATGGGCGAGTGCGGCGTGACCAGCCCGCTTTCCAGCGCCAGGCCGATCGTGAACGGCTTCATCGTCGAGCCAGGTTCAAACACGTCCGTCATCGCGCGGTTGCGAAGCTGTTCGCCCGACAGGTTCTGCCTGCGCCCGGGAACGTAGCTCGGGTAGTTGGCCAGCGCCAGTACCTCACCGCTCACGGCATCCAGCACTACCACGCTGCCGGCGCGCGCCTTGTGCTCGAGCACGGCATCGCGCAGCTTCTGGTAGGCGAAGAACTGCACCTTGCTGTCGATCGAAAGCTGCAGGTCACGGCCCGGTACCGGCTGCACCTGCTCGCCGACGTCCTCGACAACGCGGCCGAGCCGGTCCTTGATGACACGCCGCATGCCGGCACGCCCGGCGAGATCTTTCTCGAAGGCGAGCTCAACGCCTTCCTGCCCTCGGTCCTCGACGTTGGTGAACCCCACCACGTGGGCGGCCGCTTCGCCCTCCGGGTATTGACGCTTGTATTCCTTGCGCTGGTAGACGCCCTTGATGTCGAGCGCGGTGATCTGCTGCGCGATGGCGTCGTCCACCTGACGTTTGAGCCAAACGAAGGTCTTGTCTTCATCCTCGAGTTTCTTTTCGAGCTCGGCCAGCGGCATCTCGAGCAGCCTGGCCAGCTTGGCCATCTTGGCGGGGTCGCGCTCCAGATCCTCGGGGATCGCCCAGATGCTCGGCGCCGGCACGCTGGAGGCCAGCAGCAAGCCGTTGCGGTCCAGGATGCGGCCGCGGTTGGCCGGCAGCTCCAGCGTCCGCGCGAAGCGCACTTCGCCTTGCCGCTGGAAGAAGTCGTTGGCGAACACCTGCACCCATGCGGCGCGGCCGGCGAGCACGACGAAGCCCAGGGCAATCGCGGCCACGATGAACTTGCTGCGCCACACGGGCGTCTTGCTCGCCAGCAGCGGGCTCGATGTGTAGGCCACGCTACGGGTCATTGCGCCGCGGCCGGCGACGAAGCCGGCCCCTTGGGTTGAACGTATTGGGTGATCGCCGGAGAAGCACTGCGCATCTGCAGTTGCTCCTTGGCGAGCTTTTCCACGCGCAGCGGCGTGGCCTGCGCGCGCTTCTCGACCTGCAGGCGCTCGTTTTCCTGCTGGATCTTGCGCTCTTCGCTCACCGCCTTGTCGATCTCGGCATACAGCCGCCGCGACTCGTACTGGGTTTGCACCAGGTACAGCGCGCTCGCGATCACCGCGATCAACAGAACGACGTTGAGCCTTGTCATGCGACCCTCACCCCGGCCCTCTCCCGCAAGCGGGAGAAGGAGTGATTTGCGTGGACGCGCATCATGCCCGCGTCCTCTCGGCCACGCGCATGATCGCGCTGCGCGAACGCGGGTTGGCCGCGACTTCTTCGGCAGACGGCTTCACCCGCCCCAGGGCGTTCAGCTTCATCGCCTTGGGCGCGGCGAAAGGCGCGCGCCGGTCGAAGACTTCCTTCGAGTGGCGCGCGATGAACTGCTTGACGATCCGGTCTTCCAGCGAGTGGAAGCTGATCACCACGAGCCGGCCTTGGGGTTGGAGGATGTCCAAGCTGGCCTCTAGCGCCTGTTGCAGCTCTTCAAGCTCGGCGTTGATGAAAATCCGAAGAGCCTGAAATGTGCGCGTTGCAGGGTCCTGGCCCGGCTCGCGGGTTTTGACCGTGCCAGCCACGAGCTGGGCCAGTTCGGCGGTGGTTGAAAGAGGCCCCCGTTCCTGTCGGCGAGCCACAATCGCCTTTGCAATCTGAACAGCAAACCGTTCTTCGCCGTAGTCACGTATTACCTCCGCGATCTGCCCGGCTTCGGCCGTGCTCAGCCATTCGGCCACGCTCTCGCCGCGCGTGGTGTCCATTCGCATGTCCAGGGGCCCGTCGCCCCGGAACGAGAATCCGCGCGCCGGGTTGTCGATCTGCGGCGAGCTCACGCCCAGATCCATCAGGATTCCCGTCACGCTGCCGCCTTCCAGGTCGCGCAGGCCGCTGAAGCCCTCGTGACGAATGGAAAAGCGGGTGTCCTCGATCGCATTGGCAACGGCAACGGCTTCCGTGTCCTTGTCGAAGGCGATCAGCCGGCCGGACTCGTCCAGGCGCGACAGGATCATGCGCGAATGGCCGCCTCGGCCGAAGGTCGCGTCGATGTAAGTGCCATCCGGCTTGGTGAAAAGAGCGTCTACTGCTTCGTTCAACAAGACGGTGGTGTGTTGCCATGTGCTTTCCACCGTCTGCTCTCAAAAGGAGAAATCCTTGAAGACGTCTGGCATATCGCCGCGCAGCGCCTCCGCTTCCTTGACCTCATATGTCGCCTTGTCCCAGAGCTCGAAGTGGTTGCCCATGCCCAGGAGCATGATTTCCTTCTCGATGCCTGCCGCGGCACGCAGCTCGGGAGAGACCAGCACGCGGCCCGTGCCGTCGAGCTCCACGTCCATTGCGTTGCCCAGGAAGATTCTCTTCCACCACTGGGCAGCCATGGGTAACTCGCCGATACGGTCGCGGAATTTTTCCCATTCCGGCCGGGGGAAAATCATCAGGCAGCCGTGTGGATGGCGCGTAATGGTGAGCTGGTTCGCAGCGGTCGCGCTCAGGACGTCACGATGCCGGGTCGGCACTGAAAGCCGGCCCTTGCCATCTAAACTGAGCGACGAAGCACCTTGAAACACCTGTGTGAGCCCTTGCTATGCAAAAAGCGCAACAGTGGAGGTGCGAAGGCACTCTTCACCACTTAATTGCACTTTTTTGCACTGTAGCAGGAAAACTCAGCGATGCAAGCGCGGCCAAGCCCGGTTTTTGTAATGAAATCAAGGACTTAGAACGGCTTTGACATGTCGAAATTCGACAAAATGCGTTCTAAATGAACCACTTAGCGGGTGCTGTGAAAGTGAATCCTCAGCACGCCAGTTGGTTTAAAGAATGTAGCGCGACAAGTCGTCGTCTCGGCTCAACTCCTTCAGCCGAGCATCAACGTACGCGGCGTCGATGCTTACCGTCTGGCCGCCCAGGCGGGTCGCGTCGAAGCTTACCTCGTCCAGCAGCCGCTCCATGACGGTGGCCAGGCGGCGCGCACCGATGTTTTCGGTACGCTCGTTCACTTCGAAAGCGATGTGCGCCAGCCGCGTGATCGCCTCGGGCCGGAACTCCAGCGTCACGCCTTCCGTCGAGAGCAGCGCCTGGTACTGCTTGACCAGCGACGCATGGGTTTGCGTGAGGATTGCCTCGAAATCCTGCACCGACAGGGACTGCAGTTCCACGCGGATGGGCAACCGCCCCTGCAACTCGGGGATCAGGTCACTCGGCTTGGACAAGTGAAAAGCACCACTCGCGATGAACAGGATGTGATCGGTGCGGATCGGCCCGTATTTGGTCGAGACCGTCGTGCCCTCCACGAGCGGGAGAAGGTCGCGCTGCACACCTTGGCGCGATACGTCGGCGCCGCTCATCTCGCTGCGGGAAGCCACCTTGTCGATCTCATCGATGAACACGATGCCGTTCTGCTCGGCGTTATGGATCGCTGCGGTGCGAATCTCGTCTTCATTGACGAGCTTGGCCGCCTCCTCCTCGGTCAGCAGCTTCATGGCCTCGGCGATCTTGAGCTTGCGCGTCTTGCGCTTGCTACCGCCGAACTGGCTGAACATGCCGCGAAGCTGCTCGGTCATTTCCTCCATGCCGGCGGGGCCCATGATCTCGAGCTGCTGGCGCGGCTCGGCGACGTCGACCTCGATCTCCGTGTCGGCCAGCAACCCTTCGCGCAGCTTCTTGCGGAAGGCCTGGCGCGCAGTGCCCTCGCCTCCTGCCTCACCCATGCGCGGGGGTGGAATGAGAACATCCAGGATGCGGTCTTCGGCGGCATCCTCGGCGCGCGATCGCACCTTGCGCATCTCGGCCACGCGAGTCTGCTTCACGGCCATTTCGGCGAGGTCGCGGATGATCGAGTCGACATCCTTGCCCACATAACCCACCTCGGTGAACTTCGTGGCCTCGACCTTGATGAACGGCGCATCGGCCAGGCGTGCCAGGCGCCGCGCTATCTCGGTCTTGCCCACGCCCGTGGGCCCGATCATGAGGATGTTCTTGGGGGTGATCTCGCCGCGCAGCTTGTCGTCGACCTGTTGGCGGCGCCAGCGATTGCGCAGTGCGATCGCGACGGCGCGCTTGGCATCGGCTTGGCCGACGATGTGCCGGTCGAGTTCGGAGACGATCTCCTGGGGGGTCATGGAGGACATCAGAGAGTCTCTATCGTGTGGTGCATGTTGGTGTAGATGCACAGCTCACCGGCGATCTCGAGCGACTTCTTGACGATGTCCTGCGCACCGAGCTGCGTGTTGTCAAGCAGCGCCTTGGCCGCGGCCTGCGCATAAGCGCCGCCTGAGCCGATCGCGATGATGCCGTGCTCGGGTTCGAGCACGTCGCCGTTGCCGGTGATGATGAGCGACGCTTCGGCATCAGCCACCGCGAGCATCGCTTCAAGACGGCGCAGGACGCGGTCGGTGCGCCAGTCCTTCGTCAGCTCGATCGCCGAGCGAACAAGGTGGCCCTGGTGCTTTTCAAGCTTGGCCTCGAAGCGTTCAAACAAGGTGAACGCGTCGGCCGTGGCGCCCGCGAATCCGGCAATCACCTTGTCGTGGTAGAGCTTGCGCACCTTGCGCGCCGTACCCTTGACAACGACATTGCCCAGGGTGACCTGGCCGTCGCCCCCGATGGCGACCTGCCAGCGGCCGTTGGCGTCCTTGCGGCGCACGCTGACAATGGTCGTGCCGTGAAATTGTTCCATGGGTAGTGCAGCTTGAGCGTTACGAGGGAAGAAGCCAGTTTGGGACTTTACGCCCAACTCTCAACCCCCAACGCCCAACTTCTCTTTTAGTCCGCGCGCACCAGCACCCGCGCGTATTCGCTGATGCCGATGACATTGAAGAACGCCCTTACCAGGCGGTGTACTTCGACGAACTGCACCTGACGGCCCTCGGCCTGCCGCGCCGTGACCCAGTTGAGCACCGACCCTGCGGCCGAGAAATCAATGCGGATCAGGCGGGCGCAGGAGATCACCATCACGTCGGCTTCCCCCATCTTGAAATCGAGCGTGTTCAGCGCCTGGGTCGCGTCGCCGACGATCTGCCCCGCCAGCTCGACCGTGGAAATGTTGGACATCTGGGAGTTGCCACCGCCGGCGTTGGTGTCGCTGTAGCCCATGCTCAGGCCGGAGTCGCGGAAATCCTCGCCGACGTCGGTGTGGCCCGCAACATAGCTGCCGTCAGCCTGAAGCGGCTTGTATTCGCAGCGCGCGCTTTCCCAGGAGGGCGGGGACACCTCGTACGTGACGCAGTAGTCCAGCGCCACCAGCTCGAACTCGTCGGGGCGGTGCATCACGCGCAGCACTTCCATGCGCAGCTTCCACCACGCGGGGTTCACGCTGTTGTCGCCGGCCGGCGTAGCGTCAATGAGGACTTTTTCCAGTTTGTCAGCGCCAATGAAGCGCAGCTGCACCGGCTGCGACGTCCACTGAGTGAAGAGCCGGTTGAGACTCTCGACGGCGGCCTCGTCGATCGTATTGAGCTTGACCCACGACAGCCGCCACGGCGGCGTGGCCTTGCCCAGCGCGACCGTCATGGCGGCGACGGTTTGCGTGCCCATGGTCGCGGGACAGGTCCAGTTGGCAGGCGGCTGCACGGCGTTGACGGCAGCGGCGGCGGGCTGCGCGTGCATGCGGCTCACCGCCTCCGGGATGGAGAACCACTGCGGCGCGGAGCGGCCGAACCGGCCGGCGAAATCGATGGCCGCAGTCTCGAAACGATCCTGCTGGCCCGTCGCGCGATACAGATCGAACAGGGTCAGCCAGGTTTCATCATGGTCGATGCGCGTGCCCTGTGGGTTCAGCATCTCCATCAGGCCGGCTTCGGCGCCGGCGTCATCGCCGTTGGCGAAGCGGATGGACGCCTCTTCCAGTTCGGGATCGTGGGCGAATTCATCGACGTCGATCGCAAACACCTTGGACGGCGTGAATCCGGTGCTGGTGTTGGCAGACTCCGAAACTGGCCCCGCCGCGGGCGTCACGGCAGAAATCGAGGGGGCCTCGGGCGGCCGCTCCAGCGGCGTTGCAACACGCAGCACGTCGGCCGGGGCTCGCTCGGGGGGCGGGGCCACGAGTGGCACGGCCGGTTCGAGGGGCGCCGGCGCGGGCGCGGGAAACCCGGACGACTGCTGCAGCGACTGCTGGGATTCGTAATCGAGCATCGGCGGCAGTTCGGCCGGCTGAGTCTTTTCGTTGGGCTGGGCCTGGTCCAGCGAAGCCGGCGTGGTACGCGTGTAAGCCGTGGAACGCATGGATGGCGCGTCCGACGGCTCGTCGGCCGCATCGGCCGGCACGTGCGAGGACATCGGGAAATTAGTGCTGCTGCCGCTGCGGCTGGACATCTCGCCATGCTTGGTCTTCCACCACTGCATCGACATCTGCGCCTCGATCTCGTCGATCTTCTTGAGCGTGGTGGCGCGATCGTCGGGCTTGGACGGCATCGAGCTCTGGAAGAAGGACGGCCGTGCCCCCGGGTCCTGTCCGGCCATCACCTCGCTACGGCGCATCTTGCGCAGCATGTCGAACTCGCGCTTGCGGACGAAGTCATTGCGGCGCTTGCGCTCGATCATCTCCTTGAGCATCTGCTTGGAGTAGCTGCTCTCGCGATCGAGTTCCTGCTGGTCGAGGTCGGCCCAGCTCGTCGTCGGGTTCTTGACGAACTTCACTACCTTCGACAGCAGGCCGGCACCTTCGTCTTTGGTGGCCATGAGAAGTAGGGACTGGGACTCTCGGAAGGGAAGAAGGGATCAGTCCCCGAACATCTTCTGCTTGAGCTCGCGGCGCTGCTGCGCCTCCAGCGACAGCGTGGCCGTGGGCCGCGCCAGCAGGCGACCCACGCCGATCGGTTCGCCGGTCTCGTCGCAGTAGCCGTAATCTCCGGCATCGATGCGGGCGATGGACTGCTCGATTTTCTTGAGCAGCTTGCGCTCGCGGTCGCGCGTGCGCAGCTCCAGCGCGTGCTCTTCCTCGATCGTCGCGCGATCGGCCGGGTCGGGCACGATCACGGTGTCTTCGCGAAGGTGCTCGGTGGTCTCACCAGCGCTATTGAGGATTTCCTGCTTAAGCTGCGCCAGCTTCAGGCGGAAGAAAGCCATCTGCTTTTCGTTCATGTACTCCGTGTCCGGCATGGCCAGGACCTCGGCGTCTGTGAGCTCTTCGACCGCCTTGCTCTTCCAGTTGTTGGCGAGCTTGGGATCTTTTTTGATGGCCACCAGGGGTGGAGGAGTGAGGACGGAATCGGCCATTGTCTGGATATAGCTTGCTTTGGCGGCGGTCGATGCCACGGATTGCGCCATGGAGGGCACCGTGATCTGCGCGAGGCGCGCCGATGGTTTGGTGGCCCGCGCCGGCTCGGCGCCGAGGGCGGCCGCGTCGGGACGGGGAGGCATGGCCCTTGGCAATGCCGGCCCTGCCGGGGCTTTCGCCTTGGCGAGGGGCTTGGCGACCGGCTTGGCCGGAATTGCCTTGGGCTTGGTTGCAGCTGCCTTCACGGCCGGTTTGGCCTTGGGCGCTGCCGCTGGTTTCTTCGCTGCCGGCTTGGCTGCCTTCACGGGGGCTTTCTTGGCCGGCGCTTTCGCAACCGGCTTGGTGACCTTCTTGGCCGGGGTTTTAGCGGCCGGCTTGGCCACTGCCTTCTTGGGCGGTGCGGCCTTCTTCGCCGCAGCTTTGGCCGCGGGTTTGGCCTTCGCCGCCGGCTTGCCGGCCTTGGTTTGGGACTTCACTTCCTGTCTCCTCGCGGCAGCGGCGACGGCATGGTCCGCCCGCGCACCCGCCCACTGTCCTTGTTCTGTTGGTGTATCGCCTTCATGAGAGCGAGTTATACCCCGATTGTCCCCCTCCGGGCGCCTACTGTTGGGGTTTTCACTCCTGCGTTCGGACGCGCCACTGCCAAAGGGAAAACCCATAAGTTGCAGAATCGAGACAATCATCCGGCGCCCCCGCCTTATTTTTGGAAGGCGCTAGCCTACCTCAAAGCAGGCACTGTTCAAGGCCCTGCATGAAGATATCTTTGGGCAGGTCAATGCCGATGAAGACCATCTTGCTGCCCCGCGCCTCGCCTTCGGCCCACAGCGGGCCCAAGTCGCTACCCATCAGCTGGTGCACGCCCTGGAAGATCACCTTGCGGTCGGTGCCCTTCATGTGGAGCACGCCCTTGTAACGGAGCATCCGCGGGCCGTAGATGTTGACGATGGCCCCCAGGAAGTCCTCCAGTTTCGCGGGGTCGAACGCCCGGTCGGCCTTGAAGACGAAGCTCTTCACGTCGTCGTCGTGGTGATGGTGGTGGCCATGGCCTTCATGGACGTGCGAGGGATGGTCGCAATGCTCGCCGTGCTCGTGGTCGTGGTCGTGGTCGTGGTCGTGGTCGTGCTCGTCTTCCTCCTTCAGAAAATCCGGGTCGATGTCGAGCTTGGCGTTCAGGTTGAAGCCGCGCAGGTCGAACACTTCCGAAAGCTTCACCTCGCCGAAGTGCACGGCTCGCTGCGGCGCGCGCGGGTTCATGTGCTTGAGGCGGTGGATCAGCGCGTCGGTCTCGTCCTTGGCGACGAGATCGGTCTTGCTGATGAAGATCTGGTCCGCAAAGCCCACCTGGCGGCGTGCTTCCTGGCGGTCATTGAGCTGCTGCGCGGCGTGCTTGGCATCCACCAGCGTCAGGATGGAGTCGAGCAGGTATGTCTCGGCGATCTCGTCGTCCATGAAGAAGGTCTGCGCCACCGGGCCGGGGTCGGCCAGGCCGGTGGTCTCGATCACCACCCGGTCGAAGTCCAGCAGCCCCTTTCGCTTCTTGGCGGCGAGGTCCTGCAGCGTGGTGCGTAAATCCTCGCGGATGGTGCAGCAGATGCAGCCGTTGCTCATCTGGATGATCTGCTCCTGGGTATCGGACACGAGGATGTCGCTGTCGATGTTCTCCTCGCCGAACTCGTTCTCGATGACGGCGATCTTCTGGCCGTGCGCCTCCTCAAGCACGCGCTTGAGCAGGGTGGTCTTGCCGGAACCCAGGAAGCCGGTGAGGATGGTGGCAGGGATGAGGCTCATGACAGCGATTTCGCAATGGAAAAGGAGGGAAAGTTTAGTCCTTCTTCGCCACGACGAGTCCTTTGAGGTATTCCCCTTCCGGGAACGCGAGCGTCATGGGGTGGTCCGGCGCGCCGCCCAGCCGCTCGCCGATGTAGCCGTCCACCCCCGCGTCGGCTCCCGCCGACGCGACGATCTTGTGGAAAAGGTCGGCGCTGATGCCGCCCGAACAGGAATACGTGAACAGCACGCCGCCCGGCTCCAGGAGCTTCAGCGCCAGCCGGTTGATGTCCTTATAGGCCCGGGCCGCGCGGTCGGCATGGGCCGCCGTCGGGGCGAGCTTGGGCGGATCGAGGACGATCGCGTCGAAAGTGCGGCCCTCTTCGATGAAACGGCGCAAGGATGCGTTGACGTCGGCGTCCAGGAAGTCCGCCCGCGCCGCAGCGAAGCTGTTCAGCGCCACGTGCGCCCGCGCCCGCTCCAGGGCCGGCCCGGACGAATCGATCGAGGTGACATGCGCGGCGCCGCCCGAAAGCGCCGCCACGGTGAAGCCGCCGGTGTAGCAATAGCAGTTCAGCACGCGCTGGAACTGCAGCCGCCGCGCGTATTCGGAGAACTTGCGCCGGCTGTCGCGCTGGTCCAGGTAAAACCCGGTCTTGTGGCCGCCGGCGATGTCCACCGTGAGCGCCCAGTCGTTCTCCCGGATCGTGAGTTCCGTCGGCCCCTCGCCGCGCAGCCAGCCCGACGCGGGCGCAAGGCCTTCCAGGGAGCGCGAGTTAGTGTCCGAGCGCTCATAAAGCCGGGCCAGGCCCGTTTCTTCCAGGAGAGCATCGGCCAGCTGCGCCTTCCAGCGCTCCGCGCCGGCGGAGAGGAACTGGGCCACCAGGGTGTCGCCATAGCGGTCCACGATGAGGCCGGGCAGGCCGTCCGATTCGCCGTGCACCAGCCGCATGCTGTCGCTGCGGATGTCGAAGCGCTTGCGGGCCCGCACCGCCCGCTCGCAGGTGGCGCCGAGAAAGTGCGCGTCGATGCGTTGGCCCTCGTCGAAGCTCCACGCCCGGGCCCGGATCTTCGAGGCCGGGCTGAAGGCCGCCCAGGCGAGGAACTGGCCCGCATGCGATTCCACGCGCACGGTCTCGCCGGGGTCACCGCCGCCCCTGGCGATGGCGGAATCAAAAATCCATGGGTGGCGGCGAAGCAGCGAGCGCTCCTTGCCGTCTTTCAGCCGGATCGTTTTCATGGCCCCGATTGTCCCCGCCTTGTTGCCAGGCGGAAAATGCCGGCGCTTGGAGCAAGCACAATAGCCTTGAGGAGGGTCCGGAAAATGGGGTTGAAGGAGTGCGGCCGCAGGCTGCTGGGATTCGTGTTGCTGCTCGTCGCGGTCGCCGCGGCGCCGGTGGGAGCACGCACGATCCTGGAGCTGGACACCGCGCGGCAACCCGTGCAATTGCAGGATTGGGGCGACGCCTGGATCGACACGACAGGCGACACGCGCGTGGAAAGCGTGGCCACCGATTCGCGCATCGAATGGGCTCCCACACGCCACGGGACCATCTACCCGATCGCCACCGGCAAGACACTGTGGTTTCGCTTCACGATCCCGCCGGCTCCGGACGCCGAGCGCTGGTACCTGGAAATCCCGTACCCCTCAGTGAACCGCGTCACGCTCTTCACGCCCGACAGCGTGGGACAGTGGATACCCCAGTCGGCCGGCGACACCCTGGCAGTGGCCGACTGGCCGGTGCCGCACCGCCACCCGTTGCTGCCGGTGCTGGTCTCCGCCGAGGAGCCTCGCAAGTACCTGCTGCGCGTGGAGAACCCCCACACCTTCAGCGCGCCGCTTACTTTCGTGAGCGAGAGCCACCTGAGCCGCAGCGAGCAGCGCACCTCGCTGATCCTGGGCATCTATTTCGGCCTGGCCGGTCTCGCCGTCGCCGTAGGGTTGCTGAGCGCCGTCTCGCTGCGCGATGGCTCCTACGGCTTCTATGCCCTTAGCGTCGCGCTCATGGGCCTGGCCCAGGCAGCGATGACCGGCATCGGCGGCCTGCACCTGTGGCCTCACTGGCCCGCGTGGAACGACGTGTCGTCCATGGTCCTGCCGGTGCTGGCCGTCGGCTCTCTGCTGTGGTTCTTCTCGGCGGTGGTGTCGCTGCGCGAGCGTTCGCGCAACCTGGACTTGCTGATGAACATTCTGGCGCTGCTGTCGGCACCGGTCGCGCTCGGTATCGTCCTGGTCGAGCCCTCCCTGCGTTTCAGGTTGATGGTGCCGTACATCGTGATGACCAGCACCGTCGCAGCCGCCGCGGTGATCTGGGCGGCCCGGCGCGGTGACCGATATGCGCTCGGCCTGTTGGGCGGCATGCTGCCGGTAATCATCGGAGCGGCCTTCCCTCTCGCTCGGCTCTGGGGACTGATCCCGGTAAATTTCCTGACCATGCACGGCATGCAGGTTGGCATCGCCATCGAGCTGCCGGTGCTGCTGGTAATCCTGATGGTGCGCAGCCAGCAGCGGCGCGAGCACAACCGACGCATCCAGGGCATGGACCGCATCGATCCCGCGACGGGCCTCATCAACCAGCAGGTGTTCGTCGAGCGGCTGGCCCGCATGATGGCGCGTTCCGCACGGCTGAAATACCAGAGCGCGGTGCTGGTGATCGACCTTGTCAATCGCGACCATGTGCGGCGCATTTTCGGCGCGCGTTCGGCCGAAGAGCTTCCCTTGCGTGTGGCCGGCCGGTTGCTGGCGGCGGCGCGCGACATCGATGGGGTGGCGCGCCTGTCGGAATTGCGTTTCGGCATGCTGGTGGAAGGGCCGCTCACCGCCGAGGAAGCAGCGTCCATCGGCCCGCGCATCGTGGCGCGCTGCCTGATGCCGTTCAAGAACAAGCCGATAGAGTGGGTGGCGCACGTGCGAATCGCGCAGACGCTGGCGCCCACCGAAAGGGCCGGTGCACAGCAGGTGATCGACCGGCTGTCCGCGCTGCTGAATAACGTTACCCCCGACAGCAAGCGGGCGGTCTTCACCTTGACGGGCTGAAGCTACTTTTTTCGGTGCGCGCGCGGGTGCGCGGCGTCGTAGGCTTTCGCAAGGTGCTGGAAATCGAGCCGCGTATAGACCTGGGTGGTCGTGATGTTGGCGTGGCCCAGCAGCTCCTGCACCGCCCGAAGATCGCCACTGGACTGCAGCACGTGGCTTGCGAAAGAGTGGCGCAGCATGTGCGGGTGGACCGGCGTAGCGAGTCCCGCGAGCAGGCTGCGGCGCTTCAGTCTCTGCCAGATGGCCTGTGCCGTGAGCCTTGTTCCATGACGGCCGACGAACAACGCGGCTTGCGCCTGCGGCCCGCCTTGCTCGCGCACCGCCAGCCAGCGCTCCAACGCCAGGATGGCCTTGCTGCCCACCGGCACCGTGCGGCGCTTGCTCCCCTTGCCCAGCACGTGGGCTTCGGCGGCCTGGAGGTCGATCCAGCCGCGTGCGCCACTGCTGGCGGCTGCGTCGAGCCCTGCCAGCTCCCCCACGCGCAGCCCGCAGCCGTAGAGCAATTCGACCATCGCGCTGTCGCGCGCTTCGAGCCACGGATCGGCATCGGCGTTCTCGTAGGCTGCCAGCTGCACCGAATCGTCCACGCTGAGCGCCTTGGGAAGCGGCTTGGGCGCCTTCGGCGCGCGCACATCCTGCACCGGATTGCTGTCAACAAGCCCTTGGCGCCCCAGCCACGTGTAGAAGCCGCGCCAGCCCGACATGATCAGCGCGATGCCGCGCCCGCTGCGACCCGCGCCGTGCATCTGCGCCACCCAACGGCGGATGTGCGCGTTCTGCACGCGTGTGAGCTCCACGCCAGCATTGGCGGCGTTCTCAGTGAGCTTTTGCAAGTCCAGCGAATAGAGCTCCACTGTGCGAGCCGCGAGGCGCTTTTCGACCCGCACATGCTCGAGGTAGCGCTCGACCAGGTTCATAGTCTGCATTGGGGCGGGATCACGCGGTCTTGCAGGACAGCGCACTGGTTGCATGGCTATTTCGCGCGCAGCCTCGACAGCGCCGCACTCGCCAGCTCGGCGATGCGCTCGAGGAAGTCCGTGCCCATGCCGCTCTGGAAGCGCTGCGGGTCGGGTGATGCCAGCACCAGCATGCCGAAAGCCGGGCCCGTGCCGTTGGCGTTGCCCTCGCGCAAGGGGATGAGCGCAATCGACATTGCCATTGCCGTGTCCTCTAGCCAGTTCACGGCCTCGAAGCCGGAATTGACGCCGCAATAGGGCTGCGTCAGCGAGGAGGCGAAGCTCTTGGCATCCTCGCTCACGCCTTCGGCGAACACCTCGGCGCCGTAGCGGCTGTCCACGTCCCAGACCTTGATCGCCACCTGCGGCACCATGAACTGGTTCTGGATTTCCGCGGCGATCGTGGCGGGCAGCGCCCGGCCCGACTGCACCTGGAACAGGTTGCGCGCCCACCGATGCAGCCGGTCCGCGATGATCACGTTCTCGTTTCCGTGGCGCACCATGTCCATCAGCCGATGCTCCAGCGCCTTGATCTTCTCGCGCAACATCTCGGCTTGGCGCTCCTGCAGGCTCACGGCCCGCGTGCCGTGCGGACTGGAGAGCTGCACCGCGGCCAGAAGCTGCGCATGCCGCGCAAAAAAGTCGGGGGTATTGGCCAGGTAGTTGGCGATGTCGTCTTCGGTGATCGGGTTCATGCCATCTGTTTTCATAGTGAATCGGGTACCTCAATCTCGCCTTCGAACACCGTGACGGCCGGCCCCGTCATGAATACTGACGCACCATTGCCGGCCCACTCTATCGTCAGCAGGCCGCCGTGCGTTTCCACGTCGACCTTCGCATCCAGCCGGCCCAGGCGGATGCCCGCCACCACCGCCGCGCAGGCCCCGGTGCCGCAGGCCAGCGTCTCGCCGGCACCCCGCTCCCACACTCGCAGACGGATGTGCGAGCGGTCCACCACCTGCATGAAACCCGCATTCACCCGATTGGGAAAGCGCGGATGGTTCTCGATCAGGGGCCCCAGCGTGCTCACCGGCGCCTGCTCCACATCCGCCACCTCCAGCACGGCGTGCGGGTTGCCCATCGAGAGAACCGCTACAGAAATGATAGTGGAATCGGCGCGGGTGCCAAGCGCCAGGTGCCACTTTTCCCACGGTCCGTCGGGCAGGGACGACAGGCCGGCGTCATCGAACGGGATCACGGCCGGCTCGAATACCGGCGGGCCCATGTCCACCGTCACGCGACCGTCGGGGTTGAGCCGCGGCTCGATCACGCCCGACACCGTGCTCACTTTCACGGCGTCGCGGGACGTCAGGCCCTTGTCGCGCACGTACCGGGCGAAGCAGCGCGCGCCGTTCCCGCATTGCTCGACCTCGCCGCCGTCGGCGTTGTGGATGACGTATTCGAAGTCGATGCCGGGGGCCGGCGAGGGCCGCACCGAGAGCACCTGGTCGGCGCCGACGCCGAAGTGCCTGTCGGCAAGGAAGCGGTACTGGCCGGGTGTCAGGCCCAGCCGTGCGCGCGTTTCGTCCAGCACGACGAAATCGTTCCCGGCGCCCTGCATCTTGGTGAAACGGATCAGCATGGCCGCGATTATCGTCCGGCGAATGCGGTCGTGATGTAATTCCGTGATGGTTCGACCTTCCCTGCTTATCCATGCCCAGCGCGAACCGGCGGCCACGCGCCCGGCTGCCACCGTCCTGCTGCTGCGCGACAGCGCGCAGGGGGTCGAAGTGCTGATGACGCGGCGCTCCGCCACGGCCAGCTTCGCGCCCGGCGCCTACGTGTTTCCCGGTGGAACAATTGACGCCGCCGACGCACAGTCTCACGACATCGCCGCGAGGCGGCCAGCCCAGGACGACCTGCGGCTGACCCAGGCCATCGCCGCAATCCGTGAAAGCTTCGAGGAACTGGGCGTCTTGCTGGTGCGGCGCGCAAACGGGCGCGCCCTCGAACCCGCGGATTTCGCCGCGATCGACCGCCACAAGCCGCTGCCTGCCCAATGCCGAGAGCGCGGGCTGGTACTGGCGGCCGATGAGGTCTACGTCTTGGCCCACTGGATCACCGACCGCGACCTGCCCCGCCGTTTCGACGTGCCGTTCCTCGTTGCGCGCATGCCGCAGGGGCAGACGCCCGTGGCCGACGAGGCCGAGCAGTTCGAACCCGTTTGGGTGCGCCCCGCCGACGCGCTGGAGCGCCACGAGACGGGCAGTTTCTTCATGGTCTTCCCGACCATCCGCACGCTGGAGCGGCTCGCGAAGTTCGATTCCGTGGACGCGGTGCTCGCCGCATGCGCGAGCGAACCGTTGCTGCCGACCAGCTGCCCGCGGGCCGGCTTGCTGAATGGCGCTGAAATGCGCTACATGGAACACGAAATGCCGTACGGCGAGCTGGCCCTGGTCAGCCCCGACGGGCAGCTCGTGCACCACCTCGACTGGCGCAGCGACCAGCCGGTGCATCTACTGAAGAACATTACACGTATTACCGCGCCCAATCCCGGCGTCATGACCGGCCCCGGCACCAACAGTTACCTCGTAGGCGGCCCTGCGAGCGGCTACCTGGTGATCGACCCCGGCCCCAACGAGCCGGAGCATATCCAGCGCATCTGGCGAGAATGCGGCGGCGACATCCGCATGATCGTCTGCACGCACTCGCATCCCGATCATTCGCCGGGCGCCCGGCCGCTGCAAGCACTTTGCGCGACCAGGCCCCCGATCCTGGGCCTGCCTTCCGCACCCACGGCCCGGGCCGCGAGTGAATTCACGCCCGACCGCGCCCTGCGCAATGGCGAGCAGCTGGTGATCGAAGGCGACGGCTTGCGCCACACGTTGCAGGTGATCCACACGCCCGGCCACGCCGCGAACCACCTGTGCCTCGTCCTGCTGGAGGACGGCCTGCTGTTCTCTGGCGACCACATCCTCAACGGCAGCACCACCGTCGTCGATCCGCCGGACGGCGACATGTCGGCCTACCTCGATTCGCTCGACACCTTGTCCGCCGCCTGCGACTGGCACCGTGTCGAGTTCATCTTGCCGGCCCACGGCTGGGTGCTGGGTTTCGCGAGCGACGCCATCGCGCGCCTGAAGGCCCATCGCCTCCATCGCGAGGCGAAGATCGTCGCGGCCATGCAGGCACGGCCGCAGGGCGGGCTGGAAGACTGGGTCGAGCTGGCTTACGACGACGTGCCACCGCGCATGTGGCCCGTCGCCAAGCGTTCACTGCTCGCACACGTGCAGCGCATCGAATCCCTCGGACTGCACAACCTCGATGTCTGATCCGATCCGTCTCGCGAAGCGGGTGGCCGCGATGGTCCCCTGTTCGCGGCGCGAGGCGGAGCAGTACATCGAAGGCGGCTGGGTGCGTGTGGATGGCAAGGTCGTGGAAGAGCCGCAGTCTCGCGTCACCGACGAACAGCGTGTCGAACTCGACCCGGGCGCGCGTGCCGCGAACCTCGAGCCAGTGACCCTGCTGCTGCACAAGCCCACCGGCATGACCGACGACCAAGCTCGGCAACTGCTCTCTCCCGCCACGCGCGCGCCGGACGACGACTCGGGCGTGCGGTCCGTCAAGCGCCACTTCGCGCACCTCGTCGCGCTGCTGCCTTTGCCCCCGCAGGCCAGCGGCCTCGTGGTGTTCAGCCAGGACGGCCGCATCGTTCGCAAGCTGACCGAGGACGCACTCGCCATCGAGCAGGAATTGATCGCGCAGGTCACCGGCACCATAGCCGAGGGCGGCCTCGCGCGGCTGGCCCACGGGCTGGTCTACGAAGGCCGGCCCTTGCCACCGATCAAGGTGAGCTGGCAAAACGAGACCCGCCTGCGCTTCGCGCTGAAGGGCATCCCGCCCTGGCTGGTCGAGTGGATGTGCGCCCAGGTAGGCCTGCGACTGGTCGGCCTCAAGCGCATCCGCATCGGCCGCTTGCCGATGGCCGGCTTGGCGGAGGGGCGGTGGCGTTACCTGCGCGCAGGCGAACGCTTCTGATCGAGAGTGCCTCACCCAGTTCGGGCTGAGCCTGTCGAAGACTTCATGCCGCGCTGAGTTTGTTTGACACGCCTGGACCTCGCCAGCAAATCCGCGTGCGCGCGTCGCGCCGAGCGCAAAACCACTCATCGCAGGCGCCTCGCCTGATTGCGCGGCATGGGCCACCCGCACGCGGATTTGCAACCAACACTGCAGGCACGCCACCCGGTGGAATACCACCACTCTCGCGGCGAGGCAGGCGGTACCCGGCAACGGCGATTTCTGTGGCGGCGAAGCGGCTTGGCCTGGGGGCGGGCGCGCAGCGCTACGTTACTGACTCGCCGTACCTGTTTGAACGGAGAGCCCGAAGGGCGCGCAGTGAGTTGTACGGCGCCGTCCGCAGGCCGAGACGCTTCGCGAAGTCGTAGCGAAGCGAAGACCGCCACAGTATGAGCCGGTGCCGGGTACCGCCTGCCGCGCCGCGAGCGCACGCCAACAACCTCACGCGACGCAACGCAGGCCAACCGCCTGTCACGACGCGAGCAAAATCGCGCCCTCAAAATAAAGTGTGAAGTCCGCCGATAAGCCGGATTCTGTGGCGACCGAACCTTCTTGCGAAGGCCGGACGTGACCGCCATTCCTCTGGGCCGGTGATCGCTCACCGGCTCGGTGCTACCTACCCGTGGACTCAGCGGGCCGCCTCGATGTCCACCTATTTGGTATTGCTGCGCGTAGAGATTGCCCGTTTCACCCGCACCGGTTGCCCGGTGCGACTCGTCTCTGTTGCTCTGATCCTCACCTCGCGGTGGAGAGGTGTTACCTCCTACGCTGCCCTGTGCAGTCCGGACGTTCCTCCAGTGCCAGGTTTCCCATATGGCACCAGCGGCGGTCTGGCGGGCTTCACCTGCGCATTATCTCGCGCCTGGCACATCCTTGGACAGCAGATGCATGAAGGCTGGGCCAGAATGCGTCTTTTCCCACACTGGAGAGCCCATGAAAGCAGCGAACATCCTGGAGACCATCGGCCGCACGCCGCACATCCGTATCAATCGCCTGTTCGGCGGCACCCACCCGGTGTGGGTGAAGTCCGAGCGGAGCAACCCCGGCGGCTCGATCAAGGACCGCATCGCGCTGTCCATGGTGGAAGACGCCGAGCGCACCGGCGCGCTCAAGCCCGGCGGCACCATCATCGAGCCGACTTCCGGCAACACGGGCATCGGCCTGGCGATGGTGGCGGCCGTGAAGGGCTACAAGATTGTCCTCGTGATGCCCGACAGCATGTCCGTCGAGCGCCGTCGCCTGATGCTGGCCTACGGCGCTACCTTCGCCCTTACTCCGCGTGAGAAGGGCATGAAGGGGTCGATCGCGCGTGCGCAGGAACTGCTGGCCGAGACCCCTGGCGGCTGGATTCCTCAGCAGTTCGACAACCCGGCCAACGTCGAAGTCCACGCGCGAACGACCGCGCAGGAAATCCTGGCCGACTTCCCCGAAGGCCTCGACGTGCTGATCACTGGCGTGGGCACGGGCGGCCACTTGACGGGCTGCGCGAAGGTGCTCAAGGCCGCTTGGCCGAAGCTGAAGGTGTTTGCTGTCGAACCGGTCGCCTCGCCCGTGATCTCCGGCGGCCAGCCCGCACCGCACCCCATCCAGGGCATCGGCGCGGGCTTCATTCCCAACAACCTCGACACTTCTCTCCTTGACGGCGTGATCCAGGTGGATGCTGAACCGGCACGCGAGATGGCCCGGCGCGCGGCGCGCGAGGAAGGCATCCTGGTGGGTATTTCCTCGGGCGCCACGCTCGCCGCCATCGCGCAGAAGTTACCCGAACTGCCGGCCGGCACGACGGTGCTGGGTTTCAACTACGACACTGGGGAACGCTACCTCTCCATCGAAGGCTTCCTGCCCACCTGACGCTTTATCATCGGTGATCCCTGCCTGATCAACACAGGCCACAGGACACCATGATCAGAATCTCCGAGATCAAGCTCACGCTCGCGCAAGCGGAGCACCCCGACCCGCACCTGCAGGCGGCCGCCGCCGCGCTGTTGAGTTTGCAATCCCTGGACATCGCCCGGGTCGGCGTGTTCAAGCGCAGCTTCGACGCGCGCAAGGCCGAGCTGATGGCGGTGTATATCGTGGATGTCACGCTGGCCGACCCGGAGCGCGAAGCCGCGGTGCTCGCGCGCTTTCCGAGGCACCCGCGCATAGCGCCCACGCCTGATATGGAGTGGCGGCCGCCGGTGCACCTGGCAGAACCCCTGCCCCGCCGGCCGGTCGTCGTCGGCTTCGGCCCCTGCGGGATCTTCGCGGCGCTGGTGCTTGCGCAGATGGGGCTGCGGCCCATCGTGCTGGAGCGCGGCAAGACTGTCCGCGAGCGCACCAAGGACACCTGGGGCCTGTGGCGCAGAGGCGAGCTCAACCCCGAGAGCAACGTGCAGTTCGGCGAAGGCGGGGCCGGCACGTTTTCCGATGGCAAGCTCTACAGCCAGATCAAGGACCCGCGGCACCTGGGCCGCAAGGTCATGAAGGAGTTCGTCAAGGCGGGCGCGCCGGAGGAGATCCTCTACGTCGCCCACCCGCACATCGGCACCTTCAAGCTGGTGAAGGTCGTGGAGAACATGCGCGAGCAAATCATCGCGCTGGGCGGCGAGATCCGGTTCCGGCAGAGGGTGACCGACGTGCTGATCGAGGCCCAGGGCGAGGTGCGGCAATTGCGCGGCCTCACGGTGTTGAACCAGGCCACGGGTGAGAAGTCCGAGCTGCTTGCCGATCACGTCGTGCTCGCGCTGGGCCACAGCTCACGCGACACCTTCGAGGTGCTGCACGAGCGGGGCGTGTTCATGGAGGCCAAGCCGTTCTCCATCGGCTTTCGCATCGAGCATCCGCAAGGCGTGATCGACCGCGCGCGATGGGGGCGCCACGCCGGCCACCCGCTGCTTGGGGCGGCCGACTACAAGCTGGTGCACCACGCCGGCAACGGCCGCTCGGTGTACAGCTTCTGCATGTGTCCGGGCGGCACGGTGGTGGCTGCCACGTCCGAGGTCGGGCGCGTGGTGACGAACGGGATGAGCCAGTACTCGCGCAATGAGCGCAACGCCAATGCGGGGATGGTGGTGGGTATCGATCCACGCGACTATCCGGGCGGTCCGCTCGCGGGCGTCGAGCTGCAGCGCAAGCTCGAGTCAAATGCCTTCGTGCTCGGCGGCGGAACCTACAACGCGCCGGGCCAGCTGGTCGGCGACTTCATCGCGGGCCGGACATCCACGCAGTGGGGCGAAGTCGAGCCCTCGTACAAGCCCGGCGTGACGCTGGGCGACCTGAAGGGCGCACTGCCCGACTACGCGATCGCGGCGCTGCGGGAGGCGCTCCCCGCCTTCGGCCGCAAGATCAAGGGCTTCGACATGTCGGACGCGGTGTTGACAGGCGTGGAAACGCGCACGTCATCGCCCTTGAAAATCACCCGGGGCGAGGACTACCAGAGCCTGAACGTGCGCGGCCTGTACCCGGCCGGCGAAGGCGCGAGCTACGCCGGCGGGATTCTTTCCGCCGGCGTGGATGGCATCCGCGTGGGGGAGGCCGTGGCTGCAAGCATGGTGGGGACCACCGAAAGTTCCTGAAGTTTCTGGCTACACTGCCCACGGACTTTTTTCTTAATAACGCCAGGAGGGAATTTGAAGAATCTCATGAAACTCGTATCGGCCGTGCTGCTCATGGCCGCGCTGACGACGGGCTGCGCGGTCAACCGCGCCACGGCCACGGTCGACCCATCCGCCCGCCTCGACACCTTGAAGAGCTTGCATGTGCAGCACCACGAACCGGACGGGCGCGGCATCGACAAGCTGATCGCCGACAACCTGCGCGCCCGCGGCTATCAGGTCACCACCGGCAAGCCGCCGCCGGCCCAGGTCGACGCGACCGTGACCTACGTCGACAAGTGGTTCTGGGACATCACCATGTACATGCTCGAACTCACTGTGCAGTTCCGCGAACCCAAGACAGACTTCCCGCTGGCGACGGGCAATTCGTTCCACACGTCGCTCACCCGCAAATCGCCGCCCGAGATGGTGGACGAGGTGCTCGGCAACATCCTCAAGGAAGGCAAGGCCAGGAAATGAACGCGCCGACCATTCAACGCGCGGCGGCGGTCGTCCTCGTCATAGCCGCCGCCACGCTGGCAGGGTGCGCCACGCCGGCCCACAAGGAAAACATGTCGGCGGTGCCCGCAGCCGCCGTCAGAAAGCTGCCCTACTCGGTTCGCGTCGAAACGCGCGGCGGTGCCGAAACCGGCGCGCTGGATTCATCCAATGTGTCGAACGCAGACCTGAAGGCGGCGCTGGAGAGTTCCATCTCGACGTCCGGACTGTTCAAGTCCGTGGTGCAGGGCAAGGACGGCGAATACGAGTTGACGGTGACGGTGACGCAATTGGAGAAGCCCTTGTTCGGCGGTGCCTTTACCGTCACGCTGGAAACGGGTTGGTCCCTGGTCAAGTCGTCCGACAGGAGCATTGCCATGCGCAAGGCAATACGGTCATCGCACACGGCCACCTTCAGCGAGTCGCTCATGGCTGTGACGCGCTTGCGTCTTGCATTGGAAGGCGCCGTGCGCAACAACATCGCCGAAGGGCTGCAGGCGATTTCCGCGCTGCCGATCTGAACCCGCGGGCAACCATCAAAAAAAAAGCCGCCCTCGCTCGGGGCGGCTTTTTCATTGGCGCCCGCGGCTTAAGCCGTCTGCAGCCGCGCGATCCGTTCCTCGATCGGCGGGTGCGTCGAGAACAGCTTGCCGACGCCGGAGGTGATGCCGAAAGCCTGAATGCTCTTGGGCAATTCGCCGGGCACCATGCCGCCCAAGCGTGCCAGGGCATTGATCATGGGCTGCTTGCGGCCGAGCAGGCTGGCCGAGCCGGCATCCGCGCGGAACTCGCGCTGGCGAGAGAACCAGGCCACGATGAGGGCCGCCAGGAAGCCCAGCAGGATGTCCATCACGATGGTGGTCACCCAATAGCCAATGCCGGGGCCGCCACGGGCGTCCTTGCGCAGGAAACTATCCACCGCATAGCCGATCACCCGCGACAGGAACACGACGAAGGTGTTCATCACACCCTGGATCAGCGTCATCGTCACCATATCGCCGTTGGCGATGTGCGCGACCTCGTGGCCGATCACGGCCTCCACTTCCTCGCGCGTCATGCCCTGCAGCAGGCCGGTGGACACGGCCACGAGCGCGCTGTTCTTGAACGCGCCGGTGGCGAAGGCATTGGGCTCGCCCTCGAAAATGCCGACTTCGGGCATGCCGATGCCGGCCTTGTCGGCGAACTTGCGCACCGTCTCCACGATCCAGGCCTC
>JAQZBU010000160.1 GCA_029237735.1 Ramlibacter sp. | reverse complement strand
TGGCGGTTTGCGGCAGGGCCACGCCCAGCGCGCGTGCGCCCTGCAGCGCGAGGTTCAAGTCTTTCTGGTGAAGCGCAATCCGGAAGCCGGGGTTGAAGGTGCGCTTGATCATCCGCTCGCCATGCACCTCGAGGATGCGCGAAGAGGCGAAGCCGCCCATCAGCGCTTCACGCACCCGCGCCGGGTCCGCACCCGCTTTGGACGCGAACACCAGCGCCTCACCGACGGCGGCGATGTTCAGCGCCACGATGATCTGGTTGGCCACCTTGCAGACCTGGCCGTCGCCGGCTCCGCCCACGAGCGTGATGTTCTTGCCCATGAGCTGCAGCAGGGGCTTCACCCGCTCGAAGGCCTCGGGCTCGCCGCCCACCATGATGGTGAGGCTGGCCGCCTTGGCGCCCACTTCGCCGCCGGATACCGGCGCGTCCAGATAGTCGCAGCCCAGGTCCTTGATCTTCTGCGCGAAGCCGCGCGTGGCGATCGGGTCGATCGAGCTCATGTCGATGACCGTCTTTCCCTTGGCGAGGCCCGATGCCACGCTGTCCTTGCCGAACAGCACCAGCTCCACGTCGGGCGTGTCGGGCAGCATGAGGAAGATGACATCCGCGGCGCGGGCAACATCCGCGCCGCTGGCGCATTGCGTTGCGGCTTGCAGCCCTTCGGGGACCTTGCTGCGCGTGCGCACGAACATCTCATGGCCACCTGCCAGCAGGTGCCCGGCCATGGGTGCGCCCATGATGCCCAGGCCGATGAATCCGATCTTCATGGTGATTCCTTTGCTTCGAAAATTCAGTAACTTGCGCCGGTGGGCGGAGCCTTGGCTGCCCGCATCTTCGCCATTACCTGCTGGGCGCCCGCTGCGATCAGGCGCGCATCGGAGCTGACAGTGACGAACTGGAAACCCTTGGCGATGCGTGCCAGCGCCGACTCGGGGCTGGTGTTGTGGATGCCGGCGACCAGGCCGTGCGCCTTGGCCCGCGCCAGGATGTGGTCCACCGCCTGCGCGGCCTTGGGTTCGAGGTCGTCCATCGTCGGCTTGCAGCCCAGCGACAGCGACAGGTCCGACGGCCCGATGTAGACCGCGTCGAGCCCTTCGACCGACAGGATGTCGTCCAGGTTGTCCAGTGCCTGCGCCGTCTCGATCATGGCGAAGCGGACGATGGTGTCGTTGGCATGCTGGGGATAGTCGGCGCCGCCGTACAGCAACGCGCGCACCGGCCCGAAGCTGCGTGTGCCGCGTGGCGCGTAACTGGTCCACGCCACCAGCTTCTGGGCATCTTCACGCGTGTTGACCATGGGGCAGATGACCGCATAGGCGCCCGCATCCAGCGTTTTCATCAGGATGCCCGGCTCGAGCCACGGCACGCGCACCACCGGCACGGTGTCCGTGGTCGAGATCGCCTGCAGCATGGTGACCATGGCCTGGTAGTCCACAACCCCGTGCTGCATGTCCACGGTCAGCGCGTCCCAGCCCTGGTGGGCCATGGTCTCCGTCGCGAAGCTGTTGGGGATGGCCAGCCAGCCGTTGACGGCGGCGCCACCCGAATTCCAGAGCGTGGGCAAATGGTTCTCTCTCATGGAAACCTCTCTAGCGGTCGAGCGCGGGGCGCTTGGGGTTGAATTTCCAGCCGGGGACGAGGTACTGCATGGCAATCGCATCGTCTCGCGCGCCCAGGCCGTGCTCCATGTAGAGCAGATGGGCCTTCTCGACCTCGGCCATGTCCAGTTCGATGCCCAGGCCCGGCTTCTTCGGCACTTGCACCAGGCCGCCCACGATCTGCAGCGGCTCGCGCGTCAAGCGCTGGCCGTCCTGCCAGATCCAGTGCGTGTCGATGGCGGTGACCTGGCCGGGCGCGGCCGCGGCGACATGCGTGAACATCGCAAGCGACACATCGAAGTGGTTGTTGGAATGCGAGCCCCAGGTCAGACCCCAGTCGCGGCAGGTCTGTGCCACGCGTACCGAGCCGGCCATGGTCCAGAAGTGCGGGTCCGCCAGCGGAATGTCTACGGACTGCAAGGACAGGGCATGAGTGAGCTGTCGCCAGTCGGTCGCCACCATGTTGGTCGCCGTCGGCAGGCCGGTGGCGCGGCGGAATTCCGCCATCACTTCACGGCCGGAGAACCCGTCTTCGGCGCCGCAAGGGTCTTCGGCATAGGCCACCACGCCGCGCATGTCGCGCATCAGGCGGACCGCATGCTTGAGCAGCCAGCCGCCATTGGGGTCCAGCGTCACGCGGGCCTTGGGAAAGCGCTCGTGCAGCGCCTTCACCGCTTCAATCTCCACTTCGGCGCGCAGTGCGCCGCCCTTGAGCTTGAAGTCGTTGAAGCCGTAGCGCTCATAGGCGGCTTCGGCCAGGCGCACCACGGCCTCGGGTGTCATGGCCTTTTCGTAGCGCAGCCGGAACCAGTCGTTGCCGCCTTGCGGATCGCTGGCGTAGGGCAGGTCGGTCTGGCGCTTGTCGCCGATGAAAAATAGGTATCCCAGCATCTCCACCGCGCCCCGCTGCTGGCCTTCGCCCAGCAGGGCAGCGACCGGCACTTCCAGGTGCTGGCCGAGCAGGTCCAGGAACGCCGACTCGACGGCGGTGACGGCGTGGATGGTGGTGCGAAGGTCGAAGGTCTGCTGGCCTCGCCCGCCGGCATCGCGGTCGGCGAACTGGCGTTGCATGTGCTGCAGCACGCGCAGGTGGTCGCCGATCGGCTGGCCGACCACCAGGGCGCGCGAATCTTCGAGCGTCTGGCGAATCTTCTCGCCGCCTGGCACCTCCCCGACGCCGCTGTGGCCGGCGCTGTCGGTGAGGACCAGCAGATTGCGGGTGAAGAACGGTCCGTGCGCGCCGCTGAGGTTCAGCAGCATGCTGTCGCGCCCGGCCACGGGAATCACCTGCAGCGCCGTGATCCTTGGCGTTGCGTTGTTCATGGGGTGTTCAGTCCGCTGTGATCTTGCCGGCCTCGATCACCTTCTTCCAGCGCGCGAATTCCGAGGCCTGGAAGGCGGTGAACTGCTCCGGCGTGTTGCCGACGATCTCGAAACCCAGATCCAGCAGCTTGGGCTTGACCTGCGGGTCGTTCAGGCCCGCCACGATCGCGTCATGGAGCTTGGCCTTGATGTCGGCCGGCAAGCCCTTCGGGGCGGCGATGGCCTGCCACGAATAGACGGTGACGCCCTTGAAGCCCAGTTCGGCCATGGTCGGCACATTGGGCAACAGCGGCGAGCGCGTGTTGCTGGTGATGGCCAGCGCCTTCAGCTTACCCGCATTGATCTGCGGCAGGCCGGTGTTGATGTTCATGAACGTGGCATCGACCTGGCCGCCCAGCAGGTCGGCCATGGCCGGCGCGCCGCCCTTGTAGGGGATATGCAGGCCCTTGGTCCCGGTTTCCTGCCAGAACAACTCGGCCGTGAGGTGGTCGCTGGTGCCGTTGCCCGCGGAAGCGAAGCTCATCTTGCCCGGGTTGGCCTTTTGATAGGCGATCACGTCGGCCAGCGACTTGTGGGGCGAGCCGGCCGGCACTGCCAACACATTGGGCGCCTGCACGGCAACGGTGATGTAGTCGAAATCCTTGAGCGGATCGTATTGCACCCCCTTGATCAGGTTAGGTCCGATCACGAACGGGCCGAGCGATGACACGAAGATGGTGTAGCCGTCCGGCGCCGCGCGCTTGGCGGCCGCGGCTCCCACGGTGCCGCCGGCGCCGGCCGTATTCTGGATGATGAAGGTGCCGCCCAGCTTTTCCCCGAGCTTGGTGCTGAGGCTGCGGGCGATCATGTCCGTCGATCCACCCGGCGGGAAGGGGACCAGCAGCGTGACGGGCTTGGCGGTGGGCCATGCCTGGGCGCTGGCAGTCAGTGCCGCCAGGCCGAACGCGAGGGCGGTCAGTACTTTTTTCATGAAGGAAACTCCTTGTGAATGGCGCTTATTGGGCGCCTAGTTTTGGAAATGAAGCTTGTTCGCGCGTCCAGGCCCGTGCCTGTTCGCTCAGGGTCAGGCCCAGGCCGGGCCGGGTGGGCACCAGCATCCGGCCGTCCTTGATCTCGATGCGCTCGTTGAAAAGGGGCTCGAGCCATTCGAAGTGCTCGACCCAGGGCTCGCGCGGATAGGCTGCGGCCAGGTGCACATGCAGCTCCATCGCGAAGTGCGGCGCGAGCATCAGGCCGGCGTGTTCGGCCTGCGCCGCCACTTTCAGGAAGGGCGTGATGCCGCCGACGCGGGGTGCGTCGGGCATCAGGTAATCGGCGGCGCGGTGGCGGATCAGGTCGCCGTGCTCGCCAGCGCTGGTGAGCATCTCGCCGGTCGCGATGGGTGTGTCGAACTGCACCGCCAGCGCCGCATGGCCTTCGTGGTCATAGGCGTCCAGCGGCTCCTCGATCCACACCAGGTTGAACTGCTCGAAGATCCGGCACATGCGCTGGGCCGTCGGCCGGTCCCATTGCTGGTTGGCGTCCACCATGATCGGGACGGCGTCGCCCAGGTGCTTGCGCACGGCTTGCACGCGACGCACATCGAGCGCGCCGTCGGGTTGCCCGACTTTCAGCTTGATGCCGCCGATGCCGCGTTCCAGCGATGCCGCGGCATTCACCAGGAGCTGATCGGTCGGTGTGTGCAGGAAGCCGCCGGAGGTGTTGTAGCAGCGCACCGACTCGCGGTGCGAACCCAGCAGCTTGGCCAGGGACAGGCCCGCGCGCCTGGCCTTCAGGTCCCACAGCGCGACATCGAACGCGCCTATGGCCTGGGTCGACATGCCGCTGCGGCCGACCGAGGCGCCCGCCCAGCACAGCTTGTCCCACAGGCGCGAAATGTCGCTCGGGTCTTCGCCGAGGAGGGCCGGCGCGATTTCCCTGGCATGCGCGAACTGGCCGGGGCCGCCGGCGCGCTTGGAGTAGCTGAAACCCAGGCCCTGGTGGCCCTGCTCGGTCTCGATCTCGGCGAACAGCATCGCGATCTCGGTCATCGGCTTCTGACGGCCGGTGAGCACCTTGGCGTCGCTGATGGGGTTGGCCAGTGGCAGGTAGCAGGAGGAGACTTGCACGCGGGCGATGCGGTCGCCCGCAGCGGGGGTTGTCGTCATTCAATTCTCGAAAAGAAGAAGGGTGGCAGATACATTTGACAACGTTGTCATTTTACGTGGCATCGCGCTGCGGCAAAGCAGCCGGGATGGGGACCTTTCATCCTCTGGACCAGGCGAGTGCGGAAAACCTCTTGGTGGCAAACGAACGGGGAGTATGGTAACGTTGTCATTATTGACTGTCAAGCCAGAAAATATGTCCCGCGTTTCTCCTCTCAAAGCCGCCACGCTGCACGATGTCGCCCGTGAAGCGGGGGTGTCGCTGATCACGGCGTCGCGCGCCTTGAGCAACCCGGCCCTGGTCTCGGACAAGACCATCGAGCGGGTGCGAACGGCGGTGGAGGCGACCGGCTACATCCCCAATCTGCTGGCCGGTGGCCTGAAGTCGCGGCGCAGCCTGATGGTGGCGGGCCTGGTGCCGACGATTTCGGTGCCGCAGTTCCTGCCCACGGTCAAGGCGTTGACGGAGACGCTGGACGCAGCCGGCTACCAATTGATCCTGGGCCAAAGCGGCTACGACCATTCGCGTGAACAGAAACTGCTCAACACCATGCTCAGCCGCAGGCCCGACGGCATCGTCATCACGGGCCTGGTCCATTCGCCGGCGGCGCGCGAACAGCTACGGCGCGTGGGCATCCCAGTGGTCGAAACCTGGGACCTGAGCGACCGGCCGGTCGACATGATGGTGGGTATCTCCCACGTCAAGGTCGGCAGTGCCGTCGCGGGCTTCTTCCTCGCGAGGGGCTGGCAGCGGCTGGGGATCGCCACCGGCGACGACCATCGCGCCATGATGCGGCGCGAAGGATTCATTGCCGCCGCGGGGCGCGAGGTGCCCAGCGCGATCGTGCCGGCGCCCAGCAGCGTGGAAATGGGACGCCGCGCGATGGCCGAACTGCTGGAAAAAGACCCGCACATCCAGGCCGTCTACTGCAGTTCCGACGCATTTGCCCACGGCTTGATGATCGAGGCGCGCTCGCGCGGCTTGCGCATTCCGCAGGACCTGGTGGTCTGCGGCTTCGGCGACGCCGATTTCGCGGCGCACATCGATCCATCGCTGACCACCGCCCGCGTCGACGGCGCCGCGATCGGACGCATCGCCGCGCAAATGATCATCGATCGCTGCCAGGGACGGGCCGTGCCGCAGCCGGTGGTCGATGTCGGCTTCCAGATCGTCGAACGCGAGTCGACCGGTGGCGCTGCCGCCTGAACCCTCGAACATTCATCTCTCAATCCAGATCATGCAGAACCCAGCCCAACCCCCGCACTACATCACCATGCACGACAGCGACAACGTCGCCATCGTGGCCAACAACGGCGGCCTGCCCGCGGGGACCGTCTTCGCCTCAGGCCTGGCCCTGCGCGAGCATGTGCCGCAGGGCCATAAGGTTGCCCTCACCGACCTCGCCGAGGGCAGCGTCGTGCGGCGCTACAACGTGCCGATCGGCTACGCCCAGAAGTACATCCCGGCCGGCAGCTGGGTGCATGAGCGCTTGCTGAAAATGCCTGAAGCGCGCGAACTCGACAACCTGCCGATCGCCACCGTCAAGCCCACGCCCCTGCCGCCGCTGGAGGGCTACACGTTCGAGGGGTTCCGGAACCCCGACGGCTCGGTCGGCACGCGCAACATCCTGGCCATCACGCAGACCGTGCAGTGCGTGGCCGGTGTCACCGACTTCGCCGTGGCCCGCATCAAGGCCGAACTGCTGCCGAAATTTCCCAACGTCGACGACGTCGTCGCGCTGGAGCATGGCTATGGCTGCGGCGTGGCGATCGACGCGCCCGACGCCATCGTGCCGATTCGCACGCTGCGCAACATCAGCCTGAACCCCAACTTCGGCGGCGAAGTGATGCTGGTGAGCCTGGGCTGCGAAAAGCTGCAACCCGAGCGCCTGATGCCGCCCGGAACGATTGCGCTGGTGGACGAGCGCAACGTGGCCGACGTGGGCGTGAACGCCGACAGCAAGCTCGACGTGGTGTGCCTGCAGGACGACGCGCACGTCGGCTTCATGTCGATGGTCGAGTCGATCATGCGCCAGGCCGAAGAGCACCTGGAGCGGCTCAATGCAAGGCGGCGCGAGACCGTTCCCGCCAGCGAACTCGTGGTCGGCGTGCAGTGCGGTGGCAGCGACGCGTTCTCGGGCGTCACAGCCAACCCGGCAGTGGGCTTTTGCACCGACCTGCTGGTGCGCGCCGGCGCGAGCGTGATGTTCTCGGAAACGACGGAAGTGCGCGACGGCATCGACCAGCTGACCTCGCGCGCCACCACGCCTGAAGTGGCGCAGGCCATGATTCGCGAGATGGCCTGGTATGACGCTTACCTCCAGCGCGGCAGTGTTGACCGCAGCGCCAACACCACGCCGGGCAACAAGAAGGGCGGACTGTCCAACATCGTCGAGAAGGCGATGGGTTCCATCGTCAAGTCCGGCACGGCGCCGATCTCCGGCGTGCTCGCGCCCGGCGAAAAGCTCAGGCAGAAGGGCTTGACCTATGCCGCGACCCCTGCCAGCGATTTCATCTGCGGCACCCTGCAGCTGGCGGCGGGCATGAACCTGCACGTGTTCACCACGGGCCGTGGAACGCCATACGGGCTGGCGCAGGTGCCCGTCATCAAGGTCGCAACACGAAGCGATCTCGCGCGTCGATGGCATGACCTGATGGACGTCAACGCGGGTACCATCGCCGACGGCTCGGCGACGATCGAGGAGGTAGGCTGGGAACTGTTCCGCTTGATGCTGGATGTCGCCAGCGGCCGCAAGAAGACATGGGCCGAGCAGTGGAAGCTTCACAACTCCCTGGTGCTGTTCAACCCGGCGCCTGTGACCTGACACAGGCCGGGTGCGCTGGCATCAGGTGTCCGGTGCCACCTTGTGCTGCGCCATGTTCTCCAGCGCCTTGACCAGCGCGGAGTGGTCGGACTGGCCGAGGCCCAGCGCCGCGCACGACTGCATCAGCTGCGCGGC
>JAQZBU010000159.1 GCA_029237735.1 Ramlibacter sp. | reverse complement strand
GTTCGCGGCCTGGCTGCGCGCCAACATGGGCAAGGTGAGCTACGGCTCCGCCGGTGCGGGCTCGCTGACGCACCTCACGATGGAGTTGCTCAAGCAGCAACTCAAGGTGCCGATGGTGCACATCCCTTACCGCGGCATCGCCCCCGCCATCACCGACGTGATCGGCGGCCAGACCCAAGCGATGTTCCCTGGCCTCGCCGCGGCCCTGCCGCACATCCGCTCCAACAGGCTGCGTCCGATCGCGGTCACCGGCACCGCCCGTGCGCCCCAGATCGCGAACGTCCCCACGCTGGACGAACTCGGCCTGAAGAACTTCGACGCGATGCAGTGGTACGGCGTGGTCGGTCCCGCCAACATGCCGCGCGACATCGTCACGCGACTGAACAGCACCCTGAACCAGGTGCTGGCCGCACCCGAGCTGCGCGAGAAGCTCTCGGCCGAGGCCGTGGACCCGATGCCGATGGCCGCAGAGGCCTTCGGCAAATACTACGAGCAGGACATCGCGCGCTGGAGCGCGCTGGTGAAAGCACAGAACCTCAAGATCGAAGGCTAGCAGTCAGACTCCTCATGGCCCGCAATACCCAGGTCCCGGCCGACCACAACGCGCCCCCCATCACCCGCATCCTCGCCGAGTACGTGGCGAACCATCCCTCGCGCGGATGGAACGACGCCGTCGACCACGACGCGCATCGCACCTTCCTCAACTGGCTCGGTTGCGCCGTCGGCGCGGCGAAGCACGAAGCAGCGGACGCGGCGCTGGCCGCGGTCAGCGAGCTGCAGCCGGCGCCGCAAGCCACCGTCGCGGGCCGCAGCGAGCGGGTCGACATGGCCAGCGCGGCGCTGGTGAACGGCATCACGTCGCACACCTTCGACTTCGACGACACGCACCTGAAGACCATCATCCATCCGGCGGGCCCCGTGGCGTCCGCCCTGCTCGCGCTCGCGGAGCACAAGGGCATGAGCGGGCGCGAGGTGACCGATGCGCTGGTGCTGGGCATCGACGTCGCCTGCCGCCTGGGCAACCTGGTGTACCCCGAGCACTACGACCGCGGCTGGCATATCACGGGTACTACGGGCATGCTGGGCGCAGCCGCCGGTTGCGCGCGCCTGCTGAAGCTGGATGCGCACCAGACGCAGATGGCGCTGGGCATCGCCGCGTCGCAGCCGGTCGGCCTGCGCGAGCAGTTCGGCACCATGACCAAGCCGTTCCATCCGGGCGGCGCCGCGCGTGCGGGACTCATGTCCGCGCTGCTCGCGGCGAAGGGCTTCACCGCCAGCCCGCGCGCGCTGGAAGCCCCGCGCGGCTGGGCGCAGGTGGTGTCCACCAAGACGGCGTGGAACGAGGCCACCGACGAACTCGGCCAGCGCTTCGAGATCTCCTTCAACAGCTACAAGCCGTTCGCCTGCGGCATCGTGATCCATCCGAGCATCGATGCGGCCGCGCAGTTGCGCGACCAAGGCGTGAAGCCGGAGCAGGTGGAACGCATCGAGTTGAAGGTGCACTCGCTGGTGCTGGAGCTCACGGGGAAGAAGGAGCCGGCGGACGGGCTGCAGGGCAAGTTCAGCGTCTACCACGGTGTCGCCGCGGGGCTGATGTTCGGCCGCGCGGGTGAAGACGAGTACCACGACGAGATCGTCTCGCGCCCCGACATGGTGGCGCTGCGCCGCAAGGTGGTCGCGACGGTGGACGACAGCATCGACGAGGCGAGTTCCGACCTGACGGCCGTCCTCACCGACGGCCGCAGGGTGCACGTCTTCGTGGAACACGCGATCGGTTCCCTGCAGAACCCGATGACCGACCAGATGCTGGAAGGCAAGTTCACGCAGCTGTCGGAGCCGGTTCTGGGTGCGGTGAAGACGAAGCAGTTGATCGAGGCCTGCTGGGGGCTGGGGAAGGCGACGGATCTGCGCGCGTTGACTGCGTTGGCGCGGCCTTGAGTGAACCGAGGCCCTGATTTACTCCCTCCCCCTCTGGGGGAGGGTTGGGGTGGGGGCGCTCGGCCGACAGCCCCCATCCCCGCCTTCCCCCAGAGGGGGAAGGAGCAAGACACCTCAGCCCCGCAGCCGCTCGATCAACCCATTCAATTCATCGAGCGAGCCGAACGCGATCGACACCTCGCCGAGCTCTTCGACGCGGCCATGGCGCTTCACGCGCTTCTTCACGCGCACTTCCACCTCCGCGGTCAGCAGGTCGGAGAGCTCCTCCTCGATGCGGCGAAGGTCGCGCGACTTTTCCTTCTTGGGCTTGGGCGAGGTGAGGTTGAACTCCGCACCGATCTTCTTCACCAGGCTCTCGGCCTCGCGCACCGACAACTTCTTCTGCGCGATCTGGTTGGCGGCGGTGATCTGCGCCGCGCGCTCGAGCGCAAGCAAGGCGCGCGCATGGCCCATGTCGATGTCGCCGGCCATCAGCATCGTCTGCACCGGGTCCGCGAGATTCCGCAGCCGCAGCAGGTTCGACGCGGCGCTGCGTGAACGCCCCACCGCCTGGGCAGCCTGTTCATGCGTGAGGCCGAAGTCCTTGATCAAGCGCTGCAGGCCTTGCGCTTCTTCCAGCGGGTTCAGGTCCTCGCGCTGGATGTTCTCGATCAGCGCCATGGCGGCGGCGGCTTCGTTGGGCACGTCACGCACCAGCACCGGCACGCTGTCCAGCCCCGCGAGCTTGGCGGCGCGGAAGCGGCGCTCACCCGCGATGATCTCGAACTTGCCGGCGTTGCCGCCCTCGTGCAGCTTGCGCACCAGGATCGGCTGCATGATGCCCTGCGCCTTGATCGACTCGGCCAGCTCGTAGAGGGCGCCCTCGTCCATGCGCGTGCGCGGCTGGTACATGCCGGGCACCATGTCGCTCAGCATCAGCGACATCGGCTGGCCCGCATCGGCCGTTGCCTTCTCGCCCGGGCCCTCGCCGTTCTCCGCGACCCTGGGCCCCAGCAATGCTTCGAGGCCGCGTCCCAGGCCCTTCGGTTTCTTGGTCACCATGTCCAGCCTCCGCCGAGCCGCCTCAAGGAGGCTGGCGCCCCTTCGGGGGGCAGCGACGACACGTAGATAGGAGCGTGGGGGCACATTTCTTAGTCTTTCATCAGGTCCTGCAGCAGGACATGGCCTTCGGGCCAGCTGGCCAATCCGGAATCGGCGTTGATGTGTCCGCAGTCGCCATAGTCCATGAACTGCGCGTTCCATGCGTATGCGAACAGGCGGGCGCGCTCGAATTCGCAATACGGATCGTTGCGGCTGCCCAGCAGCACTGCCGGGAAAGGCAGCGCCTGCAACTCGATCGGTGACCACGACGGGATCTGGTCGCGGATCTCGGGCCGCTCCACGTCGCCCGGCGCCACCAGCAAGGCCGCCTTCACGCGGTGCGTGTTCTGCGACTTCGCCGCCCACGCCGCCGTGAGGATGCAGCCCAGGCTGTGCGCGACCAGCACCGCGGGCTCGTCACAGGTGAGCACCACGTCCTCCAGGCGCGCCACCCAGTCGCCGCGCAGTGGCTTCATCCAGTCGTGCTGCTCCACGCGGCGATAGCCATGGCGCTGCTCCCACAGCGACTGCCAGTGCTTCGGACCGCTGTTCTCCCAGCCCGGGAGGATCAAGACGTTCCGCGGCTTCATTGCTCTTTTTTATGTAGCAAGCTACCGAGGCTGACCGTTGGTTCCGACGCCACGGGCTTGGCCGGTGCGGGCTTGGCGACGCCGGGTCGCATGCCGCCCAGGCGCTCCACCATCTCCTGCGCGAACTCGACGAAGGCCTGGCTGCCGCGCGCGGACGGGTCGAAGGCGAGGCCTGGCAGGCCGTAGCTCGGGGCCTCGGCCAGGCGCACGTTGCGCGGGATCACGGTGTTGAACACCTTGTCGCCGAAGTGCGACTTGAGTTGGTCGCTCACCTGCTGCTGCAGCGTGATGCGCGGGTCGAACATCACGCGCAGCAGGCCGATGATCTCCAGGTCCTTGTTCAGGTTGGCATGCACCTGCTTGATGGTGTTCACCAGGTCGGACAGGCCTTCGAGCGCGAAGTACTCGCACTGCATCGGCACGATCACGCCGTGCGCCGCGCACAGGCCATTGAGCGTGAGCAGCGACAGCGCGGGCGGGCAGTCGATCAGGATGAAGTCGTATTGGTCGCCGACTTCCGCCAGCGCCACCTTCAGGCGCGTCTCGCGCCGCTCCACTTCGACCAGCTCCACTTCGGCGCCCGCGAGGTCCCGGTTCGAGCCGAGGATGTCGTAGCTGCAACCGGCTTCCTGCAGGCGCTCGCTCTTCACGCGCGCCTCGGCCACGGTCGCCGATTCCAGCAGCACGTCGTACACCGTGTGCTGCAGCTTGCGCTTGTCGACGCCCGACCCCATGGTCGCATTGCCCTGCGGGTCCAGGTCCACCATCAGCACGCGCTGGCCGACTTTAGCCAAACCAGCCGCCAGGTTCACGGTCGTCGTCGTCTTGCCAACCCCGCCCTTCTGGTTGGCGACGCAAAAGATCTTGGCCATTCTTCTCGTTGTTCTTTACTTGGAGACGGCCAGCTTCACGCCGAAGCCGATGAGGAAAACGCCCGCAAGCTTTTCCAGCACGCGGCCGATCCGCGGATTGGCCCGCATGCGTTCGGCCAGGAAGTGCGTGAGCAAGACGGCGACGAGGCCGTACAGGAAGGTGAGCACCGCAATCGTGGCCGCCATCACGCCGAAGGTGAGCATGCCGCGGTGCTGCGCGGGATCGACGAACAGCGGGAAGAAGGCCATGTAGAAGACGATGGCCTTCGGGTTGAGCAGCGTGATGAAGAAGGCTTGCTTGAAGTAGTGGCGAGGCTCGATGTTCAGCACCGGGGCGTCGCCCGGCTTGGCGATCAACATCCGGAATCCCAGCCACGCCAGGTACGCGGCTCCGAGCCACTGGACTGCGGTGAACGCCTGGGGGTAGGTGACCAGCAGCGTGGCGACTCCGGCCACGGCGGCCCACATCAACACCTGGTCGCCGGCGATGATGCCGAACGTGGCGCCCAGCCCGCCGGGGATGCCACCCTTGCTGGTGGACGTGATGAGGGCCAGGTTGCCGGGCCCCGGGATCGCCAAAAAGATCAGGATCGCGGCGACGAACGCGCCGTAGTCTGCAACGCCAAGCATGCGGGCCCTCCGGGGTGAAGGCTGAGTTTAACTTCCGGTGTCGTCGAGACCTGTGGCAGTTTGCGCACGCTCGCGCTTGCGCATCCAGACGATGCACCGCTCTGCCTCCAGCTCCGGGACACTCAACTGTTCCACGTGGAACACTTCAGCTTGCGGTGGCAACGCGGCGATCTCTTCCGCCGGATGCTTGCCCTTCATGGCCATCCAGATCCCCTGCTCTGCCAAGGCATCCGTCGACCAGCTGACGAAGTCCGGCAGCGAGGCGAACGCCCGGGACGCGATGACATCGTACGGCCCGGCCATGTTTTCCACCCGGTCATGCACACCCTTCAGGTTGCCCAGCTGGAGCTGGGCGGCAGACTGCTGGACGAAAGCCGCCTTCTTTCCAACCGTATCGACGCACTCGACCCGGACTTCAGGGCAGCAGATGGCGATGACCACGCCAGGCAGGCCAGCACCTGAACCCACGTCGAGCAGCCGGATGGGCCGGCCCGCGGTCTGGCGCAGCAGCGGGCGGACGACGGCCAGGCTGTCGAAGAGGTGGTGGACCAGCATCTCGCCGGGCCGGACGGCGGTCAGGTTGTAGACCTTGTTCCACTTGGCGATGAGCTGGACATAATCGAGCAGCTGGGCGCGCTCGGTATCGCTGAGCTGGATCCCGAGCTCCTGGGTTGCTTCGGCGAGACGCTCTTCGGTGGTCATGACTTCGCCTCTTCCCCCTCGGGGGGAGGGTTGGGGTGGGGGCGCGCCCGATGGGCAAGCTCTCTTCCCTCTGAATCGCGCGTCGCGAAGCGTCCCCATCCCCGCCCTCCCCCAGAGGGGGCGGGAGTGAATACCACTTTCATGCCGCCGCCTGCCCCGCCTGATTCGCCGCTTCGGTGAACCCCTTGAATTTGTTTTTCTTCAGGTGAACCAGCAGCAAAGAGATGGCCGCGGGCGTCACGCCAGAGATCCGCGACGCCAGGCCCAGCGTTTCGGGCCGATGCTTGTTCAGCTTTTGCCGGACTTCGATGCTCAGCGCCGGCACCGCCATATAGTCCAGCTCGGCTGGAAGCTTCAGGTTCTCGTAATAGGCGGCGCGCTCCACCTCGTCCTTTTGGCGTTCGATGTAGCCCGAATACTTCGCCGCAATCTCGATCTGCTCGACCACCGGCTCGTAGAGAGCGCCCAGTGTTTCACGTGAAACGTCGCCGGATTTCCATCGCCCAGACTCGAGGCCAATCAGGGATTCATAGCTGACATCCGGCCGCCTCAGCAGGTCGCCCAGGTTGTACTCGTGTTCGATGGTGGTGCCCAGCACCCGCCGGGCTTCTTCAACCGAGACAATGCGGGGGTTCACCCAAGTCGATTTCAGCCGCTCTGTTTCACGTGAAACAGCGTCCCGCTTCCGGGAGAACGCGTCCCAGCGGGCGTCGTCCACCAGCCCCATTCGGCGCCCTTCTTCGGTCAGCCGCAGGTCTGCGTTGTCTTCCCTCAACTGCAGGCGGTACTCCGCCCGGCTGGTGAACATGCGGTAAGGCTCAGTCACGCCCTTCGTGATGAGGTCGTCGACCAGAACGCCGAGGTACGCTTGATCCCGGGCAGGCACCCACGAATCCTTGCCCCTCACCTGCAGCGCGGCATTGACCCCGGCGAACAGCCCTTGGGCAGCAGCTTCCTCGTAGCCGGTGGTCCCATTGATCTGGCCGGCGAAGAACAAGCCCCCGATCGCCCGCGTTTCGAAACTGCTCTTGAGCCCGCGCGGGTCGAAATAGTCGTACTCGATGGCGTAGCCCGGCCGCAGGATGTGGGCGTTCTCCAGGCCGGGCAGCGTCCGCACCAGCCCGAGCTGGATGTCGAATGGCAGGCTGGTCGAGATGCCGTTGGGATAGAACTCGTTGGTCGTCAGCCCCTCGGGCTCCAGGAACACCTGGTGGCTGGACTTGTCCGCGAAGCGGTTGATCTTGTCTTCCACGCTCGGGCAGTACCGCGGGCCGACGCCCTCGATCTTGCCGGTGAACATCGGGCTGCGGTCGAAACCAGAGCGAATGATGTCGTGCGTGCGCTCGTTGGTATGCGTGATCCAGCACGGCACCTGCGCCGGATGCATCTCCGCGCTGCCCATGAAGCTGAACACCGGGACCGGATCCAGGTCGCCGGGTTGCTCCTCGCATTTCGAGAAGTCGATGGTCCGGCCGTCGATGCGGGGCGGCGTGCCGGTCTTCAGGCGGCCTTGCGGCAGCTTCAATTCCTTCAGGCGTGCCGACAGGGACACGGCCGGCGGATCCCCTGCCCGGCCGGCCGCATAGTTGTTCAGCCCGACGTGGATCTTGCCGTCGAGGAAAGTGCCGGCCGTGAGCACGACCGCACGCCCGCGGAAGCGGATGCCCACTTGCGTGACAGCGCCCACGACGCGGTCGCCCTCCACCATCAGGTCGTCCACCGCCTGCTGGAACAGCGTCAGGTTCGGCTGGTTCTCCAGGCGCCGGCGGATCGCCGCCTTGTAGAGGATGCGGTCAGCTTGCGCTCGCGTGGCGCGAACCGCCGGCCCCTTGCTGGAGTTGAGGATGCGGAACTGGATCCCGGCCTCGTCGGTGGCGATGCCCATGGCGCCGCCCAGCGCATCCACCTCCTTCACCAGGTGACCCTTGCCGATGCCGCCGATCGATGGGTTGCAGGACATCTGGCCCAGCGTCTCGATGTTGTGGGTGAGCAGCAGCGTGCGGCAACCCATGCGCGCTGCGGCGAGGGCTGCTTCGGTGCCGGCGTGGCCGCCGCCGACGACGATGACGTCGAATTCTTCTGGATAAAGCATTGGAGGGGCGCCGATCCCGGCGCTGGGTGGCCGCGAGGGCCGGTTCTGGGAAGGAGCGATTTTACGGGCGCACCGGAGATCGTGCTCCGCTGTGATGCAATGCGCCCATGAAAGTCCTCGTCTTCGCCGGCAGCACGCGCATCGCCTCGCACAACCGGAAGCTCGCGAAAGAGGTTGCTGCCATGGCGCGTGACAAGGGTGCAGAGGTCACGCACCTGGAGCTCGGCGACTATGACGTGCCGATGTACAACGC
>JAQZBU010000158.1 GCA_029237735.1 Ramlibacter sp. | reverse complement strand
GCCGCGTGCCCGGGCTGCGGCGCGCCTGTCGAATTCCGCAGCGCCCAATCCGCCTATGCGGTTTGCAGTTTCTGCCGCAGCACCGTTGTGCGCAGCGGCGAGACGCTTTCGCGCGTGGGCAGGATGGCCGAGCTGTTCGAGGACCACAGCCCGCTGCAATTGATGGCCGCCGGCCAGTGGCAAGGGCGAGAGTTCACACTGGTAGGCCGGCTGCAATACAAGGGCGAAACCGGCGCCTGGACGGAATGGAATGCGCTTTTCGATGACGGCACGGTTGGTGTGCTGGGCGAGGACAACGGGGCGTACGTCTTTCTCATGCCCGCCGCCATGCTGCGGGAGGTGCCGCAGGCCGCGCATTTCCGGGTTGGCGCAACGACGGCGATCGAAGGCAAGCCCTACAACGTGGCCTCCAACCAGCAGGTGTCGCTGGTCTCGGCGCAGGGCGAGCTGCCCAAGCTGCCCGCGCTCGGCCAGCCCTTCGCGATGGTGGAACTGCGAAGCCCCGATGGGGAGGTGCTGTCCATCGACTACGGCTCGCAACCGCCGCAGCTCTCGCGCGGCAGCTCCGTGCGCCTGGAGGACCTTCGCCTGTCGGGCCTGCGTGAAGAGAGCTCGAAGGAAGAACGCGGCCGGCACTTCGCCTGCCCGAACTGCGGCGCGCCGGTGGACGTGGCGCTGGCGTCCAGCAAGAGCATCACCTGCCGCTCCTGCAACAGCCTGATCGAGCTGGACGGCGGCGTCGGCGGCGAGCTGCACCATGCCGTGCAGCAAGAACCGGAGGAGCCGGTGATTCCGCTGGGCAGCGTCGGTCAGCTGCAGGGAGTGGAATGGCAGGTGGTGGGCTTCCAGCACCGCACCGGGCACGAGCCCGGCGACGACGAGGAGTTCGGCTGGGACGAGTACCTGCTTTACAACCGCAAGCGGGGGTTCATCTTCCTCGTGGATTCCGAAGAAGGCTGGAGCGTCGTGAAGCCCACCACCGGTGCGCCCGCTCTGTCGCCCGGCGAGCAGTCCGCCACCTACCTGGGCGCGAAGTACCAGCTCAAGTACAGCTACGAGGCGCAGACGCGTTACGTGGCCGGCGAGTTCTACTGGCCGGTAGAGCAGGGCCAGAAAACTTTCAACCGCGACTTCGCCAAGGGCGATACGCTGCTGTCGATGGAGCGCGGGGCCCGGGAGGTGACGTGGTCCAGCGGCAGCAAGATCGCGAGCGACGCGGTCGTCAAGGCGTTCAGGCTCGAGGGCAAGAAGGACCTGTTCAAGCGCGCCGACGCCGGGCCCACCAGCGCGGGTGGCGGCATGGGGTGCGGCACGATCATGCTGATGTTCCTCGTCATCCTGATCGTGCTGGCGGTGGTCAAGGCCTGCGTCGACGATGACGACACGCGCTCGGGCTTTTCGGGCGGCAGCCGCAGCAGCGGCGGCTCGTTCGGCGGCTATTCCGGCGGCGGCGGGCACAAATGATTTTCATGATGGGTTTTTAGAGGAGAAAGATATGGGAATTGAGTGGCTGAGACCGGGGGCCTTCTTCGGCTCCATCCTGTACGCGCTGATCGGCGTGGCGATGTTCTGGGTGAGCTTCATCATCATCGACAAGGTGACGCCCTACAACCTGTGGGAGGAGATCATCGAAAAGCAGAACGTCGCGCTCTCCATCGTGGTCGGCGCGATGGCGCTGGGCATCTCCATCATCGTCGCCGCAGCGGTCCACGGCTAAAAAAAATGGCTCCCCCCCGAAGCGGCCTGCGGCCGCCTCCCCCTCAAGGGGGCGCCACCAGCGGCCCGGCAGAGCCGGTTCCGCGGTGGCCCATGAATTGCTCGCGATGACCGTTGCGCAGCAAGCACCGCGCCCGGTCGAAGTGGCGCTGCTCGCCTCGGTGTTCGTCGTCGCGGCGTGTGGCCTCGTGTACGAGCTCGCGGCCGGTGCACTCGCGTCGTACGTGCTGGGCGATTCGGTGCTGCAGTTCTCCACGGTCATCGGCACCTACCTCTTCGCGATGGGCGTGGGCTCGTGGCTGTCGCGCTTCTTCGAGCGCCAGTTGCCCGCGCACTTCCTTCGCATCGAGCTGCTGGTGGCGCTGGTGGGTGGTGCGATGCCGGCCCTGCTGTTCATGGCCAACGCCTATGTGCCCACGGCGTTCCGCGCGCTGCTCTACGGCCTGGTGGTGGTGGTCGGCATCCTGGTCGGCCTGGAAATCCCGCTGGTGATGCGAATCCTCAAGCGCAACATCGCGCTCAAGGAGCTGGTGTCGCAGGTGCTCACCTTTGATTACCTCGGCGCGCTCGCCGTGTCTGTGGCTTTCCCGCTGGTGCTCGTGCCGCAGCTCGGGCTCGTCCGCACCGGCCTGCTGTTCGGCCTGATGAATGCGGCCGTGGCTTTGTGGGCGCTGTGGCTGTTCCGCCATGAGCTGCGGCGGCTGCGCGCGCATGTGGCGGCGTGCGTGGCCACGTTCGGGGCGTTGTGCGCCGCCTTCGCCGGCGCGCACCACATCACCACGCTGGCGGAAGATCGCTTCTATCAGGACGCGATCGTGTTCGCCGCCACCTCGCCCTACCAGCGCATCGTGGTAACGCAGGGCCGCGGCGGCCATCGCCTGTTCCTCAACGGCAACCTGCAGTTTTCCGAGCGCGACGAGTACCGTTACCACGAGGCGCTGGTGCATCCCGCGATGGCCGCGCATGGGGCGCCGCGCAACGTCGCAGTGCTTGGCGGCGGCGACGGCATGGCAGTGCGCGAGGTGCTGCGCCATCCGGGCGTGGAGAGCATCACCCTGGTCGAGCTGGACCCAAACATGACGCGGCTTTTTTCCACGCACGAGACGCTGGTGCGGCTGAACGACGACGCCCTCGCTTCGCCGAAGCTGAAGATCGTGAACGCCGATGCATTCCAGTGGCTGCAGCAGACCCATGACATGTTCGACGTGATCATCGTGGACTTCCCGGATCCCACCAACTTCTCGATCGGCAAGCTCTATACGAGTTCGTTCTATGCGCTGCTGGAGCAGCGCCTCGCGGCCAGCGGCTACGCTGCCGTACAGACAACCTCCCCGCTGGTCGCGCGTGAGAGTTACTGGACGGTGGTCACGACGCTGGAGTCGGCCGGACTGAAGACCACGCCCTATCATGCGCATGTACCCAGCTTCGGCGAGTGGGGGTTCGTCATCGCGTCCCGCCGGCCGTATCGACTGCCCACCGAATTGCCGCAGGGCCTCAAGTTCCTCACGATCGCCGGGCTGGCGCCGTTGTTCGATTTCCCGCGCGACATGGCGCGGGTGCCCGCGCAGGTCAATCGCCTGTCCAACCAGGTGCTCGTGACGACCTACGAGCGGGAATGGGGCCAAATCCACCCATGACGAATCACGCACTCCCCGCATCGCTCACACGCCGGGCTTTTCTCGGTTCCACGGCACTGCCGCTCATGGGCTGCGCGCCCGACCGCACGATAGTCGGCGGCTTCAACGGCGCCAGCCCAGAGCGGGGACACTTGCTGCGCAAGCCGCCGTCGTCGGCGACGCCGCCCGTCGAGCGGCGCTGTGACGTGCTGATCGCCGGCGGCGGCATCGCCGGGCTCTCGGCTGCCCGGATGCTGCGGCGGGCCGGCCTTGAGGATTTCGCGTTGCTCGAACTCGAGGACGCGCCCGGCGGCAACAGCCGCGGCGGTCAGGTCGGAGGCATCCCCTGCCCGCTGGGTGCGCACTATCTGCCGGTGCCCGGCGACGGCGCCGGTGAGGTCCGCGAGTTCCTGGAGGAACTGGGCATCGCCAAACGCGCCGCCGGCCGATGGACCTACGACGAGCGCCACCTGGTCCACAGCCCGCAGGAGCGGCTGTTTTTCAACGGCCGCTGGCAGGAAGGTCTGCTTCCGGTGCAAGGCGTCCCTGCCGCCACGCTGGCGCAGTACCGCCGTTTCTCGGAGCGCGTCGCACAAGCCCAGAAGCGCGCGCGGTTCCCGCTGCCGCTGCGCGGCGCCGCTGCGGCCAGCCACCGCGCCCTCGATGCCGTGACCTTCGTGTCCTGGCTCGATCGCGAAGGCCTCGATGACGAGCATCTGCGTTGGTACCTGGACTACTGTTGCCGGGACGACTACGGCGCCGGCATTGCGACGGTCTCGGCCTGGGCCGGGCTGCATTACTTCGCCAGCCGCCACGGCTTCGACGCGCCCGGCGAGGCCGCCGTCGAACGCGACGCGCTGCTCACCTGGCCCGAGGGTAACGGCTGGCTCACCAGCCGGCTCGCGCAACCGCTGGGCGAGCGGCTGCAGGCGGGCAGGGTGGTGATGCGCATCAACCCGTTGCGACAAGGCGTCGAGGTCCTGGCCTGGGATATCTCGGGCAACCGGATGGAACGCTGGCAGGCCGATCAATGCATCGTGGCGCTGCCGCTGTTCGTTTCGGCACGCGTCATGGGTGCGCCGCCGCGTGCCCTGGCCGATGCGGTGCAGCGCCTGCGTTATGCGTCGTGGGCGGTGGCCAATGTGCACATCGACAAGCCGCTGCAGGACCGGCCCGGCGCGCCCGCGTCGTGGGACAACGTCTTGTACGGCTCGCGCGGCCTGGGATACGTGAATGCAGGCCACCAGAACGTGAACCCGCTGCCCGTTCCCACGGTGCTCACCTGGTACCGCGCCTTGGGAGAGCAGGCGGGTGCGCGCGAGCGGCTGCTTGCCCGCACTTGGGAGAGCTGGCGCGACGAAGTGCTGGACGAGCTCTCCGTGCCGCACCCGGACCTGCGCGCGCGCACGCTGCGGGTGGAAGTCGCGCGTTACGGCCATGCCATGGCCGTCCCCATACCCGGCACCCGGGCCAGCGCCGCGCTGGCCGCCCTGCGAAGGCCGCAATCGGGCCTTTGGCGCGGGATTCATTTCGCGCACAGCGACCTGTCCGGATATTCCGTCTTCGAGGAGGCTTTCACGCACGGGTACCGCGCCGGCCAGGCGGTGCTCTCGGCGGTGGGGTTGACGGCCAAGAAGGGCCGCTGAACGCGCCGGTTGCGTTTGGGTGGCATTTTGGCGCAAAATGCGCCATTGAGTCAAAGCCCTGCCATGTCCGAAGCCACCCCGTTCGTTTCCGTGAAATTACCGGCCGCCCTGGTTAACCAGGCCCGCGAAGCCGCCCAGACCATGCGCCGCTCCGTTGCGAGCCAGATCGAGTACTGGGCCACGCTTGGCAAGGCGCTGGAGCATGCCGGCCTGACGACCAACGACAGCCACGCTCTCATCGCCCGCCAGGAGCGCGCCGCCTACAAGGTGACCCCGCCTTCGCCGCCGGCAATCTCGCCGGAACTCGATGAATTGCAGGGCCACGTACTGGCGCTCGCGAAGTCCGGTGCGCTGTCCGCGCGCACGCAGGACGTCGTCGCGGCAAACAAGCGCAAGGCCGGCCGCGTCAAGTCACGCAAAGCGGCCTGATCGGCGATGCCGGTCCTCCACCTGATCGCCGGCCCCCACGGCGCGGGCAAGTCGACGCTCTATGAGTCCTTGCTCGCCCCGCGCTACCCGGCCATGCCATTCGTCGATTCGAAGCCGCGGGAGGAGGCCGATGTACGCCGTCAGCAACTGCTGCACGCGGGCCAGTCCTTCGCGACGGAAACAGCGTTCTCCCACCCCTCGCGCGTTGCCTTGCTGGCGCAAGCACGCACGCTGGGCTTCGACGTCGTGCTGTACGCACTTGCGTTGGACGAGCCCCGCCAGTTGCTGGAGCGCGTGCGCCAGCGGGTGCGTGAGGGCGAGCCACCCGTTGCCTCGCACACGGTGCTCGAGCGCTATGCGCGCTGCCTCGACAACCTGCGCCAGGCGGTGTTCATGGCCGATCTCGCGCTGCTGATGGACGCCGCGCCCGCGAACGCCGGCGGGCCTCGCCTGATCGCCACGCTGGTGCGCGGACAGATGCACCTCAACGCGGTGCTGCGCCCACGATGGACCGAAAAAGTGCTCGGGTTCGCAGAAGCCTAGCCGCGCATCAGCGCCTCGATCTCGTCGGGCTTGACCGGCACGCCGCGCGAGATCAGTTCACAGCCATCCTGGGTCACGATCGCATCGTCCTCGATGCGGATGCCGATGTGGTGGAACTGCTCGGGCACGCCTTCGGCCGGGCGTACATAGAGTCCCGGCTCGATCGTCAGCACCATGCCCGGCTTGAGCACACGCGCGGGCCGATTCTTGATGATCTCGCCCGACAGCGGGTCCTTGCGCTCGCTCACCTCGCCCACTTGCGATGGCTCGACGTAGCTGCCGCAATCGTGCACGTCCATGCCCAGCCAGTGGCCGGTGCGGTGCATGTAGAACTGGAAGTAGGCGCGCTGCTCGATCACGTCCTGGGCGCTGCCCACTTTGTCCTTGTCCAGCAGACCGACGTCGAGCATGCCCTGCGCGAGCACCTTCACCGTCGCGTCATGCGGCTCAGTGAAGCGCGCGCCCGCTTTGGTCGCGTCCACCGCTGCCTGCTGCGAGGCCAGAACCAGTTCGTACAGCGCGCGCTGCGGGCCGCTGAACTTGCCATTGGCGGGAAAGGTGCGCGTAATGTCGCTGGCGTAGCCGTCCAGCTCACAGCCGGCATCGATCAGCACCAGCTCGCCGTCGCGGATGGGCGCCGTGTCGGCGCGGTAGTGCAGCACGCAGGCATTGGCGCCGGCGGCGACGATTGCGCCATAAGCGGAATACTGCGAGCCACCCATTCGGAACTCGTGCAGCAGCTCGGCGTCCAGGTGGTACTCGCGCACGTCCTTGCCTTCGCGCAGCATGCGCGCGGCCAGCTTCATGGCGCGCACATGGCCGCGGGCGCTGATCTGTGCGGCGCGGCGCATGATGTCCTGCTCATGCGTGTCTTTCACCAGGCGCATCTCGTCGAGGACGGCGCACAGGTCGCGTTGCTGCTCCGGGCAGAGCGCGCCATAGCGCACGCGGGCGCGAACCTGGTTCAGCCAGCCGCCCACCCGCGCTTCCAGCCCCTGGTGGATCGCGAACGGATACCAGACCGCATCCCTGTTCTCCAGTAGCTTGGGCATCTGCGCGTCCAGCTCGGCGATCGAGTGCGCCGCGTCGACGCGCAGCGCCGCGGGCGCCGCCTCGGGCCCGAGGCGAAAGCCATCCCATATCTCGCGCTCGAGATCTTTTGGCGCGCAGAACAGCGTGCTTGCACCATCGCCGGTGACAACCAGGCACGCGTTGGGCTCGGTGAAACCGGTGAGGTAGTAGAAGTAGCTGTCGTGCCGATAGATGTAATCGCTGTCGCGGTTGCGCTGGCGTTCCGGCGCGGTGGGGATCACGGCGAGGCCGTCCTTGCCGAGTTGCGCGGCCACGCGTGCGCGGCGATCTGCGTAGAGGGAGTTGCTCATGGTGCGTTCAGTTGTGCCAAACGTTGCGGGGTGCCGACATCGGCCCAGGTTCCGGTGTAGATCTCGGCTGTGAGTTGCGCATTGTCTATGGCCGCCAGCATCAGCGGAAGCATGGGGGCTTTGAGGCCCTGCGGGTTGCCGGCCGGCAAGCTGGAGAAGAAGCCCTTGCGGTAGAGGCCGATGGTTGAATAGGTATAGCGTGGCGACCCCTCGCGCAGCACCACGCCGCCGGAGCCGAGGGCGAAGTCGCCGTTGGGGTGCTGGGGCGGATTGGGTACGAGAAAAATGTGGGCCAGCTTGCCGCCGGCGGCGAAGCGCTCCAGCGCCGCTCGTGGGAATTCAAACTCCGGCACAAAGACGTCGCCGCCTACCAGCCAGAACACCTCGTCCAGCAGGGGCAAGGCCCGCGCCACGCCGCCCGCGGTTTCCAGCGCGCCGCCGAAGTCGCGGCCTTCGTGCGAGTAGTGAATGCGCGGCTGCTGCGTGTCGGCCAGCGCTTCGAAATGGCTCTCGATCTGGTGGCCCAGCCAGGCCGTGTTCACCACCACCTCGCGGCAGCCCGCTCGCGCCAGCGCCTCGGTGTGGTACTGCATCAGCGGCTTGCCGCGCACGCGCAGCAGCGGCTTGGGGCATTCGTCCGTAAGCGGGCGCATCCGCTCCCCGCGACCGGCCGCCATGATCATGGCCTGCGCAAGCGATCGCTGTTCGGTCCATTCGGGCTGGAAGCGGTTGACCAGCGCGAACATCAAGCCACGCGCCTTGGCCGTATGGTCCCCGCTGAAGTTGCACACGTACACGTCCACCGTCACCGCTCTCTGCTCGGGCCAGGTATGCAGGCACACGTGCGATTCCGCCAACAGCACGGTGGCCGTGATCCCGCCGGGATGGCCGCCGCTGCCGGGAAAAGTGTGGAAGAGCTGATTGACGTTCTGCAAGCCGACTGCCTGCACCGCTTGCACGCACCAGTCGCCGAGCTTTTGCGCGTCGGTGAGCCAGGCCGCTTCGCAGCGGCACTGGTAGAGGTCGGCGGTCAGGTGAAGGCCTTGCATGGGACATCACTGTAGACGATGGGAGCGCCTGAACCGGCACAAAAAGCCCCGCCGGACTCAGCAAGTAAAATATGGGGTTTCCCCTGATAACACCCCCGGAGCAGCCCCTGATGGCCAACGATTCACCTATGGCAGACGCAAACCGCGAAAACATGGCAAATGCCATTCGGGCATTGGCCATGGATGCCGTACAACAAGCCAACTCCGGACACCCCGGCGCGCCGATGGGCATGGCCGAAATTGCCGTCGCGCTATGGGGTCGCAACCTCAAGCACAACCCGCGCAACCCCCATTGGTTCGACCGCGACCGCTTCGTGCTGTCGAACGGCCACGGCTCGATGCTGGTCTACGCGCTGCTGCACCTGACCGGTTATGACCTGCCGCTCGATGAACTGAAGAACTTCCGCCAGCTGCACAGCAAGACCGCCGGCCACCCCGAGGTCGGCGTCACACCAGGCGTGGAAACCACGACCGGCCCGCTGGGCCAGGGCATCAGCAACGCGGTAGGCATGGCGCTGGCCGAAAAGCTGCTGGCCGCGGAATTCAACCGCGAAGGCCATGCCGTCGTTGACCACCATACCTACGCCTTCATCGGCGACGGCTGCCTGATGGAAGGCGTCAGCCACGAGGCTTGCGGGCTCGCCGCCGCGTGGAAGCTCAACAAGCTGATTGCTGTGTACGACGACAACGGCATTTCCATCGACGGACAGGTTACGCCCTGGTTCGTGGACGACACGCCGGCCCGCTTCAGGGCCTATGGCTGGAACGTAATCGGCCCGGTGGATGGCCACGACGTCGAGGCGATGGACCGCGCCATTGCCGATGCACGCCGCAGCGCCGACATGCCGACACTGATCGTCGCCAAGACGCAGATCGGCAAGGGCAGCCCCAACCGCGCCAACACCGCGAAGGCCCACGGCGAGGCGCTCGGCCTGGAAGAAGTCAAGCTCACGCGCGAAGCCATGGGGTGGCCGCACGAGCCGTTCGTGGTGCCGCAGGAGGTGTATCGGGACTGGGACGCCAAGGCCAAGGGCGCCGAGGCCGAAGGCGAGTGGGACAAGCGCTTCGCCGCTTACCGCGCAGCGCATCCGGAACTGGCGGCTGAACTCGCGCGCCGCATGAAGGGCGAGTTGCCGAAGAACTTCGCGCAGGTCGCGGTGGACGCCGCTGTGGCCGCGCACGCGAAGGCCGAGACAGTAGCTTCACGCAAGGCATCGCAGCTGGCGCTGGAAGCGTTCACGGCCTCACTGCCGGAGATGCTGGGCGGCTCGGCCGATCTCACCGGCTCGAACCTCACCAACACCAAATCCACCGCGCCGCTGCGCTTCGACCTCGCGGGTGACGTCAAGCGCACGGACGATGGAAAAATCGGCCGCCACATCAACTACGGCGTGCGCGAATTCGGCATGGCCGCGGTGATGAACGGCATCGCCCTGCACGGCGGCTACATCCCTTACGGCGGCACCTTCCTCACCTTCAGCGATTACAGCCGCAACGCGATCCGCATGGCAGCGCTGATGAAAAAGCGCGTGATCCATGTGTTCACGCACGACTCCATCGGGCTGGGCGAAGACGGCCCCACGCACCAGTCGATCGAGCACGCGGCGAGCCTGCGCCTCATCCCCAACCTGGACGTGTGGCGCCCGTGCGATACCGCGGAAACCGCCGTGGCGTGGGCCGTGGCGTTGCAGAACGTGAATCGTCCCACGGCGCTGCTGCTCAGCCGCCAGAACCTGCCCTATGCGCCGAAGGCCGGGCTCGAGGACATCAGCAAGGGCGCCTACGTACTTGCCGACGCCGGCGAAGTGGGCCTGAACAAGAAGCCCCAGGCCGTGATCATCGCCACCGGCTCCGAAGTTCAGCTCGCGCTCAAGGCGCAAGAGTTGCTCGCAGCGCAGCAGATCGCCGTGCGCGTGGTGTCCATGCCCAGCACGAATGCCTTCGACCGCCAGAGCGCGGCCTACAAGAGCCAGGTGCTGCCGGCCGGCGTGCCGCGCATCGGGGTCGAAATGGGCGTCACGGACTACTGGTGGAAATACCATGACCATCAAGATCGGCATCAACGGTTTCGGGCGCATCGGGCGCAACGTGCTGCGCTCGGCGCTGCAGAACTTCAGCGACATCGAGGTCGTCGCCATCAACGACCTGCTCGAGCCCAACTACCTGGCCTACATGCTGCAGTACGACAGTGTGCACGGCCGCTTCAAGGGTGAAATCGCCGTGGACGGCAACACGCTCGTCGTCAACGGCAAGAAGATCCGCCTCACGCAGGAGCGCGATCCGGCCAACCTCAAGTGGAACGAAGTCGGCGCCGACATCGTGATCGAATCCACGGGCCTCTTCCTGGACAAAGCCACGGCCGAGAAGCACCTGACCGCCGGCGCGAAGAAGGTCATCCTCTCGGCCCCCAGCAAGGACGACACGCCCATGTTCGTGTTCGGCGTGAACCACGACAAGTACAAGGGCGAGGCCATCATCTCCAACGCCTCGTGCACCACCAACTGCCTGGCCCCGCTGGCCAAGGTGCTCAACGACAAGTGGGGCATCAAGCGCGGCCTGATGACCACGGTGCACGCCGCCACCGCCACGCAAAAGACGGTGGACGGCCCGAGCAACAAGGACTGGCGCGGCGGCCGCGGCATCCTGGAAAACATCATCCCGTCCTCCACCGGCGCGGCCAAGGCCGTCGGCGTGGTGATCCCCGAGCTGAACAAGAAGCTCACCGGCATGAGCTTCCGCGT
>JAQZBU010000247.1 GCA_029237735.1 Ramlibacter sp. | reverse complement strand
TGATCTTCCTGTTCGATGGCGAGCCTGACGTTTGGGACGTCATGCGAAGTAGGGCTATGAAAAGCTGTCAGCAGTCGGAGGCGCAGGAATGAAGCGCACACCTTGGTTCAAGGGCGACGTCAAGCCAGTGCGCATCGGCCCCTACGAGCGCAACTACGGCGACGCAAGGGATCTGAACATCGGCATGTGCTACTGGAACGGCAGGTGGTGGTCGTGGAGCCAGCAGAATGCCGATGGCGCGCCTGAATGGATGACGGTGAAGTCGGCGGCGCAGGATAAGCCATGGCGCGGGCTCGCGGAGGCGCCGGAATGACGCTTATGGTTCGCCTCATGGTCTGCGGTGGCCGAGCCTATTCAGACCGCACCCGAGTCTTCAAGGCACTCGACCGAGTGAACGCGCAGCGCGGCGTCTCGTTGCTAATCCACGGTGGCGCGCCTGGGGCCGATACGCTGGCCGGCGAGTGGGCTAAGTTGCGCGCGGTGCCCGTGAAGGTCTATGAGGCGGCATGGGACGCGCAAGGCAAGGCGGCTGGGCCGATCCGCAACCAACTCATGATCGACAACGGGAAGCCGGAGGCGGTGGTGGCATTCCCGGGCGGGAGCGGCACGGCTGACGCGACTCTTCGCGCAGAGGCTGCCGGGCTGAAGGTGTGGCGGCCGTACGGCTGATTTTGTAAAGACTCTTCACAAATGCGGTATACTGCGGTCATGCGCAACGTTGGTAACCCGGATACGCGGTGCTGAAAGGGTTGGCGTGGCACCACCAACGGGGAAGAGGGCAGCTTGATCGGCTGCCCTTTTTCCTTGGCAAGAGTCTTTACCGAAGGCGCTCGTAATGAGAAAATCGCTGCGCGCGGAGACGAAAGCGGCGTGGCGGAAGAGCTGAGACGCGGGGGCCAATGGCCACTTGGTTAAGTCCTACAGCCGGAGCGCGGGAAGATGACCGGGCGTCGCACTGAACATACAACACGTCTCTGAAGGTCCCCGACTGGCCGGCGTAAGCGGCCTCTTCAAGCAAGCCTCATCGCCCACAAGCCACGGGATAGGTGAGCGGCCCTGTGGAGGGGCTTGCTTGAGGGCAACTGCGCAGGCTGATGCGCGCTTACGAAGCCAGGGGCGCCACCTGAGGCACAGGGTAGACATCGCGTGGATCCGTGGCGGGCCGCGAAAGGGATTGGGTTCGAGTCCCTCCTCAGGTGGCAAGCCGGAGTTCAGTGCCGGCGCTCTCAAATCTAACGGAACAGCGATGAAGCGTAGCTTCAGGCGTCGGGTTCCTGTTCATGATGTCAAGGTCATCCCACTTCACGTCCGGCGGGCAAGTCCCGGGGATGAAGACGTAGATCTTCGAGTTGTAGATCTGCGGGCGGTTCGTATAGGTGTTGTCGTTGTAGAAGTACTTCACCGTGTAGCTCGGCTCGTAGCCGTGAAACGCGCACAGGTCAACCGTGGCGTCAATCTGCTTCCACTCGTAGGACTTGTTCAGCGCGCCGTCCTGGGGGGTCAAGTTTGCCCGCTTGCCCCAGCCACCAAGGCGCGCACCGACGGCATGCCCGCCCTCGTCGGTGTCCCGCCCACCCATCTTCCCGACCTTGGCCTGGCAGTCCTTGTAGATCGGTGCCGGCGTGACGATCATGCCGAGATTGATGTTCGAGTACTCCGGGCGGCCCCACTGATCGACGAAGACATACATGGGACCTGGCAACCGGTGCAGCTCGTAGCTGATGTCCTTCGAGAACCTCTCTGGACAATCGCGAATGCGGTCTTCGGCAAGGCTCGCGACTGGCTCACCCTCGTCGGTCTCGTCCGGGAAGCCTTCGAACATTTTCTTGGTCTCAGCGTCCGTTGGGACCGCCTCGAGCGGCTCCCCGCGCATCTGACGTGCGTAGTTGAGCGCCTTGATCCTGCCGGTGAGCATCAGCGCCTTCTGCTTGCGAACGCTCCGCAGTGAGAGCAGGCGGTCAATCGACTCCATCGCCATGGACGGCACCACGATCGGCGGGTTGAACGATTTGTCAACGTAGATCTCCCACTCGTATCCGTCCACGTTGATGAGGTGGTCAGGGGTGGCGGTGCCGGCTCGGATTTCGGACGACAGCGCAGCTTGGCGGGCTTGTTCTGGGGTGGGTGTTTGAGCGTGGCTCATGGTGCATGCGGCTGCGAGCAGCAGCGCGAGGACTGGCTTCAAAGGAAGGCTCCCGGTGGTTTTGATGTGGCCAGAAGTCTCCCCGCGCCGACTGCCACCTGATGTTCGAAGTTGTGTCAGTCGCATTTTTTATCGCGTCTTTGGTCACTTGGACGAATCCCTTTGATGCTGGATCCACCACGCCGACCATGTCTCACGATCCTTGACTGGCCCAACCTCGTCATCGGCGCCAGGCTCGCGCTCCCAGAACGCGCACCCAGCCTGCGGGTCAGCCATCACCTTGCACAACCTCGGGTGCGTGCACTCGCAATGCGTCCCTTCGCAGATGAACCCGCCGAAGTAGTGGCAATGCCAGCACGGATGGAAGGCGGGGAGGCTCATATCCTCGCGGCGATGTCTTCGGGGCGCTCACGGTAGTACCTCTCCAAGAGCATCTTGAGGTCCGAGTGCCCCGAGACGCGCGCGACCGTCATGACGTCCGTCCTGCGCGCGAGCAATGTCAGCGCCGTAGCCCGGCTGTCGTGGAACGTTAGGCCCTCAATGAGGCACTGATCGCGGTACCGGCGAAACAGCGTGTCGACCGATCCGCGCGCAACTCGGAACAGGCGGCCGTCGCCATCGGCGTTCTCGGCCAGCACTGCGACGATGCGCGCCGCGCGCCGCGGCAGCGGGACATGCCGGACGCCAACTCGCTCGGCTGTCTTGTGCTCCTCCAGCCGAATCACGCGCCGGCCCATGTCGATGCGGTCCTTGTTGAGGCCGTGCAGCTCGCCCTGTCGCATCGCGCTGGCCAAGGCGAGGCGGAACATCCAGGCGATGTCTTCGGCCGGCGTCTTGGGCGGACAGCCGGTGCGGTAGCCCATCCGTCGCAGCAGGCAGCGGATCTGACGCCACCGCCACACCGGCTCGCGCGGCGGGTTGTCGCCCGGGAGCCGAATGCTGGCCCAGGGCGTTTCCTTGGCACACCACCCCCACTCGTTGGCCGCGACGTTCCACACGTGGCGCAACAGGTTGATGTCGCGCTGCACCGATCCGGGCGTCACCTTGCGCAGGCGGGCGTCCCGCCAGGCGGACATGTCGGCAGCAGTGACCTTGTGCATGACCTTCGTCGCCAACTGCGGGAAGCCGGTGCGGAAAGCCTCAAGCCGATTCGCCTCGGCGCGGCTGCTGCGCTTGTGGGCCGTCACCTCGAGCTCGTACTTGGTGAGCGCGTCGCCCAGGGTCTTGTCTGGGAACGCGCCGCGGCGGCCGGCGCGAATGGCCGACTCCTCGGCCGCCGCCCATTCCTCCGCTTCACGCTTGAGGGGGAAGGTTGCCGAGACAACGGGGTGCCCCTTGAGGCGCACCAGCGCGCGCCAGGCTCCCGCTCTTTTCGTGATGCTCGCCATCTCCCGCTCCGCGTGGTTCAGCCCGTGGTTCACGGCTGGTTCAGTGAGGGTGCGATTCTAGGAGGTTCGGCGCTACGCTTGATGGGCCTCTGTACGAGGTAAATCGCTGCCTTGTGCGGTGTTGTGCGATTC
>JAQZBU010000028.1 GCA_029237735.1 Ramlibacter sp. | reverse complement strand
ACTAGATGGAATTGCGACAGCTCCGGTATTTGGTCAAGATTTGCGAGCTAGGCAGCATGGGGCGCGCCGCGGCGGAGCTCGGCATCAACACCTCGGCGCTCAGCCAGCAGATCAGCCGGCTCGAAGGCGAATTGAGCACCCGGCTCCTGCAACGCCTCTCCACGGGCGTCGCACCCACCGCCGCCGGGCTGGCCTTCCTTCATCAGGCACAACTCACTTTGCGAAGTGCCGACGCTGCGGTTGTCGCCGCAAAGCGGGGGCGGCTCTCCGGTCATGTCAGTGTGGGCCTCGCCCCGACAACCGCATCGGTGCTGGGTGTGCCGCTCTTGCAGGCCATGCGGGCGTCGTACCCGGATGTTCGACTGCACATGGTGGAGTCGCTCTCGGGCCATCTGGCGACCATGCTGCAGGTGCGGCAACTTGACCTTGCAGTCTTGTTTCAAACCAACGCTTCTCGCAGCTGGAGTGTTGCCCCCCTGCTGGAGGAAAAGCTTTTCGTGATCGCATCACCTGCGCTCCCGCAACGGCCGGTCGGCGCAAAGGTGCGGCTCTCCCAACTTGGGGGCCTGCCTCTGATTCTTCCCAGCGCCAACCATGGGTTGCGGGCAACGCTGGTGGCCGCCTTTGCGCGGGCGCATATCGAGCCCGACATCGTGGCCGAAATCGACGGACTGGCGTTGCTGATGGATGCCGTGCGCGCCGGGCTCGGAGCCACCATCCAGCCGGGGGCGGCGACTGTGCGCTATTGCGGGGACGACTTTCGCCACTGCCAGATCGCCGATGCGCACGTGGGGCGCCGCAACCTGCTGGTCAGCCTCTCTGACGATGAACTTTCTCCGGCCGCGCTGGCCACTCGGGTCGTCATGACCGACACCGTGCGCAAGCTGGTGAAGGGCGGGCTATGGACGGGCGCAAGTCTTCTCGATTGCTGAACACCCGTTGATCGAACGGGCCTGTCGCCTGGGGAGCCGATTCACTACAGTGTGTCCATACCCAAGGAGACATGTGTGATCGATGTGCTGGTGGTCGGTGGCGGAAACGCCGCGCTGTGCGCCGCGCTCATGGCGCGAGAGGCCGGCGCCAGCGTGTTGCTGCTGGAGAGCGCACCGCGCGAATGGCGGGGCGGCAACTCCAGCCACACCCGCAACTTGCGCTGCATGCACGATGCACCGCAGGACGTGCTGGTCGATGCCTATCCGGAAGAAGAGTATTGGCAGGATTTGTTGAAGGTGACCGGAGGCCGCACCGACGAACGCCTTGCACGCCTGGTGATTCGCGCTTCGTCGAGCTGCCGGGACTGGATGCGCAGTCACGGTGTGCATTTCCAGCCGCCGCTCTCGGGCGCACTGCATGTCGCGCGCACCAACGCGTTCTTCATGGGCGGGGGCAAGGCACTCGTCAATGCGTATTTCCGCAGCGCCGAACGGCTGGGTGTCCAGATCCGTTACGAGACGCCCGTGGCGTCGGTGGAAATGGACGGAGACCGATTCGTCGCCGTGAACACCGAAGGTGGTGAGCGCGTCGAGGCGGCGAGTTGCGTGCTGGCCGCCGGCGGATTCGAATCGAATCGCGACTGGCTGCGCGAAGCGTGGGGCCAGAACGAGCGCGGCGAATGGCCGGCCGACAACTTCCTTATCCGTGGCACGCGCTTCAACCAGGGCGTGCTGCTCAAACACATGATCGATGCCGGCGCCGACTCGATCGGTGACCCGTCGCAAGGGCACATGGTCGCCATTGATGCCCGTGCGCCGCTCTACGATGGCGGCATCTGTACACGCATCGACTGTGTGTCGCTGGGTGTCGTGGTGAACCGTGACGCGCAACGCTTCTACGATGAGGGGGAGGACTTCTGGCCCAAGCGCTACGCCATCTGGGGCCGGCTGGTCGCGCAGCAGCCCGGGCAGGTGGCCTATTCGATCATCGACCAGAAAGCCGTCGGGCGCTTCATGCCGCCGGTGTTTCCTGGAACCACAGCGGCATCGCTGCCGGAGCTCGCGGACAAGCTCGGCCTGGATGCCGACACCTTCACCCAAACGATCGCCAACTACAACGCGGCTTGCCGCGTGGGCAGCTTCGATCACACGGCACTGGATGATTGCCACACCGAGAACCTGGTGCCGGCCAAGACGCATTGGGCCCGGCCACTCGATACGGCCCCCTTCTACGGCTATCCCGTCAAGCCCGGGATCACCTTCACGTATCTCGGGCTGAAGGTGGACGAGACGGCGGCGGTGCGTTTCGAGGGCCGTCCCAGCCCCAACCTTTTCGTCGCGGGTGAAATGATGGCCGGCAACGTGCTCGGCCAGGGATACACCGCCGGCGTGGGCATGAGCATCGGCACGGCCTTCGGCCGCATTGCAGGAACACGCGCCGCACGGGCCGCCGCCACGACCAGAACGGAGCAGCATGCAACCGCTTGAAGCGCTTACTCGCGAAGCCGCGTCACTCGCGGCCGGCGAGCGTCGCGTCATCCCGATCCTCACGGCCAAGGAATCCGAAGTGGGTCGGCAGATGCAGATCTGCAACTCGTGCCGCTACTGCGAAGGCTTTTGCGCGGTGTTCCCCGCCATGACGCGCCGGCTTGAATTCGGCAAGGCCGACATTCACTTCCTGGCCAACCTGTGCCACAACTGCGGCGCCTGCCTGCACGCCTGCCAATACGCGCCGCCTCACGAGTTCGCCGTCAACGTTCCGAAGGCCATGGCCGAAGTGCGGGGTCAGACCTATGTCGACTACGCCTGGCCGCCCGCACTGGGCAGGCTCTACGAACGCAACGGCCTGACCGTGTCGGTGGCGCTGGCTGCGGGGCTCGCGCTGTTCCTGATCCTGGCGGTCGCCATGAACGGGACACTGTGGGATGCGCGGCTCGGCGGCAACTTCTACCGCTTGTTCCCCCACAACTTGCTGGTCAGCTTGTTCGCCCCCGTGTTCCTTTTCGCCGCGCTGGCGTTGACGATGGGCGTGCGGCGCTTCTTGCGCGACATCGCGCCGGCCACCAGCGGGGCGCCGGTGTCCGCGCGCGCGGCGGCCGAGGCCGCGGATGCCGTGTTGCGCCTCAAGTACCTGGGCGGCGGGCACGGCAAGGGCTGCAACAACGAGGACGACGCTTACACGCTGTCGCGGCGCCGCTTCCACCACCTCACGTTCTATGGCTTCATGCTGTGTTTCGCGGCCACCAGCGTGGCCACGATCTACCACTACGTCTTCGGCTGGATCGCCCCCTATGAGTGGCCCAGCCTACCCAAGCTGCTGGGCGTGGCCGGTGGCGTCTGCCTCGCCGTCGGTACGGTCGGCCTCTGGCACCTGAACCGCAGGCGCCATCCGCTGCACGGCGACCTTGCGCAAAAGCCAATGGACCTGGGCTTCATCGCATTGCTGTTCCTCACCAGTGTGAGCGGGTTGGCGCTGTGGTTGGGGCGCGCCACGCCGGCGCTGGCCGTGCTGTTGTGCCTGCACCTGGGAGCGGTGATGGCGCTCTTCGCGACGCTGCCTTACGGCAAGTTCGCTCATGGCGTCTTTCGGACGGCCTCGCTGTTGCGTCATGCAACCGAAAAGCGCAAGCCCAATCCGGTCGGCCTGGCTGCCGACTGACGATTTCATTCCACGATCAAGGAGCAACCCAATGAACAGATTCCGTCTGCGCCGCGCCATTGCGCTGGCTGCACTTCCCCTGTTGCTTGCCGGACAAGCCCACGCACAAGACTTTCCGCCGAAGAAACCCGTCACGATGGTGGTGGGGTTTGCTGCGGGCGGGGCGGCTGATGCGGCCGCGCGCCTCATCGCCAGGAAGCTTGGCGAGAACATCGGCCAGAACGTCATCGTCGACAACCGCGCGGGCGCCGGCGGCAACATCGCCCACCAACAGGTGGCCAACGGACCGGCGGATGGGTCCATGCTGCTGTTCGGCTCGATCGGCCCGCTCACCATCGCCCCGCATGTGATGAAAGTGCCCTACGACCCGTTCAAGGATCTGGCCGCAGTGTCCGGCGGTGTCAACTTCCCGAACGTGCTCGTCGTGCACCAAGACCTGGGCGTGAAGACTCTGGCGGACTTCGTGGCGCTCTCGAAGAAGAAGCCGGGCAGCATCGAGTTTGCTTCGACGGGCGCCGGCTCTGCATCGCACCTCGCAGGAGAACTCTTCAATCAGCGTGCCGGCATCGACATGGTCCACGTGCCGTACAAAGGTGGCGCTCCCGCCTTGCAGGATTTGCTGGGTGGGCGGATCGCTTCCTATTTCTCGGCGCCGCCGACGGCATTGCCTCACATTCAGGCCGGCAAACTCATTCCATTGGCGACCACAGGTCCGACGCGGCCGGCCTACATGCCGAACATCCCGACGGTGGCCGAATCGGGTTACCCCGGATTCGAAGCGCTCAATTGGTACGCATTCGTCGCACCAGGCAAGACACCCGCGCCCTTGCTCGATCGCTGGAACACGGAGATCGTGAAAGTGCTGAACGACCCCGGCGTGAAGGACGCGCTCAACAAACACGGCCTCGCGCCGCAGCCCACTTCACGCACGGAGCTGACGAGCTTCATGAAGAAAGAGGACGCCAAGTGGAGCGCCATCGTTCGCGCGCGCAAGATCACCGCCGAGTGAATGGGGCAAAGGGCGGTAGCGCGTCCGGTTCCGCCCATGAACCGCCGGGAAGCCTATCGCAGCGCCTCCCGCGCGGCGGCCACGAAGCGCGGCACCAAGGGGTTCTCCGCAACCCGCCGCCAGCACGCCGCCACGGTAAGCCCCGATTCGCCACCTTCCAGCGGGCGGAACACCAGGCCTGGCGGACTGCCTGCTGCCGCGCAGGCCGGCACGATCGCATAGCCCTCACCGGCCAGCACCAGCGCCAGTGCCGAGTGGACGGTCTCCACTCGATGCACGGTGCGAGCTGTCACCGAATGCCGTGCGAGCAGCGATGTCACGAAGGACGCGCCCTCTGACTGATTCGTTACCGGCAAGCTGATCAGCGCCTCGCCATTGAGCTTCTCCACGGCAATCTTTCGCTGGCGTGCCAGCCGCGAGCGGGCCGGCATCGCCAGCAGCATCGGTTGCCGGCCAAGAGGCACGGCCTCCACGCCCTCGCGAATCAGCGGCGGCATGCACAGCCCGACCGTCACCTTGAAGTCCCACAGCAATGCGCCATAGGTAGCCGCGCTCATCTCCACGAACTGCAGTTCCACGTCCGGGAGACTGCGTCGCAGCTGGGGCACCAGGCGCGGCAGCACCGCGTACCCGAGCGCGAACATGTAGCCGATCGTGAGGTGGCCGCGCTGCCCTGCGGCGACCGCTCGCGCGGCCGCGAAGCCGTCCTCGGCCAACGCAAGCGCTTCCTTGGCGCGCGTGTAGAGCGCACGCCCCGCATCGGTGAGGTGCATGCCGTCCGATTCGCGGCGGAACAGCACGGTGCCCAGCCGCGACTCGAGCTTGCGGATCTGGACGGACAGCGGCGGCTGCGCCATGTGCAGCCGCAGGGCCGCCTTACCGACGCTGCGCGCTTCAGCCACCTCGACGAAAAACCGCAAGCTCTTGAGATCCATGTCACCCATACTAATCCGGTATGGGGCCGTTGAAAACGCGTATTGGACAGGAGCCCGGGGTGGAGCCAAGCTGCTCCGATGAAATCCCTCTGAACCTGCTTTCCCATCGACCGGAACTGGAGTTCGCATGAACACCTCGCTGCCCTTGCTTCGACGCCACCTCATCGGCATGGCTTGTGCGCTGGCCCTGACCAGCAGCTTCGCGCAGGACAAGCCACCCTTGAAGCTGATCATCGGCTTCCCACCCGGCGGCGCGCTCGACACACTGGCGCGGGCGCTGGCGGAACAGTTGCGAACGAGCACAGGCGACACCGTCGTGGTGGAGAGCCGGCCCGGCGCAGCCTCCCGCATCGCAATCGAAAGCGTCAAACGTGCACCGGCGGACGGACGCACCGTGCTGCTTGCCTCCAGCGCGCCCTTTGTGCTGTTCCCGATGACGTACAAGCGCCTGGACTATGACCTTGACCGGGACTTCCTGCCCGTTGCCCACCTGGTTGACGTGCCGACCGTGATTTCGACCGGCAGCGCCAGCCCCTACCAGACGATGGCACAGTACACGGAGTGGGTGCGAGCTCAGCCGGGCCGTGGCAGCGTGGGCCTCACCAATCTCGGTGGCGCGCTCCACTTTTCAGTCTTGGCGCTGGGCAAGGCGATCGGCACGCCGCTCACCCCGGTCGCCTACAAGGGCGGCGCGCCTCTGGCCACCGACGTGGTGGGTGGGCACGTGCCGCTCGCGACGGACGCGCTAGCCAGCCAGCTCGAGCTGCATCGCGGCGGCAAGTTGCGAATCCTCGCAGTCTCGGGCGCGCAGCGCAACCGCGCGTTGCCGGATGTCCCGACGCTCAAGGAGGGCGGCATCGATGCCTTCGTGCACGCCAACGCCTGGTATGGCGCGTTCGTGCCGGCGGGAACACCCAGGGCGACAGTGGCGGCGCTGGAGAAGGCATTCATGGCCGCCCTGCAGCAGCCGCAAGTGCAAGCGCAACTGCAGCGCGCCGGCCTGGAACCCACCGGGCTGGACGGCGCATCGGCCGCCCGCAAGCTGCGGGAAGAGCGCGACTTCTGGCGCCCCATTGTCGAGGCGTCCGGTTTCAAGAACGAGGAATGAGCATGGGTTTCCGCGGGACGATCGGGCGCACCCACGAGGAGTCGACGCCATGGTGGGAGCCGCCCGTTGGAGCATCGCCAGGGGCGCCCAACGTCATCTACGTGATGCTCGATGACGTTGGTTTCGCGGACCTGGGTTGTTTTGGGTCGGAGATTCCGACGCCGAACATCGACCGGCTGGCCCGCGATGGCCTGCGCTACACGAACTTTCACACGACGACGCTGTGTTCGCCCTCGCGCGCGTCGTTGCTGACCGGGCGCAATCACCACGCCATCGGCATGCGCATGCTGTCGAACCTGGATACCGGTTTCCCGAGTGGCCGCGGCTTCATCAGCCCGGCAGCCGCGACCATCGCCGAGATCCTGCGCGATCGCGGCTACAACACCATGTGCGTCGGCAAGTGGCACCTGGCGCCGACCGAGCACACCTCGGCTTCGGGGCCCTACGACCAATGGCCCCTGGGGCGCGGCTTCGAGCGGTACTACGGGTACCTCGAGGCAGAGACCGACTGCTTCTATCCGGAACTCACCTTCGACAACCATGCAGTCGATCCGCCAGGAACGCCCGAGCAAGGCTACCACCTGACCACCGACCTCGTCGATCGCAGCATCTCATTCATCAAGGATCAGACCTCGGTCACACCCGACAAACCGTTTTTTCTGTACCTGGCTTTCGCCACCGCGCACTCCCCGCACCAGGCGCCCGCTGACTACCTGCGCAAGTACCGGGGCGCATACGACCGTGGTTGGGATGCTGTGCGCGCCGAGCGGTTCGAGCGGCAGAAGGCGTTGGGCATCGTGCCGCCCGGCACCACGTTGTCGCCGCTCAATGGGGGCGTGGTCGCCTGGAGTGAACTGAGTGACGACGAGCGTCGCCTGGCCGCCCGGCTGCAGGAAGCGTATGCCGCGATGATCGAGCACACCGACGCGCAGTTCGGCCGGCTGCTCGCGTTCCTCCAGGAACTTGGCCGGCTGGACAACACCATCCTCGTCTTCCTCTCGGACAACGGAGCAAGCCAGGAAGGTGGCCAGCGGGGCTCGGTCAATACCACCGCGATCCAGAACAAGGTGCAGGAAGACTTTGCGACGAGCCTGTCGTTGATCGACGAGATCGGCGGGCCCGGTGCGCAATCCAACTATCCCTGGGGCTGGGCGCAGGTCTCCAACACGCCCTTCAAGCGCTACAAGCAGAACACACACGAAGGCGGCGTGCGCGACCCATTGATCATTCACTGGCCTGCCGGCATCGCAGCGCGCGGCGAAACGCGCGAGCAGTTCCACCATGTGATCGACATCACGCCCACCATCCTGTCGCTACTCGATGTCGCCGCACCCGCCGTCTACCGCGGGGTTCCCCAGATGCCCCTGCATGGCACTGACATGAGCTACACCTTCGCGCAGCCGAAGGCTCCGACGACGCGCCTGACCCAGCATTTCGAGATGTTCGCCCACCGCGGGCTTTGGCACAAAGGCTGGAAGGCCGTGGCCTATCACGAGCGCGGAAGCCCGTATGACGACGACGTGTGGGAGCTCTACAACCTCGACGCCGATTGGTCCGAGTGCCACGACCTGGCGCACGAGCAGCCGAACAAGCTCGCCGACCTCAAGGAGCGGTTCTGGGTCGAGGCGGGCCTTTATGACGTGCTGCCCCTGGATGATCGCGGCTACGCGCTGCGGGCCCGCGTGCCCCGTCCAGGATCGCCCCGTGCGCGGACCCGCTTCACCTACTACCCTGGCATGGCGCACTTGCCAATGGCGGTGACGCCGCCGACCATGAACCGGGCGCATCGCATCACGGCGCACCTGGCCGAGCCGGTCGGGCGCCACGAAGGCGTGCTGGTCGCTCTCGGCCAGGTCAGCAGTGGCTATGTGCTGTACGTGAAGGACGGGCACCTCTGCTACGAATACAACTACGTCGACACGCGTTATCGCATCCGCTCGCGTGAGCAACTGCCCGGCGATGCCACCGTGCTCCGATTCGTCTTCGACAAGACGGGCGATTGCCAGGGCGTCGGCCGGCTCCTGGTAGGCGATAGGCAAGTCGGCGCCACTGAATTCCCGGCCGTCCTGCCCTTCTTTCACGGCTGGCACGGGCTCGACATCGGCCGCGACGCACTGTCGCCGGTATCGCAGGACTACAAGGGCAACTTTGCGTTCACCGGAACAATCGCGCGCATCGTCTACGACCTGGCACCGTCCGAGGACGTGCTGCTGTTCGAGCCGGTTGACTGACCGGATCATGTCGCCTTTCACCGGTTCGACAGAAGGGTAGCTACTGCCGACGCTTGGGAAGTTGTCACAGGTGAAGTCTAGCTCCTCGCATCGGTCACGAAGCAGGGAATTGCAGATGCTGGCGGCTGGCAAAACTACGGTTCTCACCGGTTACGGGGTCTCGAAACGCGATGCGTTCCGCGAGCAGCCGCAGTGGGTTGTCGACCTTGTCACCGCCTTGCGGCAGCAAGCAGGGATAGATGCGATCGCCCAGGATAGGCAGCCCCAGGGCCGCCATGTGCACCCGCAACTGATGCCGCTTTCCGGTGAGGGGGCGAAGGCGGTAGCGTCCATGGGTGCCGCGCGTTTCCAGCAATTCGATCTCGGTCCGGGCGTTTGGCTTTTTCGAAGCATCGTCAGGCGCTTCACGCATCTGCATGAATAGATCGCTGGTCACCAGAGTGCTGGTTCGAGTCAGGGGGAACTGCAGCAATGCATTGCCGGGCGCGATGGCCTGATAGGTCTTGGTGATTTCGCCGTCGACAAACAGCGCGTGATAACCCGCACACGTCGCGGGCTGCTTGGCAAACAGCACGACGCCGGCGGTCTCGCGATCGATTCGATGCAAGGGCGTCAGCGCATCGATACCAAGCTTGCGGCGCAACCGAACCAGCAGGGTCTCCTGCAAGTAATTGCCCGACGGCGTTACGGGCAGGAAGTGCGGCTTGTCGGCCACCACCAGCAGTTCGTCTTCGAACAGCACGCAAGCCTGCGCCGCATTGGGAATCTCATTCGGAACAGTGCGGTAGTAATACAGCGTGCCATGCGGAACGTAAGGTTGCTCTGGCGCGACGCACCGGCCCGTGCGGTCGACGACATTGCCGCCCGCCATGCGCGCGCTCCACTCGTCCGCGGAAATCGCCGGGAACCGTTCCACCAGGAAGTCGAGCATGCGGGTCCATCGACCTGCCGGCAGCGCCACTCGGCTGGGACCGACACCGTTGCGAACGGGAAGCATGGTCTAGGCCACCGTCTCTTCGGTCTGTTCCTGGCCGGCCTGCGCCAACCGCTGGGCCCGCGCCAGCCGCCAGGCACCGTCCGCTTCCACCGCGTACACGTCCTCCAGCGTGCTGGCGGTTTCCTGCAGGCGGGTGTCCAGAGCCACGCGGTTATCGAACACAAAGCATTCGCCACGCCAGTCCCGGTTTGCATCAGGCATCTGCTGAAAGTAGTTGAGGATGCCGCCTTCAAGCTGATAGACGGGCAGGTCCATGTCAAGCATCCAGGCGCTGGTTTTTTCGCATCTGATGCCGCCCGTGCAGTACATCGCCACGCGCTTGCCCTGGGCCTTCCACTGCGCGGCGTGGGCCCGCACGTAGGCCGGAAAGTCGCGGAAGTTGGTCACCCCGGGATCGACGGCGCCTTCGAAATGGCCGAGGCGGTATTCGAAGCTGTTGCGGTTGTCCAGCAGCACCAGGTCGGGATCCTTGATCAGTTCGCGCCAATCCTGCGGGCAAACGTTGATGCCAGTCCGGCGCCCATCCACCCCCTTGATGCCGAGCGGCACGATCTCTTTCTTGACGTGCACTTTCATTTTGCCGAACGGGGGCGTGGTGCATGCACTGCGCTTGAACGCCATGCCGTTGAAGGCGCCTGCAAAGGCCGGGTCCTGCAGAAGGGCATTTTCGATGTGGTCCACAGCTTCCAGTGTGCCGGCCAGCATGCCGTTGATGCCCTCGGTGGCCACCAGGATGCTGCCCGTGAGCCCGGCGACCTGCTGCGAGACCAGCTGGCGCAAACGCGCGGCCACTTCCTCTGGCTGCGGCAGCCGCGTGAATTTGTAGAACGCGGTGTGGACCAGGGCAGGAAGCGGGCGGCGAGACGAGGACATGAGGCTGATTTTCCCATGGGTGAACGGGGGCTGTGCGTGCTGCCGACCGCGGCCGGCACTCGCTAGTCGGAGAAGAACTGCATCTCGGGGTCTGTCGATTGATTGTCGAAGGCCAGCACCGCGAGCACCGGCAGCCGCAGGGCGTGCAACTGATCGGCGCCCGCTTTCGCGAAGACCCGCTGCTCGACGCGGCACAAGCGATAGAAGACCGCGCACCAGCTCTCACGCCTATTGAGCCGCGCGGCACCGGGCGATAGATTGAAGCGCGACGCGCGGTGTGCGGTCGCGGGCCGGGGCTCGTAGCCCTCGCACGCCACCGGGACGCGATCGCCAGTACTGATGTGCGCTTTGGGTCGAGAGCAGCTGTATGCTTGCTAGATGAACAAGAAGCTACGGCTCTTTGTGGCGACTGTCTTGACGATCCTGGTAGGAGCGGGGGTTCCGCTCCTGGAGCGAGTCATCAAATGCCAGCAGCCGACCTCGGAGGCCTGCGTTTGGGCGAAAGCGTACTTGCCGCTCTCATTTGGTCTTTGGTCGATCGCAGGAGTGGTCGCGGGAGTAGTCGCGTGGTTTGTTCTTCGAGCGTTCCGCCGGGACTGACGTTTGCTTTCGGCTAGAAGCAGACAACAACTGGTCGTTGCAAGCCCGACAAAACGGCGATCGGAGGACACCATGGGACTCTTGACCTTCAGCATCAACGTCACCCTGGACGGCTGCGTCGACCACCAGGAAGGAATCGCCGACGACGAGACACACGCCTTCTTCACCCGCCTCTTGGACAGGAGCGGGGCGATGCTGTGGGGCCGCGTCACCTACGAGATGATGGAGAGCTACTGGCCAGCGGTCGCCCGCAGCGACGCAGAGGCACCGCCGGCGATGCGCGAGTGGGCGGTCAAGCTGGAGGCCAAGCCGAAGTACGTGGCGTCCTTGACGCGAAAGAACTTTCCGTGGACCAACAGCCACCACATCGGCGACGACCTGCGCACGGGCGTACAGAAGCTCAAGGATGCGACCTCAGACGGCGTCCTCCTCGGTAGCAGCAAGCTCGCGACGGCGCTGGAGCGGCTGGATCTGATCGACGAGTACCAGTTGCTCGTGCATCCCAGGATCGCCGGCCACGGCCCGACCCTGTACGAGGGCGGGCTGCCCAGCACGCGACGGCTCGATTTGATATCAGCGAAGGCGCTCCGCAACGGCGCGGTCGCAATGCACTACCGGCGCGCGCGCTGACTCGGACATGGATCATGTCGCCTACCAACGCGCTGCACGCGGACGGGCGTGGCGTCGCTCGGCCCGGCGATGAGCGCGGGCGCTAGTTCGTCGCCCTTGTTGAATGGCGCAGGACTGCTTTCGGCCACAAGCGGACATCCTTCCGCTACGGTCCCTGCAGGATCTCGTCGAACAGGGCCTGCGCCGCAAGTGCGCCGCCTCGATCTCCCAATGTTGACGCGTGGCGGTGGGCCAGCGCGACGAGCTCGCGCATGTCGGCCCGCGATGCCAGCATCAGCAACTCGTCCACCCAGCCGCGCGCCTGTGGGAGCCGTTGTGGCACCGCGACCTCGCAGAGCGACGCCAGCGCATTGACCCGGGCCCACTGGTAGGCGTCGGACTCGCGCGCGCACGTCGCGACCGCCTCCAAGAGCATCTCTGTTGCTTGCGCCGACTGGCCCCGCGCGCGCGCCACCAGCCCCCTCCCGCGCCCGGCGGCCGATTTCCAGCACGCATCGCCAAGCTGGCAGCCGAGCGCAAAGGCCTGCTCGAAGCCCTCCGAGGCGCGATCGATATCGCCGCGTTTCAGATCCACTTCGGCGCGCAAGGCTTGCGGCCAGGGAACGAACGCGGTCCACGCCGTTCGCGCCAGGCTCATCGAGCGGTCGAGAGTCGCGGCGGCACGATCGAGGTCACCGCGCAGCAGGTACACGCGCCCGAGCATGGAGAGCGCGTAGGCCAGTTGACGCGTCTGCGCGCCTTGCTCGGCCAGCGACACCGCGCCCAGCAGCATGGCCTCGGCCGGGGCGTAGTGCGCCGTGTCGCTGAGCGCGGCGCCATGGACGGTGTCGATCGCCGAGCGCTCCGTCGCGTCTTCGCCGGCCAGCGAACGGGCGCGATCCAACCACACGATGGCCCGTTCGTACCGGCCCGCCAGAAACTCCGTATAGCCCAGTTCGCGACAGGCCGTCGCCGCCTCCGGCATGCCGGCAGGCTCGGCAATCGCCAGCGCCTCGTGCAACGCGACCACGCCCTCCTCGTCACGGCCCTTGGCCGCATGAACCAGGGCGCCGCCAAGCGCCAGCCGGGCCCGTACGCGCAGCCCCAGATCGCCCAAGGCGTCGGCTTCACTGGCCGCGCGGCGCAGGCACTCGAGCCCGGCCTCGTGGGCTCCGGCGCGCACGGCGGCTTCTCCGGCCTCGAGCTGCGCCTGTGCCGCAGCGCGACCATTGGCCGGGCGTCCGACCGCATTGGACGTTGTCGTAGCGGCGGCTGCGGCCAGGACCGAGCCGGGCTTGATGCCAAGCTCCTTGCGGAACAGTTCGGTGCAGGCGGCCACCTGCCGCGCTGCCGCGACGCCCTTGCCAGCGGCGGCCAGGCTGCGCACGAGTAACGCCTGGTGATGCTCGTCCAGGGGATTGAGTTGCACCAGCCGCGCAGCGATCTCGGCGGCCTCATTTGCAGATCCGGAACCCAGTCGCGCGAGCGCGGCCTCGCGCATCAATGCTTCGCTGGACGCGCCAAAGCGGCGCCGCTGCGAATCCAGCCAGGCAGCGAACGCGGGGGCTCCATCGAAGCGCATGCCTTCCAGCAGTTCGCGCCCCAGGCCCGGCAGCGCCAATCCGTCGGGCCCGCACGGGCGGCTCAGCACATGCACATCCACCAGCGTTTGCGGTGGCAGGCTCAGGCTGAGCGCGTCGCCGCCCAGATCGACGCCGCCGAGCAGGCGGCGCAGTTCAGAGAGGTTCCAGCGCAGCGCTGCCAAGGGGTCCTCGGCGTTTTCGAAAAGCTGCGCCGCCAGGTGGGACCGGCTGGACGTCGGCGTGCCGCACAGCAGCCATGCCAGCAGCCCCCAGGGCTTGTGCCCGCGGGGCGCCGACGCGGGCTGACCATCGCGCACGACGCGCGGCACGCCCAGCAGGTGGATCTCGAGCAACACCTAACCAGTATGGCTGGGCATCCGCATGCTGGCAATGGACCTCAAGCTTCCGCCGTGGTGGGGTCGATGATGGCACTCACGCGCGACACGCTGTTGGCCGGAAACCCGCCGCGCTGTGCGTGCTCTCGCACCAGCTGTTCGGAATCGGCGTGGTACACGCAGTAGATCTTGTCGCCGGCGACGTAACTGTGGACCCATTGGACGCCGGGTCCCATATCGCGCAGCACGCCGCACGACTTGGCGGAGATGGCCTGCAGTTCCGCTGGTTTGAGCGCACCGGCTTGGGGAATCTCGCGCTCGATGACGTATTTGGGCATGGATGGCTCCTGCAAAGGTTGATGGAGCTTCAAGGATCGCCGCCTGGCGTTTGACGCAGCGTGTGACCGGCCGCGAACTCGCTCGGCTGGGCCGCCCTCCTGCCGAGCGTTTCATACAGCTCAGACGAAAGCTGACGTCAATATCCGCATGCGCGACGAGCAGAGACCCTGTCCCGCCGCTATGGAAAGTTGCCGCAGGAGCTCTATAAGTCACTCACTTGGGACCGCGGCAAGGAGTTGGCAGCCCACAAACGCTTCACGCTGGCCACGGACATCAAGGTGTACTTCTGTGATCCTCAGAGCCCATGGCAGCGCGGCACCAAGGAGCGTCCGAGGAAGACCTTGGGCTACAGGACGCCAGCTGAGATGTTCGACGAATGTGTTGCGTCGACCGGTTGAATCCGCCGTCGAAAGCAGACGTTCCACTGCTACATTGGCTCGTATGAACGCCCGCGACAAGTTTTAGGGTCTATCGAAACCCGTTCCAATGCCGGTGATGACATCCTCAGGCGCTGTTGAGCCCCCGTGCGCGTTCGATCAGCACCCGTGCCCCGCGCTCCGACCGCCACGGGGTGCGCTCAGCCGTCGCGCGCGCATCGTCCAGTCGCCCGTCGCGCAGGTAAGCGGCGATCAGGGTGTGCTTGAAGAGGTCTCTCTGGGCATGACTGCCGCCGATGCGCACGAACTCGTCCAGGCGGGGTGCGAGCAGGTGGATCGCACGCTTGTCGTCACCGAGCGCAAACGACGCGAGTCCCTGGATGGCGTCGGGCGTGACCGCACCCCACGGCAGTTTGCCTGCCGCATCCGCATCGCGCATGGCGGACACCATCGATTCGAGTCCCGTCGGATCGCCTGCCATGGCATACGCCAGCGCCCGGTGTACTTCCAGGAAGCCGCTGCCTGGCGAGGGCAACCGCTCGCGCACGAACGCCGAAGCCCTGTTCCAACGCTCTGCCGCCACATCCTGACCATGCAGTGCTGCATGCCACAGCAGGGATACCGCGTCGGTGGCCGTGTTCATGGGCGGAGCCTGGGCACTCGAGCGCGGATCGATCGCGTCGCGGTAGACATCCCACATGCGCTGGGGATTCCCCTTGCGCAGCGAGACCAGGGCCAGGTGCCACGAGAGATGGCAATGCAAAGTGGAATCGCGCGGACATGGCGCGAGAAAACGATCGAGGAAATCGATGCCAGCGTCGTCTTCGCCAAGTTCGTGCCATGCATGTGCGAGGCCATGCGCCGCGTTGCCGTTGCGGGGACAGGACTCGATGGAGCGCAGATTGAGTTCCAGTCCCTGCTCGACTCGTCCCAGTTCGGTATGCCAGAAGCCCAGCGTACTCAGGTACCACCAGTCGTCTCCGTACTCGCCCGCCAGCGGCGCCAGCAGGTTGAATGCCTCGAGCTCCCGGTCAATGCGCCCGCTCAGCCCGATCAGGCCGAACACATTGGTTGCGGGCTGCAGGGCGAACGCATCGCGCGGGTACAGCGCCACGTGCGCGCGGATGCGTTCGAGCGCACCGGCTGCATCGCCGTACGCGATGGCGGCGACCGCTTCGATTTGCGATCGCTCCCGTTTCGTCGCGTTGGCCCCGAGCTTTACCGCACGGTCCGCGGCCGCACGTGCTTCTTTGGTCGATCCCAGGACGGTCAGGATGCGGGCACGCCCAGCGTGTCCGAGCGCAAAGTCCGCGTCTGCGGCAACCGATCGGTCGAAGGCATCCAGCACACAGCCCTCAGCGGCGAGGAATCTATCGGAGCCTTCGACCCAGTGGCTGGCAGCGGCTTCCGAGGTCGTAGTCAATTCGTACCCGTAGCGATCGACTGGCATGGGAGAGCCCTCCGCAAAGGACAGGCGGAAGTTGTATCACTGCGGAAGCGTGTTGGCGAGTCAGGTTGCGGGCGGTAACACGTTCATTGCGGACCCAGCGCGGCAACGAGTGTCGATAGCGGCGCCACGCCGGCCATCCTGGTTTAACCACGCCGTCATGCTAGATTTCAAAGGTGCGGCCGGATATCGGCATTCGGGAAGCTCGCTCAAACTGTTGAATGTCTGGAGTGGGTCGGAAGCGAAAATCGCGCAAAATGCAGCTCATCACCTGGCTGATTGGCAGATGGACGTGGCGCGAGATGACTTTGGATCGAGTATCAAGGAAGCGCTTGCAAAGCGCGTGGCATATCGGTGCTCGAACCCAAACTGTCGCTCCGTGACTATCGGGCCTCACGTCCAGCCCACACGAACTGTGAATGTCGGCGTGGCTGCTCACATTGCTGCTGCGTCAGTAGGCGGGCCCCGGTTCGACGGCAGGCAGGCGGCAGATGATAGAGCCTCAATCGATAATGCGATTTGGCTGTGTCAGACCTGCGCGAAGCTTGTCGACTCAGACGTGGACGCATTTTCCGTATCTCGGCTCCGACGCTGGAAGGTGGAAGCCGAGGCGGAGACCCTCCGGTCGCTCAACGGAAGCGAGGAAGATGACGTGTACCCGCAGCCGAGCACGACTCAGCATCTGCCGGTGCCCCGTATCGCGGGCGAGCCATTGGCAGCTGCCCGCGAACGCCTTCTAAAGTTTGGGTGGCAGCCGGTCTACAACCACTGGTCGTACAAGGATGACGAACGGGTTCGCTCCGGCAACGGCCCGCTGATGTGGAGGAGAGGCTATCACGAGCTTGTCGACGCGTGCCCCACTGGTCTAGCGTACTGCAGGTTTAAATACCGTGATGCTTACGGGAACGAACTGCAGGTCGTAACGGCGGGCGAACCCGATGGCGATGAAGGGGACGTGGTGGTTTGGTCTTGGTCGATTCGATTACAGGAGCATTTGGCCTCGACAGATCGGGAATTTTCGCGGTTGACAACGCAGATACGCGAAGAAATCGGTCGCGCGAAAGAGCGGACCGCAACCGCAGCGAGAGCTCGCCGGGATCTCGCTATAGCGGTGGGCGGGCTTGGAGGCTCTCGGGAGCAGCTCTATCGCGCTGAAGCGGAGGCGCGACTCAATCACCTTGATCTCGCCGCCAAAGAACTACATTCGATGGAAGTGGAAGTCGATGCCGCAGATCGGCGGGAGGTCCTGTCTAGGCTCGATGCACTGCTCATACGCGTAACTTCCATATCAGAGAGGTCGCGCGATGACGCAGCGACATTCAATGCAGAGCGGTCGCGAATGTAGGTCAGCCCTGGGATCCGCAGGATGTCCATTTCCGGCCATGTCCTGTTCCTGATAGGCAGCTATGGGTATTTCTGGGGAGGCGTAGCGAGTCCTCAACCTGCACTGCATCAACCCGGGTACTTCATCTGCTCGACGAGCGCTGCAAAGCGAGGGTCGCCGCGAAGCGTCTTCCAGCGTGGGTCGAGGCGCAGCCACACCAGCCAATGTGAACGCTCGGCGAACGCCTTGTTAAGCCAGGCGAACGCCTGCTTCTTCTCGCCCAGCCCGGCGTGCACGAGCGCTACGCCGTATGAGGTGACGAAGCGCTGTCCCGATTGCTGTTCCATCTCGTCGCGCACTGCGCGCGCTTCGATAGCGCGCCCCATGACGCCAAGCGTGTAGCCACGCGCGGCAACCAGCACGGGCCATTGGGGCGCGACGGCTTCGGCGCTGGCGGTCTCGGCCAGCGAATCGTCCAGGCGGCCAGCCTCGAGATATGAACGCGCGAGCCACAGATGCGCGAGGCCGAAGTCCCTGTTCATGCCGAGCACGGACTGCAACTGCGCGATCGCCTCCGCATAGCGGCCGTTGTAGTAATGGTGAAAGCCGACGTCGGTGTTGATCGCGAGCGACAGCGGGTCGAGCCGCTGCGCGGTGCGAATCTCATGCATCGCGTCGCCAGGCCGTCCGGCCGCCAGAAGATAAACCGCATGCCATTGATGTGCGACCGGGTCGTTCGGGTTGAGCGCGATGGCGCGGCGGAATGCTTCGCCCGCGCCGGCCCAATCCCAGTCGAAATAGAACCGGATGTACGCGAGTGATGCGTGCGCCTGCGAAAGCGACGGGTCGAGTTCAATCGCCTTCAGCGCGTACGGCCGAGCAATCGCGAACGTCGCGGTGGGCGCGTCGTAGCTCAGATATCCCAGCGTCGTGTAGGCGTCGGCTAACGCCGCGTAAGCCAGCGCAAACGACGGGTCAAGCTCGATAGCACGGCGGAAATGCTCGATCGCGCGCCTGAGCGACTGCTCCGAGCGCTGGTTCCATAGAAAGCGCCCTTGCAAGTACGCCTGGTAGGCGTCGCTGTTTCGGGTCGGGTCCTGCCCGACGTGCTTCGTGTCGCCTGCAGCGGAGTGCACCCGCAGCGAGTGAGCCAAGTCGTCGATCAGTAGTCCTTGCAATTGCGGCAACTCGGCAAGCGCAACGTTGTAACGGTAACCCCAGACCTGCGCGGCGCGCGCGACGTCGACCAACTCGACCTGCAACGTCAACCGTTCGCCGCTGCGCGCGAGCGATCCGGTGACGACGGCCGGCGCCTCGAGCCGGCGGCCGGCTTCCAGCGGGTCGGCGCCGCGAAAGCGGAATGCCGACGCGCGCGGCGCGACGCGCAAGTCCGGCAGACGCGTGAGCGCGTTAATCGTCTCCTCGGCGATTCCGTCGGCCAGATTCGAGTTAGCCGGCGTGTCCGCCGCGAAGGGCAGAACCGCCACCGCTGCGTACGGTGGCGCGTGGCGCAGCGCAAGCCAGCCGAGCCACCCCGCGAGCCCAAGCGCCAGCGCGCCAAGCGACAGCAACGCCGGCCGCCGGCCTGTGCGCTTCGCTGCGGCAGCCGACGGTGCCTCAGGCGGCGTGGGCGTTGGGATGCCGCGCAACCGCGCCGGGTCCAACGTCGCAGCATCGTCGATCTCAACCGGCGCCTTGAACCGGTATCCCTGGCGCGACACGGTCTCGATCCATTCGGCGGTGTTCGGCGAGGAGGCAAGCGCCTTGCGAATTGCCGACATGTTGACGCTCAGGTTGACCTCCTCGACAACCAAGCCCGGCCAGACACGTCGGAGCAACTCATCCTTCGTCACCAGGTGGCCGGCTTGGCTGACCAGCACGACGAGCAGGTCGAACGCTTTGCCCGCTAGCGCGACCGGGGCGCCGTCGTGCAGCAGCATGCGTTCGCTCGGCACCAGCAAGAACGGGCCGAAGCGATAAACCGCGCTCTCGTGGCCTTTCATCCTGTTCAGCTTTAGTTAGGCAATTCGCAGGCGAAAGACAGCCATTTCGCAGGGACTTTCGCCAAGCACGCTGCGAATCTTCCCACAACCGGCACACCGCCGGCGCTCATCGTATCGAAGGAGACCATCATGCCCCCATCCGCTCGCCAAGCCGTCCTCTCGCTCGTCGCCGCGTTCGCTGCCGCCTTGGCCGTAGAGGTCGCCCACGCGTCCACCGACGACGAGGTTCGCGCCGCCTTCGATCGCTTTGTACAGGTACAGAACGCGCACGACGCGAAGGCCCTAGAGGCGCTGCTAGCCGACTCGCCGCAGTTCCTTTGGATCACGCGCGGCACCGCGGTCTGGGGTCGCGACGCCGCGTTGCAGCGCTTCGCGAAGCTCTACGAGGGCACATGGCGGCTCGACCCCGATCCAACCAGCGTGCGCGTGGTGCCGATGTCGGACAGCGTCGCACAGCTGCACGCAGCGGTGCAGTTCACCATCGGCGCGCCGAACCAGTCTCCGCAGGCGACGCGGTTCCTGCTGAACCAAGTGCTGGTCAAGTCAGGCGGCGCTTGGCGGGTGATGAGCATTTTCCCGATACCGGCTCCTACGCAGTGAGGCGCGCGCCGCAGTGACAATGCACGCCGCCTCGCCAACGCCTTGAAAGCTCGCGTTACGTGCCGATGTCATGACAAAGACCGCTCGAAGTCCGCTTTCCGCCATTGAATCCGAGTTACCGTCTGACCGCTCAGGGTCGGAAGCAGACGTCCTCAGGGGCGCTCAACCACCGTTGCCCCGCTTCTGTTCTCGCAGCATGAATAGGTAGAGCCCTTCCACTTTCTCACGCGCCCAGGGTGTTTTGCGAAGAAACTTTAGGCTTGAGTTGACGCTTGGATCGTGCGTGAAGCAGCGGACCGGGATCCGCACCGCCAGCTCGGCCCACCCGTAATGCCGTTCCAGGGCTCGAACGATGGCCTCAAGCGTCAAGCCGTGCAGAGGGTCGCAGGGGTGCGCATGATGGGACGGGGCGTCTTGCATGGGTGATTGAATCGGGTCAGCTCGCTGCGCCGGTGATCAGGATCTTGCCGTCGCGCTCGCCTTCATGAGCGGCCGCGACCGCCTCACGAACTCTGTCGACAGGATACGTCGACTGGATGCGCGCGTGCAGGGTACCGTCTGCCACCAGGCGAGTGAGCTCCGCGTACAGCGCGCGCTGGGCCTCCTGGCTGGAATTTCGGAACCACTTCACCAGCCAGAAGCCCTTCAATGCGATGTCCCGGAATATCAACTCACTCGGTGCGAGCTGGCACGGTGCACCACCCAGCACGCCGTAGTTGACGACCGTGCCGCCGTCGGCCAGGCACTGCGCCAACCGACCGGTCGCTGCGCCCCCGACTGCGTCGATACCGAGCCGGATCGGCGCACCGCCCGTGGCCTCGCTCGCGCGCCGGGCGATGTCATCGCCGTCGACCAGCACGACATCGCCGCCCTGCGCCAGCGTGGCTTGCACGGCCGATGCACGCCGGACCACATTGACGGTGCGAAGTCCGCGCCGCCTCGCCAGCTGCATCACGTAACTGCCAACGCCCGAGTTGGCGGCGTTCTGGATTACCCACTCTCCCGCCGCCAAGGGGACAAACGTGCCGAGCAACAGCCAGGCAGTGGGGGGGTTGACTGTGAGCATCGCCAACTGCAGCGGATCCGCTCCTTCGGGCAGTGGCACGAGCGAGTGCACATCTGCTAGCAGATGCGTGACCCACGTGCCGCTGCCCCGCGGCAGAAGCACCAACTGACCCACCGACAGCCCTGTGACGCCATCGCCCAGCGCCGCCACGCGACCCACGCCTTCGCTGCCGCCAATAGCCGGCAGCGGTGGCAGCACGCCATAGTCCCCCGTGAGTGTCAACAGGTTCGACGGGTTGATGGGCGCGGCCAGCATGGCGACCAGTGCTTGGCCGGCCCCTGGCGGCGGCAATTCAAGCGGCACGGCGCGGATGACATCCTGTGGTACGGGGCCGCGGTGGTCGTACTGGGCTTTGAGCATGGTCATCGGGTGTCCTTGGTTGGCCAGGCGAGCGTAACGTTCCCGCTCCAGACATAGGCGCATTTCAGCACAGACGGACTCGGCCAGCGCTGCTACGCGGTCGCCCTTGGTCATCGGCCGATGCGGGCGCGGATCTGAACGCAGCGCGTGGACATCAGCGAACGATGAGCGCACACTTCGGACAGGCGCTAGCTGGGACGCGGCGCTATCGGTGAAACAGTGTTTGTTTTCCGAAACGCTAAAGGAGACTTCGATGCCCACCATCGTCGCCCACCACAAGGTCAAGGATCAGAAGCACTGGCTGGCCTCGCCCAGGCGCAAGGAGTTCTTCGGACTGATCGGCGTAACGAACATCCGCACCTTCATCAACCCGACGGATCCGACCTCCGTGGCGTTGATGATGGATGTTCCGGACATGGAGAAGTTTGGCGCCGCGATGCAGTCCAAGGACGCGGCCGATGCGATGTCCTATGACGGCGTGCTACCCGAGACCGTGGTGGTGTGCATCGAAGCCTAGACGGGCGCTGCCGACCCGGCGGCCCGTCCTTGCGGCGGAGGCTGGGTCATGGTCAATGCTGCTAACCCGTAGAGCGGACGTTGACCGTCCGCTCTACGGGGATTCACATGGGCAGCGTCGACTTCCGGTTTGGGTCGAAGGCAGCCGTGGTACCGGCTAAAGCGCATCCATGGCGGACGACCTGTTCAATCTTCAGCTGGCGCCGTGCTCCGGGCAGCAAGCCCGAAAAACTCCAGAACCGAATCCACCTGCCCCGCCAGCATGTGGATGCCCGCGTGGACCGGCAGGCCTCGTGCAAGTGCGGCCTGCATCAGGGGTGTCACGGCGGGCTTGAGCGCGATGTCGGCGATGAGCGTGCCTGGCGCGGCGCCGGTGAGGTCCAGCGGCAGGCGGTCGCCTGAAGCCGGTGTGCAGTTGACCACCATGTCGTGACCCAGGATGGCCGCCATGCCAGCCCGCACGGCGAGACCAGGATGTTCCAGGGCTACCGACTCCGCCAATGCCGTTGCACGTCGCATGTCCAGGTCGGCGATGGTGATCAGCGCAGTGCCGCCATCGGCCAGCGCATGGGCCACCGCCCGGCCCGCGCCGCCGGCCCCGATCAGCATGAGCCTGCGGCCGCGCACGTCGTGCCCGTGTGACTGAAGGCCTCGCATGAAACCTTCGCCGTCGAAATTCGCGCCGGCGAGGCAGCCGTCGGCATTCTTGCGGATAGTGTTGACCGCGCCGGTAAGGCGGGCCGAATCCCCCAGCTCGTCCAGGTAGCGAGCGATATCCACTTTGTGGGGGACCGTGACGATCAGGCCGTCCCAGTTGCGGCACTGACGGAACAGCTCAATCAAGTTGGCCAGCCCCGCTGCGGGTACGTGCAGCGGCACCAGCACGGCCGGCAGGTTCAGTCGGCGAAACGCCTGGTTGAAGAGCCCGGGCGAGCCGGCCTGGTCGATCGGGTCGCCGACGATGGCATACAAGCGCGTGGCGCCGGTGAGGGCAAGGGGAAGACCGGGCGGGGCGGTCGTGCCCGCAAGGAGGGCTTCGGGCGGCGGGCTCACGCGTAGCCCGCTTCGATCAACCTCGGGTTGGCCCGGCGGGTTCGCGGGTTCAGGCGCTGCGCCAGGCCCATCGGTTCGTCGCGGAAGATGCGTGCATCCATCTCTCGCAAATCGCTGGAGATGGCTGGACGAAATTCCATTTGCGCGAGAACGTCGCGCTCCAGGTCGATGCCCGGCGCGATCTCGATCAGCTCCAGGCCCTGCGCCGAACTGCGGAACACCGCGCGCTCGGTCACGAACAGTGTCTCCTGCCCGCGTTCGCGGCCGTAAGCGCCGTTGTAGGAGATCTGCGCCACGCGTGAGATGAACTTGCTGTGCTTGCCTTCCCTCGTGATGCGCAACCGGCCGTCGCCTGTTTCGATCTCAAGGCCGCCGGCCGTGAAGGTTCCGCCAAACACCATTTTCTTCGCGTTCTGGCTGATGTTGATAAAGCCGCCCACGCCCACCACCTTGCCGGCAAAGCGGCTGATGTTGACGTTGGACTCCGGGTCGACCTCGACTGCCGAGAGAAAAGCGATGTCCAGGCCTCCGCCGTCGTAGAAGTCGAACTGGTAGGGCTGGTCGATGATGGCCGCGTAGTTGCGCGAGGCGCCTGCGTCCAGCCCACCGGCCGGCGCGCCGCCGATGAGGCCCTGCTCATTGGTGAGCACGATGCGGTCGATCACGCTTTCTTCAGCCGCGACGATGCCGATGCCGGTGCAGATGCCCGAGCCGATGTTGCACACGGCGCCTTCTTCCAGCTCCATCGCGGCGCGGCGCGCGACGATCTTGCGCTCGTCCAGCGGCAGCTTGGGAAACGCCCCTAGCGGAATGCGGATTGCACCGGCGAAGGCCGCGTCCTGCTGCGTCTGGTAGGTCTGCATCTGCGCGCTGTCGACCACGACCAGGTCCACCAGCAGGCCGGGGATTTTGACCGATTTGCCGGGCAGCGCGCCGCGCTGTGCCAGCCGCTTGACCTGCACAACGACGATGCCGCCGCATCGGCGCGTGGCCTGCGCCATCGACAGCATCTCGCCGAAGATGGCTTCGTCTTCCATCGAGATGTTGCCGTCTTCGTCGGCAGTCGTGCCGCGCAGGAAAGCCACGTCGATCTGGAAGGGCTTGTAGAACAGCCATTCCTTGCCGGCGAGCGTGACGAGCTCGACCAGGTCTTCAGTTGCGCGTTCGCTTTGCCGGCCACCGGCCTGGCGTGGATCGACGAAGGTGTGCAGGCCCACGTGCGTGAGCAGGCCGGGGCGGCCTGCGGCGATCTCGCGCATGAGTTGCGAGAGGGCTCCTTGCGGCAGTGTGTAAGCCTCGATCTCGTTGGCGCTGGCCATCGCGGCGATGGCCGGTGCATCGACGATGGTGCCGCAGACGATGCGCTTGAGCAGGCCCGGCTTGGCAAAGCGCGACACGCCGCGATGCGAACGGTCGCCGATGCCTACAGGATGCAGGGACGTGATGCCACGGGGGAGTCCGGTGTCGAGGAAGCGCTTTTCCACAGCCTCGATGAGTGCCTCGGGAACCGCATGACCGGCACCCGAGCCGCCGATGACGACGGTGTCACCGTCCTTGAAGAGCGCCGCGACCTGGGCGGCTGAAACAACCTGCATAAAAGAAGACCTGCCTGCGCATGGATGAACGATACAGGCAGTCTAAAACTTATTTACAGGTAAGTCAATTGGACTTGCTGACCCTTGCCCCGGCCGCAGCTGCCTTCGCAGAAGTTTTGCCGGGTACTTTAGAGGCTTTCGCCGTCGTTGCCTTTGCGGTCGCAGCCGTCCCCGAGTAGGCAGACAGCATCACCCTGGAGAACGCGTCGAAAAACAACTCCAGCCGATCGAAACCACCGGTGCCATGAGTAAACACCGAGGAGCTGTTGACGATGTTGAGGATGAGGAAGGCCAAGTCCTGGCGCGGGGTGCTGGGGGCGAGTTCGCCACGCCGCCAGGCGTCGTCCACGGCCGAGCGGATCAGCTCGTGCAGCGTGGCAGTGAACGCGCTGAGGCTGGCCTTTGCGGTGTCACTGAGGTTATCGCTCTCCAGGCGCATCCGCCCGATCAGGCTCCAGGTCTTGCCGCCGTCGCGGCCCTTGTTGACCTGCTGGTAGCGTTCCCAGTTGTACTCGACCAGCAGCCGCAGCTTCTGCTGCAGCGTGCATGCACTGTCGAGCCAGATTTTGCGGTGGCGTGCCTCGACCTCGGCCACATAGTCGGCCAGGACCTCGTCGACCAAGCCGTGCTTGTTGCCGAAGTGGTAGTGGATGTTGGTGGTGGTGATGCCGAGCTCCAGCGCGATGTCGCGAAAGCTCGTTCCGTTGAAGCCATGCAGCGTGAGCAACCGGGCTGCCACCAGCTTGATGTTCTGGCGCATGTCGCCACGCGTGGCCACCGGGGGCTCCCGCGCAGGCTTCTTCAAACTTCTTGGTTCAGGCATTGCGTCTCGTCGTTCGGGGGGCGCGGTCCACTATCGTAGCCTCAATCAGCTTTTGGACCGGCTTTCATCATCAGCTGTGTCTGGCCTTCCTGTACGGTCTCGCCGCGCTGATTCAGCACTGTCATGGCGAAAGTGACGATTCCGCGGTCGGCGCGTTTGGTTGCCCGTTTGGCGATTACCTCGAGCCGCGCATGGATGCGGTCCTGCGGGAACAGTGCCGCACGGAACGACCAGTTCCAGCCCAGTGTGGCGATGCCCAGCAGGCGCACCGGGCTGCGGGTCTTGAGGCCGTCGGCCAGGGCAAGACCCAGCAGCCCGTGGGCGATTCGCCCGCTGAAGCCGGCCTCGCGCGCGAACTCGTCGTCCATGTGCACGTCGAACAGGTCGCCCGACAGGCCCGCGAAACCGACAATGTGGGCCTCCGTTATTGTGACACCGGCGGTCTTGTAGTGGTCGCCGAGCTCCAGCTGGTCGAAGCCGTATTCGCCCGGCGGCAGCATGCGCCCCGGACCTGCTGGCGGGGTCTTGAGATCGCTCATGTTTCCTCCATTGATCGGAAAGCAGTATACTTGCTTATCTGTAAATAAGTTTTGTGCCGCATCCGTGGCGAGACCGGAACAAGAGGAAGCAGGCTGATGGCATCAGTGAACATTTCCAACGTGCAAAAGAGCTTCGGTCCTGTCGACATCCTCAAGGGCGTGTCGATCGACATCGCTGACGGCGAATTCGTCACGCTGGTGGGTCCGTCGGGCTGTGGCAAGTCAACGCTGCTGCGCATGCTCGCCGGCCTGGAGAAGATCTCGGGCGGCACGATGTCGATCGACGGTGCGGTGGTCAATGACCTACCGCCCAAGGACCGGGACATCGCCATGGTGTTCCAGTCGTATGCGCTATATCCCCACATGACGGTCCGCGACAACATGGCGTTTTCGCTCAAGATGCGCTCTGCCAAGTCGGCGGAGATTGACCAGAAGGTCGGCCACGCTGCAGGGATTCTCGGCCTCACGCCCATGCTCGATCGCTTTCCGCGCCAGCTCTCCGGCGGCCAGCGCCAGCGCGTGGCCATGGGCCGTGCCATCGTGCGCGACCCCAAGGTCTTCCTGTTCGACGAGCCGCTGTCCAATCTGGACGCCAAGCTGCGCGTGGCCATGCGCGGCGAGATCAAGGAACTGCACCAGCGCCTGGGTACGACCACCGTGTACGTGACCCACGACCAGATCGAGGCCATGACGATGGCCAGCAAGGTCGTGGTCATGCGCGAGGGCCGCGTCGAGCAGATCGGCCCGCCGCTGGAGCTCTATGACAACCCTTGCAACGTGTTTGTGGCCGGCTTCATCGGCTCGCCGTCGATGAACTTCCTGCCCGGCCGATTCGAGGGTGGCAGCTTCCTGGCTGACTGCGGCCTCACGCTGCCGTTGCCTCCCGGGAACCCGAAGGAAGGGCGCGCCGTGTACGGCATCCGGCCGGAGCATTGCCGCTTGGTGCGTGAAGGTTTGGCGGTCATGGTCGCGCTGGTGGAGCCGTCTGGCTCCGAGACCCAGATGGTCCTCAGGAGCGGGACGCAAGACATCGTCAGCGTTGTGCACGAGCGGGTCAGCGCCATGCCCGGCGACTTCATCCATTTCCTGCCGGACGCAGCCAGCGCCCACCTGTTCGACGAAGCGACGGGCGCGCGCCTGCCTGCCTGACCGTTCAAATTCCCAACACCGGCCAAACCGGATTTACCCACCCTCAAGGAGACAACCATGAGTCCTCATACCCGATTCCCCGTAAAGCCACTTGCATGGCTGCGCAACATGGCCCTGGGCGCAGCAGCAGTGCTTGTCATGCACGGGGCAATGGCGCAGCAGTCCCTGGTCATCAATACCGATCGCAGCGGCACCGGCCAGAAGGCCGCGCTTAACAAGATCGTGGGCGACTTCGAGGCGCAGAACCCGGGCGTGAAGGTCACGGTGAACTACAGCGACGTGGAGTCCTATAAGACCTCCATCCGCAACTTCCTGGTCACAAGCCCGCCGGACATTGCCTTCTGGTTCACCGGCGCGCGCATGCGTGCCTTCACCAAGCGCAACCTGTTCGAGGATCTCAGCGGCTTCCTCAAGGAGACCAAGCTGAACGAGGCGATGAAGCCTTTCATCCCTGCGGTCACCGACAATGGCAAGCAATACATGCTGCCCACCAACATGACGACCTGGGGCTTTTATTACAACAAGCAGGTGTTCGAGAAGGCCGGCGTCAAGCCGCCGGAGACCTGGACCGAATTGATGGCAACTGCTGGCAAGCTCAAGGCCTCCGGGATCGTGCCCTTCACCATCGGCACCCGCGACCTGTGGGCCAATTCACTCTGGTTCGATTACCTCGATTTGCGCACCAACGGCCTGGAATTTCACATGAAGCTGATGGACGGCAAGGTGCCCTACACCGACGCGCGCGTGAAGAAGGTATTCGCTCTGTGGGCCGACCCGATCAAGAAGGGCTACTTCCTCGAGAACGCCTCTTCATACGGCTGGCAGGAAGGCATCCCGTTCCTGTCTCAGGGCAAGGCGGCGATGTACCTCCTCGGGCCGTATGTGCGCACGTCGTTGCCTGCCGAGATGCACAGCAACATCGGATTCTTCCCGTTCCCGGTGGTTGAGGCGAACATGCCTCGGTACGAGGAGCTCTCGGTCAACGGAGTGGGCATTCCTCGCGGCGCCAAGAACAAGGACCTCGCCAAGAAGTTCCTCGCTTTCTTTGCAAGCAAGGAAAACAACCTGGCCTTCGCCAAGGGCGGCGCCGTGCTGCCGTCGCGCGTGGACGTAGCTATCACCGATGATCCATATGCTGCAGAACAGTTCACGCATGCGAAGAACGCCAAGGGATCCTCGCAGTTCTACGATCGCGACACCGACCCCGACATGGCGCAGGCCGGCATGCGCGGCTTCCAAGAGTTCCTGCAGCAACCCGAGCGCGCTGACGCCATCCTCGAGCGGCTCGAGACCACGCGCGCGCGCATCTTCAAGTAATCGCATCGTCACCAATAGAAGAAGCCGATGAAGCAACTGTGGTCCAGGCACCAGTCCTGGCTGACGCCTGCGCTGCTGCTGTTCCTGCCGGTGTTGTTGTTCGGCACGGTGATTGCCGTCTCTGCCGTCCAGAGCATCTGGATCAGCTTCTTCGACTGGGACGGCACCGGGCCCAAGACGTGGGTGGGGCTCGGCAACTACATCGAGCTGTTCAGCGATCCGCAGTTTATGGTCTCGCTGAAGAACAACGTGATCTGGCTCGCGCTGTTCCTTCTGGCGCCGGTGATCGGCCTGGCGCTTGCAATCTTCCTCAATCAGAAGCTTGCGGAGATGCGCATCGTCAAGGCGGTCTTCTTCATCCCGCTGGTGCTGGCTCACGTCATCATCGGGGTGGTGTTCGCGTGGTTCTACGACCCGACCTTTGGCCTGCTGGCAATGGTGTTCAAGGCGCTGGGCCTGGCGCCCGTTGCAGTCCTGTCTAACGAGCACTGGGTGACATTCGGCATCATCGTCGCGGCCTTGTGGGCGCAGGTGGCGTTCTGCCTCGTTCTGTTCCTGGCGGGGCTTTCGCAGGTCGACCACGAACTGGTCGCGGCGGGCCGGCTCGATGGTGCTTCGGGCTGGCGGCTCTTTCGCTACATCGTGCTCCCACAGCTTCGCTCGGTCACTTTCGTCGCGTCGATCATCACGGTGATCATGTCGCTGCGCAATTTCGACATGATCTCTGTGATGACGCAAGGCGGCCCCTACGGCCGCTCCACCGTGCTGGCCTACCAGATGTACGACGCGACGATCTTTAGCTACCGCGCGGGCTATGGCGCCGCCATCGCCACCGTGCTTTTCGTCATCATGAGCTTCTACATCGGCTGGTTCCTGCGGCACACCCTACGCGAAGAAAAGAAAGGCCGTTGATGTACCCGACCCAGATCGCCGACAGCCCGCCAGCCTCGCGCCTGACTTACCGCATTGCACTGTATGCCTCGATGCTGCTGTGGATGGCGCCGCTGATCGCCATCTTCCTCACCGCCGGCCGGCCTCAGGCCGACCTGCTGGCCGGAAACTACTGGGGCTGGCCCAGCAAGATTGCCTTCGTGGACAACTTCCGCGAAGTGTTCGCGACCTCGCCGATGATGGGTTTTTTCGTTAATAGCGTGATCGTCACGGTGACCACCGTGGCCGGCGTGCTGGTGCTCAGCACGTTGGCAGCGGTCGCGTTGGCCAAATACCAGTTCCCCGGCCGCACACTGTTGTTCGCGATGTTCATCGCGGGCAATTTCCTGCCTTACCAGATCCTGATGATCCCGGTGCGTGATTTGGCCGTAACCCTGGGCATGTACAACAGCGTGTGGGCATTGGTGCTGTTCCATACCGCGTTCCAGACCGGCTTCGCCACTCTGTTCCTGCGCAACTTCATCGCGTCGTTGCCGGAGGAGCTGTTCGAAGCCGCGCGGCTGGAAGGTGCCTCTGAATTCCAGATACTTCGCAAGATCGTCGTGCCGCTCATTCGGCCGGCGCTCGCTGGCCTTGCCGTTCTCGTGTTCACCTTCGTGTGGAACGACTACTTCTGGGCGCTGGCGCTGGTGCAAAGCGATGCGGCAAAGCCCTTGACGCTTGGGCTTGCTGGCTTGAAGGGGGAATGGCTGACCGCGTGGAACCTGATTTCCGCCGGCGCACTGTTTGCTGCGCTCCCGCCGCTGCTGCTGTTCTTTTTCATGCAGAAGCACTTCGTGGCCGGCCTGACCGCCGGCGCCGTGCGGGGCTGACTGCCGGGATCAGGCGATGTGACTTCCCGCCATGATGCCCCACGAAATTGCCTATTGCCTTGGCGGACACAGCCTCCGGCATCGCAAAGTTTTTGCGGCTCCCGGTCAAGCGGGCCACTGCATCCACAGGGCTTGTCACGCCACCTGTCACGGCACCTGTCACGAGGAGGGACGGGGTGGGGGTGCCACGAGGACAGCGTGGAACACAAGGACACGATGGACAGGACTAAATCCACAAGCGGATTGACCGCCCGCAGGTGGGTCGAGGGGCAGGCCGATGTCCGCTTTCGGCCAGAAGCTGACCTCCTCAGCGGCGCTCAACCACCGTTGCCCCGCTTCTGTTCGCGCAGCATAAATAGGTAGAGCGCTTCCACCTTCCCACGCGCCCAGGGTGTTTTGCGAAGGAACTTTAGGCTTGAGTTGACGCTTGGATCGTGCGTGAAGCACCGGACCGGGATTCGTACCGCCAGTTCGGCCCACCCGTAATGCCGTTCCAGGGCTCGAACGATGGCCTCAAGCGTCAGGCCGTGCAGCGGGTCGCGGGGGTGCGCAGGATGGGACGGGGCGTCTTGCATGGGTGGATTCTGCCCGCCCGACGTCGTCGAAGTGTTGCGTGGCCTGAAACGGAAAGATGACGCCTACGTCCCCCTCGCAACACTAACCAACCTACACAATCCCCTCACCGGCACCCGATCCAGCGCAGCCCTCAACTCCTGCGCCTTCGGGTCCTGCGCGAGCGCCTCGTCCACGAGCGCGAACGCGTGGTCGAGCCGCACGGCCATTTCGATCATTTGATTGAGTTTATGTGGCGAGACCGTTTGAGCTCGCACATCATCGGCGCGTTGCGTGTCCATCGTCGTTCCCTGAGCTATCTCTTGGATAGAACCGCCGCGCATCCTGATGAATGGCGGCGGCCCGAACAGGTTGACGAACCGGTGCAAGCAAGCGCAAAACCGGCAGGCTCTTGCGAGCCTCCCATCCAGGCCGCCAAAAAGCGCGGCTCAAATGGCAAAGGCCACTGTCCCTGTCGGTACAAGTGGCCTTTTTTTTGAGAGCCACTTGCTTGCTATGCAGGTCGTCAAACCCGACCCACCTTTTTCGTGGGCGATTGATTCTAGCCCGCGCGAGCAACACTTAACTGTTAAAACCCAAACATGTCTCGCGCTCGGCCCGTCACGCAAACTGCCCCGCGCGATCAGGATCTGCAACCCGGCCCGCGCGACCGTACCGGTCCACGGCAAGGCCTTCGGTGGAGATCTCCGGCGACCGGCCGGTGACGATGTCCGCCAGCAAGCGGCCGGAGCCGCAGGCCATCGTCCAGCCCAGCGTGCCGTGGCCGGTGTTCAGGAAGAGGTTCCGGTGCGGTGTACGGCCCACGATGGGCGTGCTGTCGGGTGTCATCGGGCGCAGACCCGTCCAGAATTCGGCTGCTGCGAGATCGCCACCCGGGAACAACTGCCGTGTGACCATCTCGAGCGTCGCGCGGCGGCGCGGACGCAGCGTTTGGTCGAAGCCCCCCAGTTCTGCCATGCCGCCCACCCGGATGCGCCGGTCGAACCGCGTCAGCGCGATCTTGTACGTCTCATCCAGCACAGTCGACACCGGCGCCAGGCTCTCATCGACGATCGGGATGGTGAGCGAGTAGCCCTTCACGGGGTAGACAGGGACGTCGATGCCGGTGCCGGCGAGCAGGGCGCGGGAATAGCTTCCCAGCGCGAGCACGTAGCGATCCGCCTTCACCACCTCGCGATCCGCCGTATCAAGCTGCACACCCGTGATGCGGTCCGACCCGTCGAACGTGAACGAAGCCGCAGAGGCGCCGAAGCGGAACTGGACACCGAGGCCCTCGGCCAGCTTTGCCAGCGCCGTCGTGAACTGGTAGCAGTCCCCCGTCTCGTCCGCAGGCAAGCGGAGCCCTCCCGCGATGTCTGCCCGGGCGTGCGCCAGCGCCGGCTCTACCCGGCTGACACCTGCTGCGTCCAGCAGCTCGAAAGCGATGCCGCATTCGCGCAAGACGCGGATGTCGCGCTCGGCTTGTTCGAGCTGCTTGTGCGAGCGGAACAGCTGGAGCGTTCCCGCGGTGCGCGCTTCGTACTGGATGCCCGCCTCGCCGCGAAGCTGCTGGAGGCAAGAGCGGCTGTAGCTGGAAAGTCGCAACATGCGCTCCTTGTTCTGCGCGTACCGAGCCGGCGAGCAATTCTTCAGCATGGCGGCAAGCCACTGCAGCTGGAAGAGAGATCCGTCGGGGCGAAGCGACAACGGCGCATGGCGCTGGAACATCCACTTGAGGGCCTTCAGTGGAATGCCCGGTGCACCCCACGGCGTCGAGTAGCCAGGCGAGACCTGTCCCGCATTGGCGAAGCTGGCGTCCAGTGCCGCCCCTTGGTTCCGGTCGATGACAGTGACCTGCGCCCCCGATCGCGCGAGGTAGTAGGCGGTCGTCACGCCAATGACGCCGGCACCCAGGACAATGACTTTCACAGCGTTTCCCCTATCATTCAAGCGATTGGTGACACTGTACGCAGGAAGCGCAGCAACTGTTGCTGTAATTGAGTAATTGAGGGGTTCCGCGAGAATTGCTGCTGTTGACCTCACGAAAAGTACCGGCAATGCAGCAAACATCAGAACTCGATGCGATCGACCTGCGGATCGTCGATCTCCTCCAGCGGCAGGGGCGCCTGACGATGACCGAACTGGGCGACAGGATCGGGCTCTCCACCTCGCCGTGTTCACAGCGCGTGAAGCGGCTGGAGCGGCTGGGCGTGATCACCGGGTACCACGCGCGCATCAACCCGGCTGCGGCGGGCAAAGCCTTGCTGGTGTTCGTCGAGATCACGCTCGCAGAGAAATCCGAGCAGATCTTCAAGAAGGTCAGCGACGAGCTGGAGCACATGCCCGAAGTGCTCGAGTGCCACCTCGTCTCAGGCAGCTTCGACTACCTGGTCAAGGTGCGGCTGACGGGCATGACCGAATACCGGCACCTGCTTGGCTCGATGCTCAAGAGAATCCCCGTGCCTGCGCAGTCGAACAGCTACGTGGTGATGGAGGAAGTCAAGGAGAGCTTCGTCATCAATTTGAAGCATCGCTGATCGGGCGTGCCCTGCATATTCAAAACCCGAACACCCTCACCGCATTCTCCGCCCGCACCTTACTCATCTGCCCCTCGGGCAACTGCGCCGTATTCGCAAACGCCCCCTTCGTGTCGTGCACCCAATGCGGCCAGTCGGTGCCCAGCATCACGTGGTCCTCACCGACGATCGAGATCAGATACTTCAATGACCGCACGTCGTACGTGATGCTGTCGTAATAGATATGCCGCAGGTAGTCGGTGGGCTTGCGCTTCATCTGCCGGCGCTGTGGGATCTCCACCTCATCCCCCTTCTCGAACCGACCCACCAAATAGGGCAGGGTGCCGCCGCCGTGCGAGGCGATCACCTTGATGTTCGGGTACTGGTCGAAGAAGCCCTCGAAAATCATGCGCGTGATGGCCAGCGTGGTGTCGAACATGAAGCCGACGCTCCAGCTCAAATCGAACTTGGTCATGTCCATGTAGTCCACGCCCGGCGGGTCGGTGGGGTGCACCAGCACCGGCAGCGCGCGCTTGTCGATCTCGGCCCAGATGGGCGCGAACATCGGGTCTGTGAGGCTCTTGCCCGCCACGTTGGCCAGCACCATCACGCCCGCCGCACCCTTGGCGCAGCTGCGCTCCAGCTCCTCGATGGCGCGCTGGGGATACTCCCACGGCAATGAGGTGAACCAGCGGATGCGGTCGGGGAAGCGCGCTTGCGCCTCGGCGAAGTTGTCGTTGGCTTCGCGCGCGGCGCGCACGCTCACGTCTTCCCCGCCCCAGTACACGTTGGGGCAGGTGAGCGAGCACACCGAGATGTCGATGCCGGCCTTGTTCATGTGCTCGATGCGCAAATCCCAGTCGAAGTGGCCCTTCTGCGGCAGCACCACGGGCGTGTTGCCGCGGAAGATTTCCTTCTGGCCGTCCGGCCGGGTCTGGATGTTGTACTGGCCGCCTTCCTGTTTCAGCAGCTCCAGCCACTTAGTGGTGAACATGTGGGTGTGGACGTCGATGACGGTCATGGGGTGGGGCTCCTTTGTTGTGGGTACTTTTTCGGCGCTGCTCGGGTCCGCCCTGATGACGAGTTGGCATGCTTACCAGTAAATTTAACCGGTTCATCAAGGAGACGCCATGCAACGCCGCCAATTCACCGCCCTCGCCGCCGCCACGCTTACCGCTCCCGCCGTGTTGGCGCAGGAGCGCACGATGAAGATCTGGATAGGCTTTCCGCCCGGCGGCTCGGCCGACACGATCGCCCGCGTGCTCGCCGAAAAGATGAAGGCGTCGCTCGGCCAGAACGTCGTGGTGGACAACAAACCGGGTGCCGCGGGGCGGCTCATCCTGGGTGAGCTCAAGCGCATGGCGCCCGATGGGCAGAACCTGGTGCTCTCGCCCAGCGGGGCGATGGTGATCGCGCCGTGGCTGTACAACAACCTGCCGTACGACCCGATCAGGGATTTCACGCCGATTTCGCGCATCGTCACCTTCATTTCGCGGGTTTGCTTCTCAGCCAGGCAGCCGGTGTGCCGCTGACGCACGTCCCGTACAAGGGTGGGGCGCCCGCCGCGCAAGACTTGATCGGCGGACAGATTCCGCTGATGGTGGACACGGCGTCAGAGACGATCGAGCACCACAAGGCCGGCAAGGTGCGCATCCTCGCGGTGACGGGCGAGGCGCGCAACCGTGCGCTGCCGGATGTGCCGACGCTGAAAGAAACCGGCATCAACAGCACGGCCGACGCGTTCTTCGGCCTGTACGGCCCGCCCGGCATGCCGGCGGACCTGGTCGCGCGCATCGACCGCGCGGTGGCCGACGCGCTGAAGGCGCCGGAAATCCAGGAGCGCATCTATGGTTTTGGCCTGGTGCCCAACCACGCGCCGGGGCCGCAGCTTGCGGTCACGCAGGCGGAGCACCTGAAGAAATGGGAGACGCCGATCAAGGCGTCGGGCTTCAAGGCAGAGTGATCCTTGTCATTGCGGGCTTGAAATCGCTTGTCATTGCGGGCTTGACCCGCAATCCATCGTGGCGCGGCAGCATGGATGCCGGATCAAGTCCGGCATGACAAGTGAAGTGGATGCCGGGTCAAGCCCGGCATGACAAGCGCGGGTCAAGCCCGCAATGACAGAATTGGTGCATGAACACACTGCCACTCGCAGGCATCCGCGTCGTCGAATTCACCCACATGGTCATGGGCCCCACCTGCGGGATGGTGCTGGCGGACCTGGGGGCCGAAGTGATCAAGGTCGAGCCGATCGCGGGTGACAACACACGCCACCTGCTCGGCTCGGGCGCGGGCTTCTTCCCGCTTTTCAACCGCAACAAGAAGAGCATCGCGTTGGACCTGCGGCAAGCCGAAGGGGTCGAGGCCGTGCTTAAGCTCGTCGCCACCGCCGACATCGTCAGCGAAAACTTCAAGCCCGGCACCATGGCCAAGCTCGGCCTGGATTACGTGGCACTGCGCAAGCTCGACGAGCGGCTGATCTACGTCAGCCACAAGGGCTTCCTGCCCGGCCCATACGACCATCGCACCGCGCTCGATGAAGTGGTTCAGATGATGGGCGGCCTGGCCTACATGACGGGCCGGCCCGGCGACCCGCTGCGCGCGGGCACCAGCGTCAACGACATCATGGGCGGCATGTTCGGCGCGATCGGCGCGATGGCCGCGCTGATGCAGCGCGCGCAAACGAGCCAGGGCCAGGAAGTGCAGAGCGCGCTGTTCGAGAACAACGTGTTCCTCGTGGCCCAGCACATGATGCAGTTCGCCGTCACCGGCAAGCCTGCCGCGCCCATGCCGGGGCGTATCTCGGCCTGGGCGGTGTACGACGTGTTCACGGTGAAGGACGGCGAGCAGATCTTCCTGGCGGCGGTGAGCGACACGCAGTGGAAGCTGTTCTGCGATGCTTTCGGCTTTGCCGACCTGTACGTCGACCCGCGGCTGAAGACCAACAACGACCGCGTGAATGCCCGCGAGTGGATGCTGCCGATCCTTCGCTCGCGCCTGGCAAGCCACAGCGGCGCCGAACTGGCGGCCGTTTTCGAGAAGCACGGCCTGCCGTTCGCGCCCATCACCAAGCCCGAGGAGCTCTTCGACGACGAACACCTGAAGCAGACCGGCGGCTTGGCACCGCTGACATTGCCCGATGGCCGCGCGGCGACGGTGCCGCTGTTGCCCCTGACACTCGGCGGCGAGCGGCCGGGCCTGCGGCTGCAGCCACCCA